>CAZPWN010000037.1:0-16433 GCA_964590475.1 uncultured bacterium | reverse complement strand
CAAGCTGCGCATCGCGTCCAACAAGCGGCCCGTGAGCGAGAAGCAGATCCGCGAGTTCGCGTACGGCTTCGAGGACGAGACCAACGCGCCCGAGATATCGAGCGAGGAGATCGGCCGGCGCGTGCTGCGCTTCCTGCAGGAGGCCGACGCCGTGGCTTACATCCGCTTCCTCAGCGTCTATCACGACTTCGACTCGGTGGACCGCTTCATCGAGGAGATCCAGCAGCTTCCAGGTAAACCGCCCCAGACGCCGCCCGAAGCGGACGGCAGTCAGCCGGAAGGCAACACCGACGTACGGCCGGAACCGGCGCCGGAGACCGACGACCCCAGCAACTGAACTCTCAGGTGTCCCACGTGACCGTCGAGCCGCTCGGCTCCTTGGTGACCACCAGCCGCGCGGGCAGGCGGGCGCTGAGCTCCGGCACATGGGTGATGACGCCCACCATGCGCCCCTCGTTGGTAAGCGACTCCAGTACCGAGGTGACCGACTCCAGCGTGGCGCGGTCGAGCGTGCCGAAGCCTTCGTCCAAGAACAGCGCGCCCAGGGCGGCGTTCCCAGCCAAGGTGTCGGAGAGCGCCAGCGCCAGGGCGAGGCTCGCCACGAAGCTCTCGCCGCCGGACAGCGTCCTGGCGGAGCGTAGCTCTCCCCCGGCCCACGCGTCGGCCACCAGGTAGTCGCCCGCCTCCAGCCGCAGGTCGTAGCGGCCGTCCGTTACGAGCTGCAGGATGGAGGAGGCCCGGCGCGCGAGGACCTGCTGGACCTGGGTAAGCAGGTGCTCCGGGAAGCGGTGCCCGTGCAGGTCGGTGTTCAGCTGATGGTGCAGGGCGTGCCTGGCGTCCAGTTCCGTTAGTTCGCGCCGCAGCGCCACGGAACGCTTGAGCTTCTCACGCGCCTGCTCCAGCCGCCCGCGCTCGGCCCCCAAGCGCTGCCGTTCCCTGTTCAGCTCCTGCTGGCGCTGCTGCAGTTCGGTCTCGGTAGAGCGCGTCAGCTGCGCCGCGTGCTCTACCTGCTCCCGCAGGGGGCCCGGGGCGTCCGGCAAGGGTGGCAGTTCAGCCAGCTCCGCGGCGAGCTCCACGTCGCGCCGGTCCACCTTCTCCATCTCCTGCTCGTGCCCCTTCACCTCCGCCTCCATGGCCTGGAGTTCGGCCGCCGGTAACGCGGCGGCGGCCGCCTCGTCCGCGTCCGAGAAGCCGGCGGCCAGGGTGGCGGCGAGGAGGCCCTCCTGGGCCTGCTTCTGGTCCTCCAGGAAGAGGGCATGGTTCTCGGTGGCCGTGGTCAGGCGCCCGCGCGCGACCTCGACCTGCGTGGCGGCCGCGTCGGCCTGCTTCTCCAGCGCCTGCAGCTCCTTCTGCAGCGTCTCGAGACGCTTCTGGCGCTGCTTCGCCAGTTCACTCAGCCCGAGGCCGGCACGAGGCGCGAGCCCCGCCGCGGCAAGGCGCTCCACGACGGCGGCCGCGTGGGCGGCCAGTGCGCCGGCCTGCCGCTCCTCCACCTGCGCCCTTAGCCGCTGGCCCGCGTCAGCGGGGTAGGGAGTAGTAGTTGCCGCGTCGATGGCGGCGCCAGCTGCCGCCTCGGGCGGCTCGATACCGTGCCGCCGGAGAGCCTCCACCGCGTCGGCGACCGCCGCGGCAGCCCCTGTAGCGGACGACTCGGCCGTCTCGACGAGTTGTGCCGCGTTGGCCAGGTTGGTCTCCCGCCGCGTGAGCGCGGTGCGCGCCGCCTCGTACTCGCGCCGGGCCGCCTCCAGCGCCTTCTCCGCCGCGTCACGGGCGGAGTTGGCCGCCTCCAACTCCGCGGCGTGGCCGGCCTCCCCGTGCACGGCTCCCCCGTGCTGCCCCAGCACGCCTCCGCAGACGGGGCAGGGGTCTCCCACCTTCAGGCCGGCGCGGACGGCGGCGGCCAGGTCGGCGCGCCGCGCGCGTTCTAACTCGGCCTCGGCCGCGTCGTACTCCTCCCGCAGGCGCTTGCCCTTCTCCAGCAGTTCCTTCAGCTCCGCCGACTCCCTGTCGACGCTTTCCTCGAGCTGCTTACGCTCACCGCGCAACTTCTCGACTTGCCGCACCGCCGCCGCGTGAGCGGAAACCGCTTGCTCGAAGGGTCTGATGAGGGCGGCGGAGTCGCGGAGGGTCTGCCAGGAGGAGGCGTCGAGCAGTTCGCTCCTGTTCGCCTCCGCTGCCATCGCCAGCGAGCCGCCGCGCTCCGTGAGCACCGTCTCCAGGGGTTGCGCCTCCTGCAGCGCCACGATCTCGCGCTTCAGGTCCTCGGCCTCGCGCTCACCCTCCTGGCGCGTCCGCTCGGCCCCACTCCTTACGCTCTCCAGTCTGGCCTCGGCCGCCTTCAGCTCGGAGGTCCTGGCCTCGACCGCCGCCTTCGCGGCGGCGACCTTCTTGCCGCTACCCTCCACCAGCTGCACGTGAGGCGTCACGGTGCTCGCTCGCCTGGCCCGCTCGGCTCTCCGTCTGAGTTCTGTCATGCGCTCAGCAGCGCGGGTCAGCGCCGCGCGCTTCTCCAGGAGGCGCGCCTTCTCGGCCAGGAGCTTGGCGCTCGCCCGCCAGGAAGCCAGGGTGGTCTCCAGCTCGGTGGTGGCAGCCGCCTCCCTGTCGATCCACGCGGACAGCTCCTCGACCTCGCGCTCGATCTGGTTGATGGCTTCCGTGCCCACTTCGCCGTACTCTGCGGCCAGGAGGGCGCGGCGCGCGTCCGCCTCGCCCTTGAGCTCGCTGGCCTTGCTGGAGGCCAGCTGCTGGATGCGCTCCACCTTGTCGAGGCCCAGCAGCGAGGCCAGCAGCTGGCGGCGGAGCCCCGCGTCCCCGCGCAGGAACTCGTCGAACGCGCCCTGGGGCAGCAGCACGGCGCGCGTGAAGCCGTCGTAGTCGAGCCCGACGATCTCTTCGAGGGCGTCGTTGGCGTCCTTCACGCGCTCGCTCTCCGCCAGCTGGCGCCAGCCGCCCGCGGCCTGCGGGTCGGCGACTTCTATGCGCACCTCCGTACCCACGCCGCTGCTCCGGCGCTGCGCCACGCGCGTGGCGCGGTAGACGCCGCGGCCGGTGCGGAACGTGAGTTGCGCGAAGAGCGACTCGGCCCCCGGGCTGATGAGCCCGCCGAGGCCCCTGCCGCCCAGGCGAGCGGTCTTGCCGTACAGCACGTAGGTGATGGCGTCCAGCAGCGTGGACTTGCCGGCGCCCGTGGGCCCCGTGACGGCGAAGAGGGCCGTCTCCGCCCCCTGCCAGTCGATCTTGGTGTGCTGCCGGTAGACGGTGAAACCCTCGAGCTGCAGCTCCAGCGGCGTCACGCGCTCACCTCGTCGTGCAGGGTCTGGAAGAGGGCCACCAGCTCCTCGGGCTTCTCCATGCCCTTCTCCTCCTCCAGGTAGGTGCGGTAGGCGTCCACCAGCGAGAGCGCGTTGAGGTCTATCTTCTCGAGCTCCTCGCTGCTCTCCCCCGGCAGCACCTGCTCGACCGTCAGCAGGTTGGGGAGGTTCTGCTGCAGGCGCTCCTTCAGGCCCGGCCGCATGCGCTCCAAGTCGATCACGAGCTTGAGCCAGCCGTCCAGCTCGGCGATCTCGTCCATGCGCTCGTCCAGCTCGTCCTCGGTGACCTTGACGCGGAACAGCCGTCGGCCGGCGCTGAGGGGTACCTCGGTCACCCGGCTCGGCTTGCCCGGTTCCGCCTCCACGATCAGCGCGAACTTGGCGTCGCCGACCTCGCCGAAGTCGAGTTGCAGGGGGCTGCCGACGTATCGCGCCTTGTTCTCGGGCAGCCCCTCGATGGCCTGCGGTTTGTGGATGTGCCCCAGCGCCGCGTAACTGGCGGAGTCCGGCACGATGGAGGGCGGCACGGTGTAGCTGGAGGTGCAGTGGAAGGCGTACTCGGAGTTGGCCAGCGTGGCGCCCTCGAAGGTGGTGTGCATGGCCAGCAGGTTGACGCTCCGGTGGTCGAAGCCGGCCGTCAGGTTGTTGACCAGCTTGCGCATGACCTGGCGGTAGCTATCGCGCTGCGTACCCAGGTCCGTGCTCAGGAGCGCGTCCGCGTCGATCATGCGCCGCTCGGAGAGGAAGGGCAGCGCCGCCACCTTGAGGCGGCCCGCCTCGAGCTCGAGTTCCACCAGTCCGCCCTGGCCCGCGGGCCTGAACGTGCCGACCGTCCGTACCTTGGCCAGTTCGAGAACCTTGGAGACGGCGTCGAAGCGCGCGGGCGAGTCGTGGTTGCCGGCTATGACCACGCTCGGGATACCCGCGGCGCCCGTGCGAAGGAAGAAGTCGTAGACCGCGTCCTCGGCGGCCGCGCTGGGGTTGCGCGAGTCGTAGACGTCGCCCGACACCACGACCGCGTCCACGCGCCCTTCGAGGGCGATGTCGGCGAGCTCTTCCAGAGCGGCCCTGACCTCGGGCGTGCGGTCGGCGCCGTGCAGGGTGCGGCCCGCGTGCCAGTCCGCCGTGTGGAGGATCCTCACCGGGGGGCCTCCAGGGCGGGTACGGACGGGGCGAGAACGGACTCGACACCCGCGCAGGGGTTCCGGCGTTGCAGCTTCATACCTCCGAGTGTACGAAGCCAGCGCGACAACTAACGACGCCCGGAAGGGAGCACGCCTCCGTCCGTGATCCGCGAGGCGGTTGCTATCATCCCGGCGTGACCGCCAGCCATGACCCGCCGCTGGATGACGACGCCCGGGTGGAGCGCCTGCCCGAGGCGTTCGTGGAGCGCATGCAGCGCCTCCTGGGAGAGGAGGAGGCGGCCGACCTCATGCGCGCGCTCACGCGGCCACCGGACGTGGGCCTGCGCGTGAACACGCTTAGGGGCACCGTCACGGAACTGCTGGAGAAGCTGCCGTGGGAGTTGGCGCCCGTGCCGTGGTGTGAGTCCGCGTTCGTGGTGGAGGGCGCAGCGGGGCGCGAGCCTGTCTCGACCGGTGCCGGGGAGGACGTGGCCGGCGATCCGCCCACCCGCACGAGCCACTTGCGCACGCCGGGCCGCCACCCGTACCAGCTGGCCGGCGCCTACTACCTGCAGGACCCCGCAGCCACCGCCGTGGCGGAGGCGTTGGCGCCCGACCCGGGCGATCTGGTGCTCGACCTGGCCGCCGCGCCGGGCGGCAAGAGCACCCACCTTGCCGCCCTGTTGGGTGGGCGCGGCTGGCTGGTCGCCAACGACGTGCACCCTCAGCGCGCGCAGGCGCTGGTGGGCAACCTGGAGCGCTGCGGCGTGGCCAACGCCACCGTCACCAACGAGACGCCCGCGCGGCTGGCCCAGGCCTGGCCGGCCCGGTTCGACCGGGTGCTGCTGGACGCCCCCTGCTCCGGTGAGGGCATGTTCCGCAAGTCGGCGGACGCCCGCGAGATGTGGAGCATGGAGAACGTGTTGCACTGCGCCGCCCGCCAGGACGAGCTACTAACGGAAGCGGCGCGGCTGGTGAAGCCGGGCGGATACCTGGCCTACTCCACCTGCACCCTGGCGCCCGAGGAGAACGAGGGCACGGTGGCGCGTTTCCTGGCCGCTAGCGGCTTCGAGCTCGTGCCCCTGGACCTGCCGGGCACCGCAGCGGGCAGGCCGGAGTGGTCGGGCGGCGAGCCGCTAGCCGAGCTGGCCGGCGCCGCGCGGATCTGGCCCCACCGCGCTCCCGGCGAGGGGCACTTCGTCGCGCTGCTGCGGCGCCCGGCTACGCCCGAATCCGACAGCAGCGCCACGACCGGTGGCGGTGGCTCGCGGAGACCCAAGCGGGAGGGGCTGCGCCCTCCCAGCCGGGCGGCCCTCGACGCCTGGCGGGAGTTCGGGGCGGACGGGCTAACGGAGGAGGCCGCACTACGGCTGACGCCGACGGGCCTCCAGGGCGAGTGGCTGGTGTGGGAGCCCGAGGAAGTGTCAGGTAGCTGGTCCGGAGGCGCGCTCGGGCTGCAGGGCCTGCGCTGGCTGCGCCACGGTCTGCAGTTGGGCCGAGTGCGGGAGGGCGCCCGCTCCACCAGGGTGGAGCCCGCTCACGCGCTGGCCATGGCGCTGCCTCCGGGGGCAGCCGCTAGGCGGCTCGACCTGGACCCGGAGGACGAACGCGTGACGCTCTACCTGCGGGGGGCGGACCTACCCGCGGAGGGAGAACCGGGCTACCTGCGCGTGGAGGTCGACGGTCTGCCGCTGGGCTGGGGCAAGCGCAGCGGAGGCGTGGTGCGCAGCCTCCTGCCGAAAGGCCTGCGTCGGCCTGGCTGAAAGGCGGCCGGACCGCTGAACCGCTATCAGCGGAGCAGCGCGGTGGCCTCGTCGTCGCTGACGATCATCTCGCGCTCCTCGGCGCGGGTGGCCCAGGCGGGGAACGGGAAGGTCAGCAGCACGGGCGTGGGCACGTCCGGTTGGTGCACCACCATGGTGCCCGGGGCCAGGATCGTGGTGCGCAGGCGTGTGCTCGAGGGCATGAAGCGGTACTCGGGGCGCTCCGCTTCGGCTGCGTCCAGGCGCCCGGCCACGCGCACGGCGGCGTTCGACACTATGCGACGCTCGACCTCACTGGCGGTCTGCTGCGCGCCGATGAGGATGACGCCCAGGCTGCGGCCGCGCTCCGCGATGTCCAGCAGCACGTCCTTGATGGGGCTGCTGCCCTCGGCGGGTGCGTACTTGTTGAGCTCGTCCAGCACCACGAACAGCTTGCCGCTCTGCCCCTGCTCCTTGGCGGCGAAGAGGCCCTTGAGCACCACACCCACCACGAACATCTGCGCCAGGGGCGCGAGCTGGTGGATATCGACCACGTGCACCTGCGACTCGCCGCCCAGGATCTCCAGCCGGGCGCCGGCCCGCGCCTTGACCCCGAGATCGCCGCGGATGAGGTTGGCGAGGTGCTTCTGAGCGCCGCGCAGCCTGCGCACCAGCGCCTCGCGGGTGCCCCTGCCCTGCGCCGCGATCCAGCGCGGGTCGCCGCCCTTCTGCCTTGCGCCGTCGTCGTCCTCCTCCTCGGCACCCTGCAGCAGGAGCTTGTGCTCCACGTAATCCACCAGCTGCCCGAAGCTCGAAAGCCGGGTGACGGGCGCCACGCGCTGCAGGAACTGCTCGGAGCTGAGGCCGTCGTCCTCGCCGATGCGGCCGGCCACGCGGCGCTCCTCGTCCTCGGGCGGCACGTAGTCCGTGACCTCCAGGTAGGCGGCGTCGCCCTTCTGCGACTGCGCCAGCTGGAAGAGCCGCTCCTCCACGTGCTGCAGCAGGAACTCGAGCTGCGACATGGCGCCCACGTCGGAGAAGGCGAACGGCAGCATGCGCTGCTGGCAGAACTCGCGCACGGTCCACACGTAGGGCTTCACGCCCTCGCGCTGCGACACGTCGGCCACGAGCGCGTCGCCCGCCTGCGCCCTGGGCGGGCTATGCAGCGCGCAGCTCTCGAACGGCCCCGCCTCGAGGCCCAGCGCCTCGTAGCGGCTGCGGTGCGCGCCCTGCCGGGCTGCGTAGCGCGCCTCCTCCGCTTCGTAGCGGGCGTTGGGCTGGTCCAGGAAGAGCAGGTCCTCCCCCTTGACGTTGAAGACCACGGCGCGGCCCGCGCTGGGATCGCGCAGCAGGGGCGCGCCGCTGGCGCCGTCCTTGCCGTGGAACAGCGCGTAGAGCAGGAAGAGAGCGTAGCTGGTCTTGGTGGCCACGCCCGAGATGCCGGAGATGTTCACGTGGGCGCCGCGGGTGCCGTCGATGAACTCGAGGTTTATGTACGCCGGGTCGCCGCTCCTGAGCACCCCCGCCGGCAGGCGCGCGCCCATGCCGTCCACGTAGAGGGCCATCTCGAGCGCCTCGCCCTGGGCCAGGTGAACGGCGTCGCCGGGCCTGGGCGGCAGGTACTCCTCCGGATCCAGCCGGGTGACCAGCACGTGCGCGGCGTAACTCACCTCGGCCGGCATGAGGCCTTCCGCTATCAGCTCCGTGTCGCTGTCGAACTGCACGCCCTCGTGCCGGCGGCGCACCTGATCGATCACGCCGTAGTAGGTGACGCCGCGGCCCTCGCCAGCCGGGTCCTCGGTGGTGAGGGTCACCACGTCGTCCAGGCGCGCCCGGCAGCCCGGACTGACGGCGAACCAGAAGGAGACCGGCGTGGCGTCCTCCGTGCCGAGTACCCGGCCTATGGGGCCGGCGCCTGAGGTTCGTGTGTTGGGTTCCGTCACTGACCGTTGCTCCCTGCTGTGAGCGCCGCGATGACGCGGCGCCTGATGAGTGGTGCGCTGCCGAGGCGGCGCCTCAGCGTCGCCTCCAGGGCCCGCACGGGTAGAAGCTGCTGCGGCGCGCGCGGGTCCTGATGGCTCCTCGTGGCGTAGCGGGGCAGCGTGGCGCAGCTCCAGTCGGCCACCCGCTGGGCCCAGGCGATGTGCGCCTCCGGCCTGGGGCCGGCGTAAGCCTGCAGGCGTACGCTACCGGCCAGCGTGTGCGCCCAGGCGCCCGGGTCGCGCAGCCTCAGGTACCACTCGAACCGGGCCGCTTCGCCGGAGCCCACCAGGTAGAGCGGAGACCTCTCCCCCGCCGCCAGCGAGCGCACGACGTCGAGCGCCGGGCGTGGCAGCCGCTGGAGTTTCACCGTCTTGATGTAGCCGAGCACGCGAGCGTCCGAGCCCAGCAGGGGGCGGGGGCCGTCGCAGATGAGGAGACCGTTGCCCAGTTCGGGCAGCAGCCGGGCGGCCAGGCTGCGCTCCGCTGCCAGCATCCGCTCCTGCAGCAGGCGCACGGGTGCGTCTACGTCGTTCTCGTTGGTGATGGTCACCTGGTAGGCAAGGCGTTGGCCCCCACCGTGGGCCTGCACGGTCAGGGCGCCGTGCCCGGCGGGCATGCCGGATCCGGAGGGTTCGCCCGCCAAAGCGCACCAGCGCTGCACGAGCGGCTCTCCCTCGAACGCGGCCACGCCCACGCCGGGCGCCGAGGCCACGGCCGCCACGGCGGAGCTGCCCAGGACGCCGAACGACAGGTGGGCGTTCTCCAGGAGGAGGCGGGCCTCGACTCGCCTCACGCCGTCCAGGAAGAGTATGCGCTCCACGTCCAGGCCCCCGTCACCGGCCAGGGGCCGCCAATCGGACAGCGGCAGCTCCACCTCCACCGCGCCTGCCTCGAGCGGCTGCGCATTCCCGTCACCGCCCTCCTCCGGGCCGGGGTCAGCGAAGCCCGCAGCGTCCTGGACGGAGCCCAGGTAGTCCACGCCCCACGGCTCGAGCCGGACGTTCCGAAGGAAGTCGGGCAGGGAGGGAGCGGTGGGGTCGTGGGTCATGCGGTAGGGCTTCCCTTACGGCTTCTGCTGGGGACCGAGCTGTTCCGGTTCTGCTTGGCGGCGGCGGTACAGGGTCACGGATGTCATCTTACCGGTATGGTGCGACAGGTAACGACGCACCGGCTCAAGGTAGCGGCGCGGGGGCCGAGGGGCACGGCAAGCCGCATCTATACATGCCGCAGCGGAACGTGCTAGATTAGCGTTTGGCTTCAACTTTGCCGCCCCGATCAGAACGGCAGAGCCTTGAATCGTAATAAGCGCTAGGACGTGACAACCGTGAAGACTTACTTTCCGAAGGAGGCCACCAACGACTGGGTCTTGATAGACGCAGAGGGTCAGACCGTTGGTCGCCTGGCAACGCAGATCGCTTCGGTCCTCAAGGGCAAGCATAAGCCCACCTATACCCCCAACCAGCCCGGCGGCGATTTCGTCGTCGTGGTCAACGCCGACAAGGTTACCTTCACCGGGCGCAAGCTCGACCTGAAGGTCTATACCCGTTACACCGGCTACCAGGGCGGCTTGCGTGAGACCACCGCCCGCGAGATGCTCGACAAGCACCCCGAGCGCGTGCTGGAGCGCGCGGTCTGGGGCATGCTTCCCAAGACGCGCATGGGGCGCCGCCTCATCCGCCGTCTCAAGGTGTACGCCGGTGCGGCGCACCCCCACGAGGCGCAGCAGCCCAAGAAGTTGGAGTTGGCTTGATGGAACAGTTCTACGGAACCGGTCGACGCAAAGAAGCCGTCGCCCGCGTATTCCTTCGCCCTGGCAGCGGCCGCATCTCCGTGAACGGCCGTGATTTCCAGGAGTACTTCCGCGGCATCCTGGTGGGTGTCCAGGCTCTCGAGCCCCTCAAGGACACCAACACCGCGGGTCGTTTCGACGCCGTCATCACCGTCAAGGGCGGCGGCCCCAGCGGCCAGTCCGACGCCATCAAGCTCGGCGTGGCCCGCGCGCTGCTCAAGCTCGACCCCAACTTCCGCCCCGTGCTGAAGGAGAAGGGCCACCTTACGCGCGACGCGCGCATCGTGGAGAGCAAGAAGTACGGCCTCAAGAAGGCCCGCCGCGCTCCCCAGTTCAGCAAGCGCTGAGCTCACTGTTCGCCTAGGCGAGCAACCTTACGACCACCTGGCGAGGCGTGTGCCCATGGCACCGCCTCGCCTCGTTCTTGCAGCACTCCACTCCCAGGCGGCCGGCCGGCCCCGCAGCGCACTGGAGCAGTAGATGAGCGTCATCCAAGCCGTCGTCCTTGGCATCGTGCAAGGTCTCACCGAGTTCCTGCCTGTCAGCAGTTCCGGCCACCTGGTGCTGGCCAACTACTTCCTGGGCTGGGGCGACTCGCTCGAGCTGTACGTGGACATAGCCACCAACACCGGCACGCTTTTGGCGGTGTTCATCTTCCTCTTCAAGGACGTGGCCAAGGCGTTCACCGGCTTCTTCCGCGGCCTCGTCTCCGCCGAGGGCCGCAAGGAGGAGGGCTGGCGTCTGGCGCTGCTCGTCATCGTGGGCTCCATCCCCACGGCCATCCTCGGCCTGACCATGCGCTCGGTGTTCCACGAGCTCAACCGGCCCGTGCCCGTGGCCATCGCCCTGATCATCACCGGCTTCATCCTCTGGTTCGCCCCGCGCTCCGGCCCCAAGCACAGCGTCCGGCAGATCACCTTCCTCGACGCCCTCATAGCCGGCACCGTCCAGGGCCTGGCGGTCATCCCGGGCATCTCCCGCTCGGGCTCCACCATTGCCGCACTGCTGGCGCGCGGCGCCGACAAGGAACTCGCTCCCAAGCTTTCGTTCCTGCTCTACCTGGTGGTCTCGTTCGGGGTGGCGCTGCTGGGCTTCGGAGAGGTTCGGAGCGCCGAAATCCAGCTCGCGCCGCTGATCGCCATGACCGTGGCCTCGTTCGTGGTGGGCTACGCGGCCCTGATGCTCGTGTTCACTCTGCTGAAACGTGGCCAGTTCCGCGCCTTCTCGCCCTACCTGTGGGTGGTCGGTGCGTTCACACTCTTCTACGTCAACTTCATCGCCTGACCGGCGGGAACGCGCGCATGGCACGCGTATTGCCGGCGATTCCAGCCACTTGCGGTCACGCTATGATGCCAACATTAGGAGGCGTCTTGAATGGAAGTCGTCACCCGGATAGCCCCATCGCCTACCGGTGATCCCCACGTAGGAACGGCCTACATCGGCCTGTTCAACTACGTCTTCGCCAAGCACCACGGCGGCAAGTTCATCCTCAGGCTCGAGGACACCGATCGGCAGCGTTACTCGGAGGGAGCGGAGCAGCGCATCCTCGAGATGTTCGACTGGCTCGGCATAGAGCCGGAGGAAGGCCCCGGCATAGGCGGGGGCAACGGCCCCTACCGGCAGAGCGAGCGCCTGGAGACCTACCGGCAGCACGTGCAGCAGCTACTCGACGCCGGCAAGGCGTACCGCGCGTTCGAGACGGCCGAGGAGCTCGAGACCATGCGCACGGAGCAGAAGCGCCTCAACCGGCCTCTGGGCTACGACGGCCGTGGCCGCAGCATGCCGAAGGAGGAGCAGGAGCGCCGCGCCGCCGCAGGCGAACCGCACGTGGTGCGCCTCATAACCCCCGACGACGGCGAGGTCACGTTCGTCGACCGCCTGAGGGGCGACGTCTCCATCCCCGCCACCGAGGTGCGCGACCTGGTGCTGTTCAAGAGCGACGGCTACCCCACCTATCACCTGGCCAACGTGGTGGACGACCACCTGATGGGCGTGACCCACGTCATCCGGGCCGAGGAGTGGATCTCGAGCACCCCGCTGCACCTGCTGCTTTACGAGGCGTTCGGGTGGGACCTGCCCGAGTTCATCCACATGCCGCTCCTGCGGAACCCGGACCGCAGCAAGGTGAGCAAGCGCAAGCTCGACACTTCCGTGGACTCCTACCGCCAGCAGGGCATCCTGCCGGAGGCGCTGCTCAACTTCCTCGCCACCATGGGCTGGAGCATGCCCGACGGCCGCGAGGTCTTCAGCGTGGACGACATGATCCAGCAGTTCGACATCGACCGGGTCTCGCTCGGCGGGCCCATCTTCGACCTCAAGAAGCTGCGCTTCTTCAACACCCGGTACTTGCGCGAGGAGCTGAGCCTCGACGACGTCACCGAGCGGGTGAAGCCCCTGTTCGAGGCCGCAGGCTACGAGTGGGACGATGAGGATTACCTGCTGGACGTGGTCGACGTGCTGCGCCCCCGCGCGGAGACGCTGATGGACTTAGTGGACCAGGCCGGCTACTTCTTCCGCGACACCTTGCGCTACGACGAGGCGGCCCGCAAGCAGCTGGCCGCCGGCCAGGCGCACCTGCAGGGGGTCGAGCGGGAACTCTCCATGCTCGAGTTCTTCGACTACGACGGCGTGGACGACATGCTGCGCGACTACGTGCAGGACCAGGCGGTGGCCATGGGCAAGGTGCTCATGCCCCTGCGCGCCGCCCTCACGGGCACCACGCAGGCGCCGGGCGTCACCGACCTGATAGTGGTGCTGGGCAAGGGCGAGGCGTTGAGACGCATCGGCCAGGCGCTCACCTTCATCGACGCCGGCCTGCCGGACGACGACCCGCAACGCGCGCTTGAGGAGGAGCGGGCTCGCAAGGCCGCTGAGGAGCAGGCGCGCAAGAGCCACAGCAAGAGCCGCGGCCCCGCGTTCGCCGCGGGCGCCGAGGCGGAGGCCGCCCGGGAGGGTGCCGGGGACGAGCCCACCTCATGAACTGGTTCGAGAGGCTACGGCAGGGCCTGGGCCGCACGCGCTCCGGCATGGGGGCCGACACCGCCACCACGCCGGCGGCGAGCGCCTGGGAGATGGACTGGGACGACCTGGAGTTCGCGCTGATAGGCGCCGACGTGGGCGCCAAGCTGGCCGCCACGGTGGTGGCCGACGCCAAGCAGGAGCGCGAGCGCGGCACGCCGTTCGTGGAAGCGCTGGAGAAGGCGCTCCTCGACCAGCTGGAGCCCGACCGCATGCGCCAGAAGCTCAGGCGCGTGGGCTTCGACCTGGACGTCACCCGCAAGCTGGTGGAGCCCAAGGGCAACGTCATCATGATCGTGGGCGTCAACGGCGTGGGCAAGACCACCACCATCGCCAAGCTCGGCACCTACTACCAGAAGCACGGCCGCAAGGTCATGTTCGCCGCCGGCGACACGTTCCGGGCGGCTGGCAGCGCTCAGCTGGCGGTGTGGGGCGAACGCATCGGCATCCCCACCGTCACGGGTCCGGACGGCGGCGATCCCGCCTCCGTGGCGTTCGACGCCGCGCAGCAACGCATAGCCAAGGGCGCGGACCTGCTCATGGTCGACACGGCGGGCCGGCTGCACACCAAGCACAACCTCATGGAGGAGCTCAAGAAGGTCAAGCGGGTCATCGCCAAGGCTGACCCGAACGAGCCGAAGGAGACGTGGCTGGTGCTCGACGCCGTCACGGGGCAGAACGGGCTCGAGCAGGCGCGCCGGTTCAACGAGGCCGTGGAGCTGACCGGCGTGGTCGTCACCAAGCTGGACGGCACCGCCAAGGGCGGCATACTCCTGCCCATAACGCGGGAGCTGGGAATCCCCATCAAGTTCATCGGCGTGGGCGAGCACCAGGACGACCTGCAGCCGTACGACGCCGCCGCCTTCGTGAGGGCCCTGCTGGACATGCCCGCCAGGGCTGCCTGACGCTAGGCTGACAGCGAGGGTGCCGCCCCGGGTACTGCTACTGAGCGCCACCGAGTTCGAGGTGGCGCCCCTCGCGGGCGCGTTCGTAGCCGTGGCAAGCGCCACACCCGCCCTGCCGGA
Organism: uncultured bacterium; assembly: GCA_964590475.1. GTDB lineage: Bacteria > Deinococcota > Deinococci > Deinococcales > Trueperaceae > JAAYYF01. The sequence goes on along the minus strand of CAZPWN010000037.1, from coordinate 2,441 downwards.
CGGGTGGCGTGCCCGCGAGGGCACCCTGAACGGTGTGGCGTGCGTGGCCGTGGCCACCGGCGTGGGCAAGGTGAACGCGGCCGCCCTCACGGCGCTGTGCGTGGCCGCCTTCAGGCCCGACGCGCTCCTCCTCGTGGGCATAGGCGGCGCCTACCCCGGCTCCGGCCTGGAGTTGGGTCAGGCCGTGTGGGCCCTCTCCGACACGCATCTCGACACGGGGGTGGGCCAAGGCGCGGAGTGGGGCGGCATGGAGAGCCTGGGCTTCCCCCTGCTGCCCTCCACCCAGGCGCGCCCGCAAGCGACCTTCAACCGCATCCAACTAGCCCCGGGCACCCGGGCGCTGGCGCAAGAACTGGGTCACGCGGCGCTGGACTTCGGCACGGCCGAAGCCGTCACGGCGGACCCCCGCGCGGCGCAGCTGTTACGCTCGCGTCACGGCGTGGCGGTCGAGTCCATGGAGGGCGCAGCCGTGGCCCAGGTGGCCGCGGCGCTCGGCGTGCCGCTCTACCAGGTGCGGGGCGTGAGCAACGCGGTCGGTGAGCGCGACAAGGCGCACTGGCGCGTGCCCGCTGCCGTGGCCGCCAGCTGCCAGGCGGCGCTCCGCGCCCTGCCGCACCTACCGGAGGTCTCATGACGTTCTTGGCTAACATCCCCATCTGGCTCTACTTCGTCATCCTAGCCATCACCTTCATGGTGGTTCACGTCATGGCGCTCCGCGCCAACCAACCCAAGAACCGGGCTCGCTCCCTCGGCGGGCGCGTGCTCTCCTCGCTGCTCCTCCTGCTCGCCCTCGTGTTCCTCAACCCGGCGGACCCCGGCAGCCTGCTGCTCTCGCTCTTCGGCGCCGCCGTGGCCGGCTTCGTCAGCGGCCGCACCGCAACGCCGCCCCTGCCGCCCCGCCAGGAGCGGCCGGCCGAGCCCCAGGACGCCGCCACATCTGAGGTGGCTCCCTCCGAACCCGGCGGCGAGGAGCCGCGCGAGAGGACCTAGGCGCGGGGCTCACGCAAGCTACGCCCGCGGAACTCCCCCAGGCCGCGCCCTTGGGGCGCGCTGCTCCCGTCGGGTACGCGCCCGCGTGCGTATACTCGCCCCATGTCTTTAGCAACCGGACTCGAGATCCTCAGCGCAGCGCGCGCCGGCCAGTACGGCGTGGGCGCCTTCAACACCAACAACATGGAGATCACCCAGGCCATCATCGAGGCGGCCGAGGAGACGCGCAGCCCCGTCATCGTGGCGCTCTCGGAGGGCGGGCTTAAGTACGGCGGCTCCGCCCTGGTGACCATCGTCAAGCACCTCAGCGAGCGGGCCACCGTGCCCGTGGCCATCCACTTAGACCACGGCTCCAGCTTCGGATCGTGCATGCGCGCCATAAGGCTCGGCTTCACCTCGGTGATGATCGACATGTCGCACGAGGACGAGGAGACCAACGTGCGTGAGACGCGCCGCGTGGTGGACGCCGCCCATGCGGTGGGCGTGACGGTGGAGGCCGAGATCGGCCGCCTGGGCGGCATCGAGGAGCACGTGGTGGTGAGCGCCGAGGAGGCCACGCTCACGGACCCGGACGAGGCCGAGAGGTTCATGCAGGAGAGCGGCGCCGACTACCTGGCAGTCGCCATCGGAACCTCGCACGGCGCCAACAAGGGCAAGGGCCGCCCCTACATCGACCATGCCCGCATCACCGAGATAGCCCAGCGGGTGGCCGCTCCCCTGGTCATGCACGGCGCTTCGGGCGTACCGGCCGCGCTGGTGGAGCGCTTCCGCGCCGCCGGCGGCTCGCTCGACAGCGCCGTTGGCATCCACGAGGACGACGTGCGGCAGGCCGTGACCCAGGGCATCGCCAAGATCAACACGGATACCGATCTGCGCCTGGCCATGACCACCGCCGTGCGTGAGGCCCTGCAGGGCAAGCCGCAGGAGTTCGACCCGCGCAAGATCATGGGCCCCGCCCGCGACGAGATGCGCCAGGTGGTGGCGGAGCGCATGCGCCTGTTCGGCTCAGCCGGTCAGGCCGGCTGAGCGCGGCCTTCTCGCACAGCGCCCCCGGTCGGGTCAGCCGGCGTCCTCACCCAGGGCGCCGGCGTCGTCGCGCGCCGGATCAACGTAGACCGTGCGGTGCTGCGTGAAGTTCACGGCTCCGGGGGCGCCGCCCTTGATCTTCCAGACGTTCTTGCGCAGCGTGTAGTCCACCGGCACGTTGCTGGAGCGGAACGCCTCCGAGTAACCGGCGGCCAGCCGCGCCGCGAAGAGGACCGTTTCGAACGGCACCTCCTTGCCGCCGGAGCGGATGATCACGTGCGAGCCGCGGTAGCCCTGCGCGTGGAGCCAGACGTCGCGGGAGCGGCCCACGCCGAAGGTGACCTTGTCGTTGTCCCGCGCGTTGCGCCCTACCACGACCTCGAAGCCGTGCGGCCCCGCGAACCTGATGCCGGGTTGCGCCGTGG
>CAZPWN010000036.1:1668-16628 GCA_964590475.1 uncultured bacterium | reverse complement strand
GAGGCGCTGGTGGTGGGTGAGCGCATCACCATGGCCGACCTGCGCGGCGCCATCAACGAGATGGCCCAGGCGCTGATCGGGCCCGGCACCAAGACCCGCCTGCAGCCCACCTACTTCCCGTTCGTGGAGCCCGGCGCCGAGTTCGCCATCTGGTGGACCAACCCCCGCACGGGGCGCGAGGAGTGGCTCGAGCTGGGCGGCTGCGGCATGGTGCACCCCAAGGTGTTCGAGGCGGTGGGTTACGAGGGGGTCACCGGCTTCGCCTTCGGGTTCGGCATCGAACGCCTGGCGCTGGTGCCCTACGCCATACCCGACATCCGCTACTTCTACCAGGGCGACATGCGCGTACTGGAGCAGTTCAGGGGGATCCTGTGAAGCTGCCCCTCTCGTGGCTACAGACCTTCTTCAAGGAGCCGCTGCCCCCTGTGAACGAGCTGGTGGACCTGCTGGACGGCTTGGGGCTAGCCGTGGAGAACGTGGTCGAGCATCCGGGCGTGCCGGAAGGCGTGGTGGTGGCCGAGGTACTCGAGGTCGAACCCATGGAGGGTTCCGAGCACCTCAAGCGCACCGTGGTTACTGACGGTACGAGCGAGCACCAGGTGGTGTGCGGCGCGCCGGTGGTGAGCGTGGGCATGCGCACGGCCCTGGCGCTGCCCGGCGCCGTGCTGCCGGCCGCCGGCGACGGCCCGGACGGCCTGAGAGTGGGTGAGCGCGAGATGCTAGGCGTGGCCAGCAACGGCATGCTCTGCAGCCCGCGCGAACTGGGCTTGTACGACTACGCCGGCGGGCTCATCCAGTTCGGCGAGGACGCGCCCGTGGGCGCGGCGCTGAGTGGGCTGTGGGGCCCCGAGACGATCATCGAGGTGGAGCTCACGCCCAACCGCGCCGACGCCTTCTCTATGTTGGGCATCGCGCGCGACGTGGCCGCCAAGCTCGGCGTGGCGTACGAGCACCCGGCTCACGGCCTCGACATGGGCGAGCCCGCGGAGGGCGCCGGACCCTCCGATGACGGCCTGGCTATCGAGGTCCACGACGAGCAGGGCTGCCCGCGCTTCACCCTTAGGGGCATAAGAGGCGTGAAGGTGCGCCCCAGCCCGGTGTGGCTGCAGCGGCGCCTAGGCGCCATCGGCCTGAGGCCGCGCAACAACCTCATCGACGTCACCAACTTCGTCACCTTCGAGTTGGGTCAGCCTTCGCACGCCTACGACCTGGCCAAGCTCGGAGGGGGCGTCATCCAGGTCAGGCGCGCCCAGCCGGGGGAGACGCTCGAACTCCTCACGGAGGAGGTCCTCGAGCTGGACCCCGCCGACCTGCTCATCGCCACGCCCGGCGAGGACGGCGGCTCGGTGCCCATCGGCCTGGCGGGCGTGATGGGCGGCCGCCACGACAGCGTCAGCGAAGCCACCACTGACGTGGCCCTGGAAGTGGCCAACTTCGACCCGGTGACCGTGCGGCGCACCGCCCAGCGGCACAAGCTGGTCACGGACGCCCGCACGCGCTTCGAGCGGGGCGTGGACCCCAACCTGCAGCTCCTGGCCTCGGCCCGCGCCGCCTCGCTGATAGCCGAGCTGTCCGGCGGCACGGTGGACCGCAGCGTGAGCAGCGTGGGGCACGACATCGAGCGCCCCGCGGTCTCCTTCCGCCCCTCGCGCGTGCACTTCCTGATGGACTTCGACGTGCCCCTGCCGCAGCAGCGCCGCTACCTGGAGCTGCTCGGCTGCCGGGTGACGGAAGAGGGCGACGACCACTGGCAGGTCACGCCGCCCAGCTGGCGCTACGACATGAGCATCGAGGAGGACGTGGTGGAGGAGGTGGCCCGCCTCCACGGCTACGAGCACATCGGCGAGACGGTGCCCAACATGCACTACGTGCCCTCCGAGTCCGACCCCACCCACCGGACGCTCAAGGCGCGCCTCGCCGCCATGGGCCTGCAGGAGACCATCAGCTACGTCTTCACCGGCGAGGAGGAGTTGCGGCGCGCCAGCGCGCCCGCCCCGCACGTGTTCCTCAGCGACCCGCAGGGCGTGGAGCGCGGCGTGCTGCGCACGGCCCTCTACCCGGGCCTGCTTGCAGCGGCGGTGGCCAACCGGCGCCTGCCCGCCCTCGGGCTCTTCGAGGTCGGACGGGTGTTCTTGGACGAGGAGGTGGAGCGGCTCGCCCTACTCACCCGTGGCCCCCGCGCCTCGAACGGTCGGGGCGACGGCCTGGCGGCCGACTTCTTCAGCTTCAAGGGCATCCTGGAGAGCCTGGCCGGGCTGGTCGGCGCGGAGCTCGGCATGGAGCCGGTGAGCGACCCGGCGGCCGACACGCCCTACCTGCACCCGGGCGTGGCCGCCCGCGTGACCTGGAACGGTGAGCACGTGGGCTACGCCGGCCGCCTGCATCCTGAAGTGGCGGCGGAGTACGAGCTGGGTGAGGTCTACCTGGCCGAGCTGGCCCTGCCGCTGGCGGGCACGGTCATACGCTTCGAGGAGATAAACCGGCAGCCTTACGCGGAGCGCGACCTGGCCATCATCGCGCCAGCCACCGTGCCGTACGGCGACCTGGCTACGCTCTGCGCCGCCGCCGCCGGGCCCCTCCTCATGAGCCTCGAGCCGTTCGACGTCTACCAGGGCGGCCGTCTCGAGGAGGGCCAACGGAGCGTTGCTCTGAGGTTCCGCTTCCGCGCTCCGGAGCGCGCCCTCACCGATGGCGAGGTCGACGACCTTATGCAGAATGTCATCAGCAGCGTGAGGGAGGCGGGATACGATGTGCGCGCATGATGGGAATCACCTGGATCGACGCTGTGCTCGTGCTTATCGTCGCGGTGACCACCGCCTTCGGGGCGCAGCGGCGTCTGGTGGGCCTGGTGGTGGGCGTTGGCGCGGTGCTGCTGCTCAAGCCGCTGCTGGTCGTAGGGACCCGTAGCCCGGTACTCGCGCTGATAGCCGCCCTGATCGGCGGGGTGCTGCTGGCGCTGCTGTCGCAGCGGCTCGTGACCCCCGGCCTGCGCCAGCGCTGGCCCAGCAAGGTGGCCGGCGGCTTCGGCGGACTGGTCCTGGGGCTGGCGCTCACGGTAGCCCTCGTTACCGGCCTACCGATCGAGCGCCACGTGGCGGACCAGCGGGCCATCTACTACCCGCCCGTCAACGCGCCCTTCGGCATGTCCAGCACCCTGCAGGCCTCGCCCCTGGTGAAGGTCGGCCGGCGGATAGTGCTCTACCCGCTGATCGAACCGCCCGAGAGCGAGCTGACGCAGAACACGTACCAGGCGCTGCGGAGCTGGTTCGTGCAAGGCGATCCTTGGAACTGAGTGATAACCCCGTGAGAAACCGTAGGCTACTAGTGGTACAAATCTGCTAGTAGGAGGTGACGCGGAGGACGAGAAGCAAGGACGCCGAGGTAGCGCAAGCCCAGGCACGAACGCCGTAACGCCGCACGGTGGCGCACGGCAGCCTGGTGACGAGGTGGAGGGCCTCCGGGCCGATAGCCGTATCACGCGGCGCCGGAGGATAGGCCAGGAAGGTTAGCGACCTTCCGAGCCGAAAGCGCGAACGCTGGTGGCGCACGCCGCCCAGCGCAAGTCTGCGGGCCCCTCCTGAGAACCACCCCCTCACTCGACGACGTCCGGGGTAATTTGCCGAGCAGTACAGCACCTTGCCAAGGTCGGGTTACTCCGCCCCCTGGGCACTCCTGGATACCAACGCACGTCTACAACATCCTTTCTCCAAGCGGAGGACAACTGAACTATGTGTGGAATCGTCGGATACGTCGGCGGCCGTGAGGCTGCCTCGGTCATCCTGGACGGCCTGTCGCGCCTCGAGTACCGCGGCTACGACTCGGCTGGCCTCGTCATCAACGACCTGAGCAACGTCCTGAACCCCAGCAACCCGCAGACCAACGGTCAGGTGCCGAACATCGCACCGCACTCCTTGCAGATGGTCAAGCGCGCCGGCAAGCTGTCCGTGCTGAAGGAGGCCATGGCCGGCACCCGGGTGATCGGTGGCCTGGGCCTGGGCCACACCCGCTGGGCCACGCACGGCCGGCCCAACGACACGAACGCCCACCCGCACCTCTCGGAGGACGGGCGCCTGGCCGTTATCCATAACGGCATCATCGAGAACTACGTGGAGCTGCGCGAGCGCCTCAGCGCCGCCGGGCACATCTTCCTCTCGGAGACCGACACGGAAGTGCTGGTGCACCTGGTGGAGGAGAGCTACGCCGCCCGCGAGGCCGCCGGCCTGCCCGCCGACCTGGCGGCGGCGGTGCGCGCCGCCCTGGCTCACGTGGAGGGCGCTTACGCCCTGGTGGTGGCGCACGCCTCGCACGACTCGCTGGTGGCCGCCCGTCACACCAGCCCGCTGGTGCTGGGGCTGGGTGAGGGCGAGAACTACCTCGCCTCCGACGTGCCCGCCTTGCTGCCCTACACCCGCGACGTGGTCTACCTGCTGGACGGCGACGTGGCCGAGATCCGCCGCGACGGCGTGAGCGTCACCAGCCTGGACGGCGCCCCGCGCGAGCGGACGGTGGACCGGGTGGAGTGGGACGCCGAGGCCGCCGAGAAGGGCGGTTTCGAGCACTACATGCTGAAGGAGATCTACGAGCAGCCCACCGTGCTGCAGAACACCCTGGGCGGGCGACTGTCGCGCAGCGGCATGGACGTGGAGCTGGACCTGGCTCTCGACCCTAATAGCGTGGAGCGCGTGGTGATAACCGCCGCCGGCACGGCCGCCTACGCGGGCGAGGTCGGGGCCGTGCTGCTCCGCCGCCTGGCGCGCCTGCCCGCCACGGTGGAGGTGGCCTCGGAGTTCCGCTACGGCGAACCGGTGATAGATGGGCGCACCCTCTGCATCGTGGTGAGCCAGTCGGGCGAGACGATCGACACCCTCGAAGCGCTGCGCGAGGCCAAGCGCCGCGGCGCCCGCACGCTGGCCGTGCTGAACGCCAAGGGCTCGAGCATCAGCCGCGAGGCGGACGACGTGCTCTACATCCACGCCGGCCCGGAGATCGGTGTGGCCAGCACCAAGGCCTACACGGGCATGGTGGCGGCCTTCTCGCTCCTCGCCCTCTGGTTCGGCCGGGCCCGCGGCACGCTGGGCGACGACGAAGCGCGGGCGCTGGTGCAGGGCCTGCGCGAGCTGCCCAACCAGGTCTCGGCGGTGCTGAAGCGCCGCGAGGAGATCGGCGCGGTGGCGGAGGTCATCAAGAACGCCAGGAGCGCCCTCTACCTGGGCCGCGGCGTCAACTTCCCCACGGCGCTGGAGGGCGCCCTGAAACTGAAGGAGATCAGCTACATCCACGCCGAGGCGTACCCCACGGGCGAGATGAAGCACGGCCCCATAGCCCTCATAGACGAGGAGCTGCCGACGGTGGTGGTGGCCACGGCCTCCGCGCTGCTCGACAAGACCATCTCCAACATGCAGGAGGTGCGCGCGCGGGACGGCCTGGTGATAGCGGTGGTGAACGACGACGACGAGCGGGCGGCAGCTCACGCGCAGCACGTGCTGCGCGTGCCGCGCACGCTGGAGGCGCTGTCGCCCATCGTGGACGCGGTGCCGCTGCAACTGCTCGCTTACGAGGTGGCCAACCGGCTGGGGCGCGACGTGGATCAGCCGCGCAACCTCGCCAAGAGCGTCACCGTGGAGTGAGGGCCCAGGAGGCCGGAACCGCATAGGCAACTAGGAAGCCGGCGGGAGGACAACGCGCCTCCCGCCGGCTTTCCGTGCCAGTGGTGCCAACGAGCTACAAGGCGTGCCCGCGCTCTAGATGACGCCCGCCCACCGCAGCAGGAAGTACCCACCGACGATGATCACGCCCCACACGATCCACTTGAGGTACTTGGCGAAGCTGGGGCCGGCCCACTTGCCTATGCTCTCGCGCGCCTCGGCCACCTCGTGGCGCTGCTGCGTGCGCTGGGCGCGGCGTAGCGAGCGCACGCTCTTGTTGAGCTGGCCCTTCTTGCGGTAGGCCACCCCCAGGTTGTGGTGCGCGTTGGGGAAATCCTCCTCGATCTTGAGGGCGCGCTGGTAGAACTCTATGGCCTCGTCAACTTGCCCGGCTTCTAGGGCGAGGTTGCCCATGTTGGTGATGGCGCGGTAGTGCTGCGGGTCCATCTCCACGGCGCGCTCCAGCATGGCGCTGGCCTCTTCCAGGTTGCCGTCGTAGACCTCGGTGATGCCCAGCTGCGCCAGGACCTCGGCTGCGAACCACGGGTTGGTCAGCTCGCTCAGCAGCTCGCGCGCCAGGTCGGGGTCGCGGCGGTCGAGGGCGGAGGCGGAATCCTTGAGCGTCTTCAGCTCCTCCAGGATCCGGTCCCACGGGGCGAAAGTGGGCCGGGAATCAAGGCGTTCCAGGCGCTCTATGGCCCGGCCGTAGGAGCGTTCCCGCAGGAGTTCCTGCATGTCGACCAGCGCGGCCAGGCCGGACCGGACCTCGGGGTCCGTCTCGCCGGACACCAGGTAGGCGTTGCGTGCGGCCACGAAGCGGCCCTGCTCGGTCAGGGTGCGCCAGTCGGCTGGCTCCGTGGGCTGGTCGGACGGTGGTTGCGGGGCGTCGGCGTCTTCGGTGTTGGAGGCCTCGAAGGCGTCGTTGGGGGCATCGGCTTTCACGGCTAAGACGGTAGCACGCTGCCGTAGAGCTCGGCATAGCGGCGCGCCGACGAGTCCCAGGACAGGTCGAGCTGCATGCCCGCGCGCTGCATGCCGCGCCACCGCGGGGTGCCGTAGGTGAGCCGCGCCTCCTTAGCCGCCTCGAGGAGGTCGTCCGGGGTGGCGTGCTCGAAGAGGAAGCCCGTGCGGCCGTGCGCCACCGTGTCGCGCAAGCCGCCGGTGGCGCGCACCACCGGCAGCGCTCCGTAGCGCATGGCGATCATCTGCGTGAGGCCGCACGGTTCGAAGCGGCTGGGCACGGCCAGGGCGTCGGCTGCGGCGTAGATGCGGTGCGAGAGCGCCTCGTCGTAGCCGATGACCGCCGCCACCTGACCAGGGCGCTCGTAGCCCAGCACCCGCACGTCCGCCTCCAGCCCCGGATCGCCGGTGCCCAGGAAGAACAGGTTCCAGCCCATCTCCAGCAGCCCTTGAGCCGCGGCGACAACGAGGTCTATGCCCTTCTGTTCCGCGAAGCGCGACACCACCGCCAGCAGCGGACGCTCCGCGTCCAGGCCGTACTCCTTGGTGAGGTCGTTCTTGCACTCGGCCTTGCCCGCCGGATCGTCCTCGTCGTAGCGCGCCTTGATGTGCGGATCCGTGCGCGGGTTCCAGACCTGGTCGTCGATACCGTTGAGGATGCCCACCGTCTTGCCCGCCACGGAGCGGAAGGTGCCGTCCAGGGTGAAACCGTACTCGGGTAGCTGCAGCTCCTCGGCGTAGCTGGGGCTCACGGTGGTCACGCGGGAGGCGAAACCCACGCCGGCCTGCAGCGCGTTGGCGGCGCCGAAATGGTGCAGGTAGCTGTTGGCCACCTCGGGCCCCAGCCGCAGCCAGCGCAGCGTGTCGGCCATGTCGGCCTCGCCCTGGAACTGCACGTTGTGCACGGTGAAGACGGTGGGCAGGTAGGGGAAGCCTGGCGGCAGGTGCCAGCCGCGCTCGAGGATGAGCGGTAGGTACCCGGTATGCCAGTCGTGGGCGTGGACCACGTCGGGCTGGAAGCCGAGGCGCTCCGCCACCTGCGGCACCGCCCGAGCGAAGCGGGCGAAGCGGCGCACGTCGTCCGGGTAGCCGTACAACTGCTCGCGGCCGTAGTCCGGATGCCCCACGAACGCGAAGCGCACGCCGCTGCTCTCCAGGGTGCCCACGCCCACCGGCTCGAAGCCGCCGTCGAACGGTGCCTGTACGTCGCCTATCCAGTATGGCTCCGGTTCTGACCTGACCGACTGATACCAGGGAGTAACCACCAGAACTTCATGGCCCAACCGGGCTAACGCCCGCGGCAGGGCCGCGGCCACGTCCCCCAACCCGCCCGTCTTGCTGTAAGGCGCCACTTCGGCCGTGGGGAACAGTATCCGCATGAACAGAGCTTAGCCGCCCGGCAGTCAGCGGATGACCACAATATTCTCAGGAGGCACATATACTCTTACAGGCAAGAAGAAGCGCGGTAGCGTTATTGGAGGCTCAATGAAGCGCAGATGGTACATCTTCGGCCTGGCGGCACTAGTGGCCGGCACCCTGGTCGTGAACGCACAGCTTGGCAGGGACTACACCAACGAGTTCCTCAGCACCTCGACCGGTAGGGCCCTCATGCAGGCGTACGGCGCTATCAAGAGCGGTTACCTTACCGAAGTCGACGACGAGACCCTCATCCGCGGCGCCATCACGGGCATGGTCCAGTCGCTCGACGATCAGTTCAGCAGCTACGTCGAGCCCAGCGCTGCGGCGCGCGAGCGGCAGGACAGCACCGGCTCGTTCGGCGGCATCGGCGCCGTGCTTACGGCGCACGACCGCAACTCGGGCAAGGGCGTCGAGATCCTCACCGTCTATCAGGGCAGCCCCGCCTCCGGTGCCGGCCTCCAGCGCGGCGACGTGTTCCTCGAGGTCGACGGCGTGGACGTGCGTGAGCTCACCTCCAGCGAGGTGGCCGACCTGGTGCGCGGACCCGAAGGCACGGACGTCACCCTGGTCATGAGCCGGCCGGGCGCGGACGATCCCCTCACCTTCGTCGTCACCCGCGGCGTCATCCAGATCGTGGACGTGACCAGCACCATGCTCGAGGGCGACGTGGGCTACGTGGCGCTCAGCTCGTTCAACAACAGGCTCCTCACCGACCAGATGGTGGAGCAGATAGACGAGCTCGTACTCGCCGGCGCCAAGTCGCTGGTGCTCGACCTGCGTGACAACCCCGGCGGCCTGCTGCCGCAGGCGGTCTACGTGGCGGACGAGTTCCTGGACGACGGCCCCATCGTGTACCAGCGCTCGCGGGGCGTGACGCAGCTGTACGGCGCCGCCCAGCGCGGCTCCTACGACATGCCGCTGGTGGTGCTGGTGAACAACAACTCCGCCTCGGCCTCCGAGATCGTGGCGGGCGCGCTGCAGGAGAGCGGGCGCGCCGTGGTCATCGGCGAGCAGACGTTCGGCAAGGGCGTGGGCCAGACGGTCATCAGCCTCTCGGACGGCAGCCAGCTGCAGTACGTCTCGTTCGAGTGGCTCACTCCCGACCGCACCAGCATCGCCGAGCACGGCGTAACGCCCGACATCATCGTGCCGGACACGCGTTTCCCCAACACGGTGGTGTCCGACGGCCGCGGGCTGCGCCCCGGGCAGACCGTGGAGCTGCTGGTGGACGGCGAGGTAATCGGTGAAGCGGTGGCCGACGAGGACGGCACCTTCCAGATACTGGCCCTCGGCGGCCTGCGGGAGACCAGCTCCGTGCAGGGCGAGGCCGTGGTGAACCTCGAGAACGACCCGGTGCTGCAGACCGCGCTGTCCGTGCTGGCCGGCGAGACCGAAGTGGGTCAGGGCAACAACTGAGCCCCCGGCTGAAGCTCCGGCGCGCTACCTACGGCGCTACCTAAGGCGTTACACAAGATGCTCCGCGGAGATGAGTTCCGCGGAGCATCTTCAGTTATGGGTGACGTGAACGTTCGGTCCGTCATGCCTTGGGCGCCGCTCGCGCTCCAGGCGTACTGCCTTAGCCGCCTACGGCTTCATGCCAGAGTCAGGCGCTCGGGCCGGCAGCCACGACCTCGGCTGGCAACGACTGCCCGAACTGCCTGAAGTTCTCGCGGAACATGCCCGCCAGCTTGCGGGCGGCCGCGTCGTAGCCTGCCGGGTCCTCCCAGGTGTCGCGCGGGCGCAGCACCTCGCTCGGCACGCCGGGGGCGCGCACGGGCACGGCCAGGCCGAACACCGGGTCGGTGACCGTCTCTATGTCGTCCAGCACGCCGTGCAGCGCGGCGCGCACCAGCGCACGCGTGTAGCCCAGCTTTATGCGCGAGCCCACACCGTAGCCGCCGCCCGTCCAGCCCGTGTTGAGCAGCCAGACGCGTGTGCCGTGCTCCTCCAGGCGGCGCCTGAGCATCTGGGCGTACTCCACCGGCGGGCGCGACATGAAGGGGGCGCCGAAGCAGGCGCTGAAGGTGGCGCTGGGCTCCGTGACGCCGCGCTCGGTGCCGGCCACCTTGGCCGTGTAGCCGCTGAGGAAGTGGTACATGGCCTGCTCGGTGGTGAGGCGCGCTATGGGCGGCAGGACACCGAAGGCGTCCGCGCTGAGGAACACCACGTCGCTCGGGTGCCTGCCCATGCCGGTGGTGGAGGCGTTGGGCACGAACTCGATGGGGTAGGCCGACCGGGTGTTCTCCGTCTTGCTCACGTTCACGAAGTCCGGCTGGCGCGTGGCGTCGTCCAGGATCACGTTCTCCAGCAGGGCGCCGAAGCGCTGGCTGGCGGCGTAGATCTCGGGCTCGGCCTTCTCGGTGAGGTTGACGACCTTGGCGTAGCAGCCACCCTCGAAGTTGAAGATGCCCTGCTGGGACCAGCCGTGCTCGTCGTCACCGATGAGGCGCCGGTGGCCGTCAGCCGAGAGGGTGGTCTTGCCGGTGCCCGAGAGGCCGAAGAAGAGCGCGGTCGCGCCGCTTTCCGACTCGTTGGCCGAGCAGTGCATGGGGAACACGTCCACGTCCGGCAGGACCATGTTGAGGGCCGAGAAGATGCTCTTCTTGATCTCGCCCGCGTACTCCGTGTCGCCCACCAGCACCAGCTTGCTCCCGAAGTCCATGGCCACCACGGTGGTCGACCTGCAACCGTGGCGCCCGGGGTCCGCCTTGAAGCTCGGCAGGTCCACCACCAGCCAGTCGGGCTCGTCGTGCGCCTCCGCGGCGTCGACGAAGAGGTTGCGCGCGAACAGCGAGTGCCAGGCGTACTCAGTGACCACCCGGACACGCACGCGGTGGGCGGGGTCGGTGCCAGCGTTGACGTCCTGCACGTAGAGCTTCCTGCCCGCCAGGTGCGCTTCCATGTCCGTGCGCAGACGCTCGAACGCTTCTTCGTCCATCGGCTGGTTGGTGCTGCCCCAGTCCACCTTGCTCTCGGTGGCGGCGTTACGCACGATGAACTTGTCCTTGGGGGACCGGCCGGTGAACTTGCCGGTGTCTACCACCAGCGCGCCGGAGGCGTCGAGAACGCCCTCGCCGGCCTGCAGCGCCCGCTCGACCAACTTGGCGGGCACGAGGTTCAGTTCCAGCTGGCCGGTGGAGAGGCGCAGTGCGTGAGAGTCGACGTTCACCATCGGTGCCTCCAGCTGCTAGGCGAGAACGCAACGGGGAACACGCGGGACGTTTCCCGCCGGGGATTGTGGTTCATTCTTCTGATCTGCTCCCATCGTACGAAGAGGTGCACCGTCCACATATACCAGCGTGGCGGCCACCCATCCGGCGCTCCCCCGGGGCGCTCGTACACCTTCGCACAAGTGGTTCGCCGGCGTGCGTCTCGCCGGCGCTCTCATCACCTACCGGGGTCTCACCAGCGGATGGTGACGCCGAACTCCAGCTGGCTCCGCGCGGGCCCGACGGTGACGCCCCCTTGGATGCCGACCCAGGGCGAGAACTGGTAGCCCAGCACCGCGCCTATCTCGGGCCGCGCCTGGCCCGGGATGCCGGCCGCCGGCAGGTCGATGCGGCCGATGATGTCGAGGTCCAGCGGGCCCAGGCCGTAACGGAGCAAAACCTCGTTGGTGATGGAGAAGTCGGGGTCCGAGCCGTCGTAGGTGCCTATGCGGTAGGAGGCGAACAGCTCCGGGTTGAGGTAACCGCCCACCCGCAGGGACACACCGAAGGGCTGGGCGCCGTCGTCGATGAGTGACGACAGGGAGGTGGTGCGGATCTCCACCACGTCGAGCCCGAGGGCCTCGCGTAGCGCCGTCTCTAGGCCCGAGAGCACCAGCAGGTCGACGGCCGTGTCCAGCGCACCGCTGGCCACCGCCTCGCCCAGGCCACCAGAGCCGATGAGGTCGGCGTTCAGCTCGAAGCGGCCCAGCGTCACGAGGGCCATGAGCTCGGCCTCCGTGAACGGCCTGGTGGCGCTGCCGCCGGTGCCCTGAGATTCCACCTCGATGACGGCGTTGGAGGTGAGGAGGGGCTGGATGTCGAAGCGGAAGCCGCCGTCCTCGGTGGGCTCCACGGGGCCGAAGAACGCCAGCTGCACCTCGAAGGTGCCGCCCTCCCGCGGGGCTGCGAACGCGACGTTGGGAGCGGCCGATACCACACGCTGCTTCTCGAACTCCGCGTGCGCCGCCACGTCGAGTTCCGGGTAGACGCCTCGGTTGGGCGCGAAGGTCGCCACGGCGCGGTCGATGGTGAAGTCGCGCCCGCCGAAGCGGATGTTGCCGCGGATGGCCGAGGCGGTGCCGGCCAGGCGCGGCTCCGCGCCGGTGCCGCTCAGCTGGATGTCGAGCGCCGCCTCGAAGGAGCCGATGTTGGTGGTGAGCGTCACGCGGCCCGGCGCCCGGATGGTGAGCTGGTCGAAGCGCAGCGCCTCCATGCCCCCCTCGCGCTGCGGAGCGGCGGCCGTGGGCGGGGGCGTCTCGACGTCCGGGATGGGCTCGACCTCCGCCTCCGGCTCGGCCTCCTCCGGGGGGGTCTGCACCTGCGCGCTGCGCCTGGCGGCGGGGTCCACTATCACCTCGTCGGCCTCGATGGTGCCGCTCAGCGCCACGCCGCCCGGCTCCTGGACCAGCCTTATGTCCGCGTCGACCACCGCCTGGTCCACCAGCAGGTTGGGAAGCCGCACGGCCACGTCCGTGCCCGTGGCCCGCAGCGACAGCGGAGCCAGTGTGCCTTCCACGTTGAGGGGCTGCTCGCCCATGAGGCCCACCAGGCTGACGGTGGGTGTGCCGTCGGGCTGCTGCCGCAACGCGCCCTCGATGTTGGTCATCCGGCCGAATGTGATGAGGTCGGCCTCCCCGGTGAACGTCAGGTCGGTGCCGCCCAGGGTGAAGGGGTTGAGGGAGAGCAGGGCGTTGCCCGCCACGTCGAGCGTGCCCGTGACGGGCCTGAGGCCCTCTATTCGCGAGGCCACGCTGAGCGTCACGCCGTCCAGCTGGAGCTGCGTGTCGTGCAGCCGGTAGCTGGTGCCCGCCACGTCCACCCGCAGGTCGGGGCTCACGAGTTCGATGTTGGGGTCGCTGGCGTCTCCCAGCACGCTCAAGTCGAAGCTGCCGACCGCCCCCACGCCAAGGCGCGCGAGCTGCGGCGCCAGACCCAGCAGCGGCGTGAAGTCCGCCTCCGTAGCCTCGAGGCGGAAGTCGAAGTTCTCGCGCCGCAGCTCGCCTTCGGCGCGCCAGCTGCCGAGGCCGGCGAACTCGGCGCGCTCGACCAGCAGCGCCTGCCGGTCGTAGGTGACGGTGACGTTGCCGAGGGTGGTGACCCCCATGCGTTCCAGCCGCACCTCCTCGGTGGCGAGCCGCAGGTAGCCATCCTGGGGCGCGGCGAGCGGCCCGTCGAAGCGCATGACGCCGGTGAGGTCGGCGGTGAAGTCGGCGGGGCCGACCACGGCGGTGGACAGGAGGGTGAGGGGGAAGCGCTCCAGGCGGAACATGCCGCCCAAGTTGCCGTCCGCGAGGTTGGCGCGGCCCAGTGCCCCCCGCAGTTGCACCTCGAGCGTGATGTCGTCCGGGCGGCCGCTGAACGATAGCTGCAGCGGCGTGGTCAAGTCCGCCACGCCGATCTCCGGCGCCACCACCTGGCCGAAGAGGAAGCCGTCGCGCAGCTGCGCCGAGCCGGCGAGTTGCCCGTGCAGCTCGGGCACGTGCTCCTGGAGGAAGGGCACGTCCGACAGCTCCAGGGCGCGCACACGCGCCTCTATCCGGCCGCCCGTGGGCGCTGCCGGCGCCAGCGCCGCCGGCAGCAGCCCGCCCAGGCCCCAGGAGCCGTTGAGCACCAGGCCGCCGGCGACGCCCTCCAGGGTGGCGTTGCCACCTATGCGGCCATCCGCCACGCTGGCCTGCAAGTCCACGCTGACCGGCCCGAACTCGGGGGAGAGCAGCCGGATGCTCGAGACGCTGAGGGAGCCGGCGGGCCCATCGGGCTGCAGGCCCAGCTGGCCCTCTATGCGGCCCTCGCTCAGCTGCAGGTCCGCCGTCACGGAGAGGGTGCCCGTGCCCTCGGCGGCACCGTCGGCGCCGTACACCACGCTGAACACGCCGTGCTGCCCATCGGACACCAGTCGCCACACGCCCTCGTTACTGCTGAGCGACCAGGGGAAGACGTACCCGGTTTCCCGCTCCGACACGGGCAGGTCCGTGCGGACGAGCACCTCGCCCGTCACGTCCGCGTCGTCCAGCCCCACGGTGCCGCTGGCGTCTAGGCGTATGCCCGCCAGCTCCAGGCCGAAGCCCTCGAGCTCCACGCGCGGGCCCGTGGGGTCCAGCCGCACGCGGCCGTGCATGGCCTCCTGGCCTTCCAGCACGAGGCCCGTGGTGACCACCTGATCGACCAGCGCGAACAGGTCGGGCGCCTCCAGCTGGGTCTCCGCCCGCCAGCGGGGGAGGCCGGCCAGGGTGAGGGCCAGCTCGGGCGGCGTGCCCTCGCCGCTCAGTTCCACACGAGCGGGTCCTACCGGCAACGAGAGTGCGCCCACTGCGCGCAACTGGCTGGGCTCCGAAGGCCCTAGGCCGGGCGCACTGCTGAGGCGCACGCTGGAGGTGGTGGCGCGTGCCGCCTCTGCTGCACTGACCGGTCTACCTCCCGCAAGATCTAGCGTGCTCAACGTTAGGTCGGTGCGCGGGAGCACGCTGCCCTGCAGCCTTAGCGCCTGATCGAACGGTGGTCCCGACACCAGCTGATCGACGGCCACGCCGTCCGCGCCGATGCTGGCGTTGCCCGTTATGGTGACCCCGCCTCGTGCGCTGGTGGTCAGCACCGCGGTGGGCAGTGCGCCCACGCCCAGGAGCGTTACCTGCGACTCGAGCTGGAAGCCCGCCACGTCCACGCCCGTGAGGTTGCCGCCGCCGTTCCAGCTGCCGGACTCCGCCGCGCGGGTGCCGCTGACGAGCAG
>CAZPWN010000036.1:0-1568 GCA_964590475.1 uncultured bacterium | reverse complement strand
TGCCGCCG
The DNA here is from genome assembly GCA_964590475.1 of uncultured bacterium. GTDB lineage: Bacteria > Deinococcota > Deinococci > Deinococcales > Trueperaceae > JAAYYF01. The sequence continues at coordinate 1,560 of CAZPWN010000036.1, read as the reverse complement.
CCGTTCCAGCTGCCGGACTCCGCCGCGCGGGTGCCGCTGACGAGCAGCTCCCCGCCGTAGACCTGGCCGGCCAGCAGCACGGTGGTGGCCTCCTCGTGGGTGACCTCCAGGTCCAGTTGCACCTCGGCGAGCTCTAGGCCTGCGTTGAGGGTGCCCGTGGCGCCCTGGCCCCGCCCCGAGAGGGCCACCTGGGGCGCTGCAGCGCCGTCGCCCAGCCGCAGTTCACTCACCGCCAGCGTCCACTCCATCGTGCCGGGGTCGAACGCGGCGTTCAGGTCGGCGCTCTCGAGCAGCACCGGGGCGCCCAGGCTGACTGACTCCAGGGAGAGAGGCGCCAGCTCGAAGCCGCCCACCGAGACGCCGGTGACCTCGCCCGCCAGCCAGGTGTCGGCCCGCGCGTCCACGTTCACACTCACGTGCCCCTGGAGCGCGTTGCTCAGGCTGTTCAGGTCGCCGGAGAGCTCCAGCGCGCTAAGGTCGCCCCGGAGCCGCGCCCCCAAGCCGGCGAAGCGGCCGGCGCCCGTGACCAGCAGGTCCGCCGGTGCGGGGCCCGAGGTCTGATCGCCGACCGGTTGGTCGTCGGTTATCAGTAGCAGGCCATCACCCAGCCGCACGGTGCCGCTCGCCCTGGTGGTTCCATTGCCGATGTCGACGCGCAGGTCGGTGGACAGCTGACCCGCGCCGAGCGTGGAGGTCAGGGCGTACTCGCGCTCCTGCGGCCTGGCGGTCGCGGTGACGCGCCCCCTAAGCTCGCCGTCGCCCACCAGCTGCGTGGCTATCACGGGATCGGCCACGGAGCCGCCCAGCGTCAGGTTGCCGCTCACGCTCCAGCCAAGCGCGCTGGTGCCCACGTTCAGGGCCGCCAGGTGAGCCACCACGGTCGAGGACGTGAGGCCAGACCCGGGGCCGGAGCTGATGACCAGAGGCCCCCTTACGGTGCCGGTGAGGCCCACGTCGCCCAGTTCGATGTCCTGCAGGTTCACGTCGGCGTCGAGCGCGAGGCTGAAGCGTGGACCCGGCCCCTCGCCGCCGAACGTCGCCGTGCCCCTGCCCCTCAGTGAGCTGCTGGGCGCCGTGAGCGCCATGCGCTCGACGGAGAGCTGCGAGCCCGAGTAGCTGGCGCTCAGAGAGAGCAGCCCTTCCGGCAGTTGGGGCACCCAGGTGCCGACGGCCAGTTCGTCCACCTGCAGCTCGGCGAAGGCGCCGCTCTGACCGAGGTCGCCACTCAGGCTCAGGTGGGGGCCGGCGGCGCGTAAGGTGCCGCTGCCGTTCCCGTAGGCGTACTCGCCTTGGGCCGTGACGGCCCCACTTAGCGCGAGGGTGCCCGAGACGTGCGGCGAAGTGAGGGTGCCGCCCAGGCTGGCCTCGCTCGAGAGGCTGAAAGGCAGGTCCTGGCCGGGGAAGAGGGCGGGGAAGAGTGAGCTGGCCGGCAGGTCCACTTGAAGCGAGCCGGTCAACTCACCCGTGGCGAGTGGCCCTGGAGGCAGCACCACGTTCAGCTGCGCCAGCCCCTCCTCCACTTCACTCCGCACGGATAGGCGCAGCGCGCCACCGTCGGCT
>CAZPWN010000035.1:0-16752 GCA_964590475.1 uncultured bacterium | reverse complement strand
TACCAGCGGTAGTGCCGAATATGCTCCCCCCGCTCCGCGATCTCGCTCATGGCCTGGATCCCGATCTCGATGTGCTTGTCGGTGTGATCCTTGAACACGGCGCGGGCGGAGGCTTTGGTCTTTATGCCGCCGGGGCGCAGCGGCAGGTCGGACACGAGGAGAAGCGCGCCGATAGGCACCTTGCTGGCGAAGCCCACGGAGAAGAGCGTGGCCGTCTCCATGTCTATGCCTAGCGCGCGCTCCTCGTAGAGCTGCTGCTTGAAGCGCTCGTCGAACTCCCAGAAGCGGTAGTCGGTGCTGTGCACCACCCCCGTGCGGTAATCCAGGCCGTGCTCCACGATGATCTGCGAGACGAACTTCTGCACCTTGAACGTGGGCAGGGCCGGCACCTGTGCGGGCATGAAGTGTTTGGAGGCGCCCTCGTCGCGGATGGCCGCGGTGGGCAGCACGAAGTCGCCGATCTGCAAGGAGCGGTGCAGGCCGCCGCACATGCCGAGGAACAGCGTGGCCTTAGGGTCGGCGGTCGCCAGCACCTCGATGATGAGCGCCGCCACGGGCGAGCCGACGGAGAAGTTGATGATCGACACCCCGAGCTTCTCGCTGTGGCGCGCCATCATGGCGGAGCCGCGGGTGGTGACCACGTCGTCGGACATGCCCTCGAAGCGGTCCAGGTAGTACTGGAAGTTGGTGAGGAGCACCTGCTTCTGGATGGCTTCGGGCGCGGCGCCCGTGTAGCGCTCCAGTATCTCGCGGCCTATGGCCCACTTCTCCGGGTTGTTGTAGATGAGGTTCCTGTTCACGGGACGGTCTTCGTGATCGTGAACGTCCGCCTCCGCCGACGCTGCCGTGCTGACGCTGACCTGCTCGCCTAGCGTCTCGGCGGCCTGGTGTTCGAGTGTCTCCTTGTCGTTCTCCATGCGTAATCATATCGTCCCCCAGCGGAACGCTCGGAGCGTGTGTGCTCCGCCGTCCATGCCCGATCCCCACACCCTCGTTACCGTTCTGTGACAAATGGCGCCACCTACGAACGGATAATGCTCCGAGCGCGAAGGGGTGGTCTCTGCGGACCCCGGCCAGATAGCGACCCGGTCTCGCCGGCCCGCAAGAAACTAGCCACCCCTTCGGAAGGAGTACACATGAAGTTCCGCACCCTAACGTTCGCCCTCATCACCGCAGCTCTCCTCCTGCTGCCGCAGGCGTACGCGCAGCGCATCATCTCCCTGGCGGGCGAGGTCACGGAGATCGTCTACGCCTTGGGCGCCGAGGAGCTGCTCGTGGCGGTGGACGCCACGTCCAACTACCCGGCCGCCGCCAACGAGCTCCCCAACGTCGGCTTCTACGGCCGCCTCTCCGCCGAAGCGCTCATGGCGTTCGAACCCACCATGGTCATAGCCAGCAACCAGGCCGGTCCGCCCGAGGTGCTGGAGCAGCTCGAGGCCGCCGGCGTGGAAGTGGTGTACATCGGCAGCGACCTCTCGCTCGACACCCCAGTGGAGAACATCCGCCTCATCGCCGACCTGGTGGGCGAGCAGGAGAAGGGCGAGGCCCTGGCCGCCGAACTGAAGGACAAGCTGGACGCCGCCGCGGCTCGCGGAGCGGAACTCGATCCGGCGCCGCGGGTGCTCTTCCTCTACCTGGGCTCCACCACCATGCAGTTCGCCGGCGGCGACGAGACCGCCTCGAACGTGATGATCGAGGCTGCCGGCGGCATCGACGTGGGCAAGGAGGTCGGCTTCGTGGGCAACGTGCCGTTCACGCCCGAGGCCATCGTGGCCGCCGCGCCCGAGGTGCTCATCGTCACGGAGCGCGGCATGAACGTCATGGGCAGCGTGGAGGCGGTGCTGGCGATCCCGGGCATCGCACAGACGCCCGCGGCCGAGAGCGGCAACGTAATCGTGTTCGAGGACCTCTACTTCCTCGGCTTAGGCCTCCGCTCCGGCGACGCGCTCACCGAACTGGTCGATCACCTGCATTCGTTGCAGTGACGTTCCCAGCAGGCCGCTCCGGCGACGGCGAGGAACCCGCCGCGCAGAGCGTAGGCAGACCATCAACTCCCCGCACCGCGGCCGAACGTTCGGCCGCGGTGCGCAAGCGTGCCGTGCTGCTGGCGCTGGCGGGGTTCATGCTTGCAGGGCTCGTCGTGTCGCTCGGCTGGGGCTCCGTGAGCATCCGGCCCGACCAGATCGTCGGCATCCTGCTGGACCGCGCGGGCCTCGACACGGGCGCCGGGTACAGCCAGCAGCAGAGCGCGGTGCTCTTCAGTATCCGCCTGCCGCGCGTGCTGATGGGGGCGCTGGTGGGAGCCGCCCTCGCTCTGGCGGGCGCAGCTATGCAGGTGGCCTTCCGCAACCAACTGGCCGACCCGACGTTACTGGGCGTAAGCGGGGCGGCTACCTTAGGGGTGGCGCTGGCCCACGCATCCGGCGCCGTGGGCTTGGGCCGCTGGACGTTGCCTCTGTTCGGCGTGGTGGGCGCCGTCATAGCCGTGGCCTGGCTGCTCGGCTTCGCCCGGCGGCACGGCCGCTCCGACCGGCTCACGCTCATCCTGGCCGGGGTGGCTCTGCAGCTCTTCCTGGCAGGCGTGGTCACTCTGCTCGTCAACGCCTTCCTGCGCCCCGGCATGCCCGACGCCACCTCCCTCACCATGGGCGGACTCACCGGTATCTTCTGGCGCGACGTGGCGCTGACCGCCCCCCTCGTGCTGCTCGTCGCGCTGGCGCTCTGGCGGCTGGCGCCCGTGCTGAACATCTTGCTGCTGGACTCTGGCACCGCCCAGGCGCTGGGCGTGGAAGTGGGCCGGCTGCAGCTCATCGTGGGCGTGCTGGCGGCCGTGGCCACTGGCTTGGTCGTCGGCTACAGCGGCACCGTGGCCTTCGTGGGGCTGATCGTGCCGTTCTTCCTGCGGCTGCTAGTTGGCGACGATCACCGGGTGCTACTGCCCGCCGCGCTGTTCGGCGGCGCCACCCTCATCACCTTCGGCGACGCCGCGGCGCGCAACCTGATAGCCCCCATGGAGCTGCCGCTCGGCGTGCTCATGACCGTGCTGGGCGGACCCCTCTTCTTCTGGCTGATAGGCCGCGGCCGCGCGGTGGGGCGCTGGTGAGCCCGCCCGCGCGGTCACCGAGCCGAGCTACATCCAAGAACCTCGCTCAGCCCAGTAGCGCCCCACCCACCGGCTCGAAGCGCGCGCTGAAGTGCCGCAATACCTCGGGCGCCTCCACTATGCGCACCCCCCGGATGCTCTCCTTGATCTGGGCAACGTGCGTGAGCACCTCGGCCAGGTAATCCACGTGGCTCTGGGTGTACATGCGCCGTGGGAACGCCAGGCGCACCAGCTCCAGCGCCGCGGGCTTCTCGCTTCCGTCGGGCTGGCGGCCGAACATCACCGAGCCTATCTCCACCGACCGCACGCCGCCCACCAGGTAGAGCGCGGCGGATAAGGCCCAGGCCGGGTACTCGCTCTGCGGGATGTGCGGCAGCAGCTTGCCGGCATCTATGTAGACGGCGTGCCCGCCGGTGGGCTGGATGATGGGTATGTCGGCGGCCAACAGCCGCTCCCCCAGGTACTCGATGGAGCGCAGGCGGTAGCGTAGGTACGGCTCCTCGAGCGCCTCCCCGAAGCCCACGGCCAGCGCCTCCAGGTCGTAGCCCGCCAGGCCGCCGTAGGTAGGGAACCCTTCCGTCAGGATGAGCAGCGAGCGCGCCTTATCCGCCAGCGCGTCGTCGTTCAGCGCCAGGAAGCCGCCGATGTTGGCCATGCCGTCCTTCTTGGCGCTCATGGTGGCGCCGTCAACGTAGGAGAACATCTCCTGCGCTATCTTCCGGGGACTCTTGTCGGCGTAACCCTCCTCGCGCAGCTTTATGAAGTAGGCGTTCTCCGCGTAGCGGCAGCAGTCCATGAAGAGCGGCACGCCGAACTCGCGGCATACCTCGTGCACCTCGCGGATGTTGGCCATGGACACGGGCTGGCCGCCGCCCGAGTTGTTCGTTACGGTGAGGATGACCAGCGGCACCTTGCCAGCCTGTTCCTGCAGCACCTTACGCAGCGCCGCCACGTCCATGTTGCCCTTGAAGGGGTGGATGGTGGCCGGCTGGCGGCCCACCTCCGTCGGTAGGTCGAGCGCCGTGGCGCCCACCGCCTCCACGTTGGCGCGGGTGGTGTCGAAGTGCGTGTTGCTGGGCACCATGTCGCCCGCCTTCAGCGCCACCCCGGCCAAGATGCGCTCGGCCGCGCGGCCCTGGTGCGTGGGGAGGATGTGCTTCAGGCCGGTGATCTCCTTCAGCGTCTTCTCGAAGCGGTAGAACGACGGGCTGCCGGCGTAGCTCTCGTTGCCGCGCATCATGCCCGCCCACTGCTCGCTGGACATGGCGCCCGTGCCGGAGTCGGTGAGCAGGTCTATCAGCACGTCGTCCGAGTGCAGGTTGAACAGGTTGTAGCCAGCCTCTTCCAGGGCCTTCTCGCGCTGCGCGCGGGTGGTGAACCTGATGGGCTCCACCACCTTGATGCGGAACGGTTCGATGATCGTCTTGAAGGGAGTATCGCGTAATGGCATGGTTCCTCCGCGGCCGCCCCGGAGCTAGCGCCGGGCAGCGACCTGAAAGCGTGTTGAGATCACCGCGAGTCTACCCCCGGGCCAACGCCCCGGAACCGGTCTGGTAACGGAGTACCAGCGTCGCGCCGCGCGCCAGCATCAGCGTGGTCATGCCCCACCAGACACCCATGAGGCCCCAGCCGAGCGGTACCACCAGCAGGAGCACGGCGGCGGCGATGGCGGCGGACAGCAGCATGGCGCGCGCCAGGAAGCCGAACTGCTCCGCCCCCATGAACACGCCGTCCAGCACGAACACCAGGGCGTTGAGCGGCTGCATGACCACGATGAAGATGTAGACGGCGTCGAGCGCTGCGATCACCTCCGGGTCGGTGGTGAAGAGGTTGACCAGCAGCGGCTTGGCCAGCAGGAACAGCGCTGACTGCGCCACCCCGAGGAGGAAGCCCCACATGAGCACCCGGTCCGCCACCTTGCGCGCGCCGCCCGCCACCCCGCGGCCCACCTCGGTGGCTATCAGCGCCTGCGCCGCCACCGCCAACGAATCTATGGTGAGCGAGAGGAAGAGCCAGAGCTGCGAGGCCACCTGGTGCGCCGCCACCTCCACCACGCCAACGCGCGCGGCGATGGCCGTGGCCAGGGTCATGGTGCCCACCAGGCTGCTGGTGCGCAGCAGCATGTCGCCGCCCACCTTCAGGAACGGCGCCAGCTCCTGCCAGCTCGGCAGCTTGCGGGGGATGGGCACGCGCTGCGGCCCGCGCACCAGCCCCAGCACGAAGGCCGCCGCGCCCACCCACTGGGCGATGAGCGTGGCCCAGGCGGCGCCGGCCAGGCCCCAGCCGAAGCCGAAGATGAAGAGCGGGTCGAGGACCAGGTTGACGAGGTTGAGGAGTAGGGCGAACTTCAGGGGCGTCCGCGTGTCGAGGAACCCGCGGTAGGCGCCGTTGCCCGCCGTGATGAGGAGCAGGGCGGGCCCGGCGAAGGCGCGTATCCGCAGGTAGGTAAGCGCCTCGTCCATCAGCTCGGGCGCGGTGCCCATGACCTGAAGGAGCGGCACGGCCAGCAGCTGCATGGCCAGCAGCGCCACGGCGCCGGCACCCACGGCCAGCACGAAGGCGTGCGCCACCACCGTCTCCGCCGCGCGGCGGTCTCCCCTGCCCAGCGCCCGGCCCACCATGGGAGTGGTGCCGTAGGCGAGGAAGTTGAAGATCATGAACACCATGGAGAAGAGGGCTGTGTTCACGCCCAGCGCCGCCAGGGGCGCCGCGCCGAGCCGGCCCACGAACGCTGTGTCGACCAGCGACACGAGTGGGTCGGACGCCAGCGTGGCTAGCGCAGGTACCGCCAGGGCAGCGATGGTGCGGTTCAGGTTGCGGGGCGAGGCCGCGCTCACTGCCCCCTTCACTCCAGCCGGGCCGTGATCTCGGAGGTGCGCATGAGCGTGTCGTGGAGCTGCGCCTCGGGCACCGCCTCCAGCAGAGCGGCGCGCTGCTCCTCGGTCAGCTCGCCGCCCACGAGCCGCACGGACACGTCGAACGCGTCGGTGGGCGCCTCGGGGTCGGTGGGGGCCGGTAGCTCGCGGTACACCACACGGGTGGTGACCTCTTCCAGGGGCCACCCCTCGGCGTCGGCGCGCTTACGCAGGCCCATGCTGATGGAGCCCGCCAGGGCCGTGCAGAGCAGGTCGTAGGGGTCGGGGCCGGCGTCGGTGCCGCCCACGGCCATGGCCTCGTCCAGCACGAGCGGGAAGCCGCCGGCACTGGCCTCCGTGCGTATTAGGGGCCCGGTGCGGGCGTAGGCCACGCCGTCCTCGCGCCACTCGTCCGGCAGATCGGGGTCGGGCGGCAGCACGGTGGCGGTCCAGGCGCCCACCAGTTCGCCCGCCACATGCGCCTGCAGGGGGCGCGTGAACTCGTGGTCCGCCCCGGCCAGCGACACGAAGCTCTTCGGGTGGCGCGCCGCGTCGTAGATACGCCGGGCGTTCTCGATGCCCACCACGTTGTCCACCGGCGAGTGGGTGACCAGCAGCGGCCGCTTGAGGTCCAGCAGGGCCGCGCGCATCTCCAGCTCGTCGAGCTCCTCCAGGAAGGTAGCGCGCAGGCGGCAGAAGCGGTCCGCTATCCAGACGCGCGCCTCGCCCGTGGCTTCCGCGGCAGGCAGGTCGTCCTCCAGCAGGTGCTGCATGTGGGTGAAGTCCGACGGCGCCGCCACGGTGGCCACGGCCCGTACGTCGTGCAGCTGGGTGGCCGCCCGCAGCACCGCGGCGCCGGCCAGGGAGTGCCCCACCAGTAGCTCCGGGGCCCCGTGCGACTGGCGCAGCACGGAGGCCGCGTCCACCACGTCCTGGGTGTCGAGCGCGAGGGGCGGCGCTTCCGTCGGGTCGATCTGATCTTCTGACTCGGGAGGCTCGGGGTCCGGCGACCGCGGCGTACTCTCGGCGCCCTCCTCCGGCGGCTCCCGGGGCGCGGTTAGCTCGAAGCTGAGCACGCCGAGGCCGTACTCGAGGAGGCCAGCCACGAACGCCTCGGCCGCGGCCCCGCCCGTGGGGCCCAAGCAGTGCGCGAAGAGCGCGTAGGAGCGCAGCCTGCCGCGCGGCAGGTCGAGCCGAGCCATGACTTCCTGGCCGCGCCTAGTGGTGAACGCCACCTGAATGGCCCTGGCCCTGTTGTCGAACATCGCTCCTCCGGAGCAGGCGCCTTGATGCCACGCACGGCGTCTGGCGCCTCAGCCTGCAGGTCGTTAGTCGAGCAGTCTCTCTATGCGCGCGAGCGCCTCGCGCACGTTGTCCAGGCTCGTGGCGTAGCTCAGGCGCACACGGCCGGGCGCCTGGAAGTCCGTGCCGGGCACCACGCCCACGTGCGCTTCTTCCAGCAGCCTTATGGCTGCGGTCTCTTCGCCTTCGGCGATAGGCGTGGCGTCGGCCATCACGTAGAACGCCCCCTGCGGCTTGGGCGTGTGCAGGCCCAACCGGTTGAGGCCCTCCACCAGCACGTCGCGCCGCTCCACGTAGGCGGCGCGCGCCTCGCGCTGGAAGGCGGCCGTCTTCTCCACCTCGTTCAGCGCCGCCACGGTGGCGTGCTGCGCCAGGGCGTTGGCGTTGCTGGTGGACTGCCCCTGCAGCCGGTTCATGGCGCCGATCAGGGCCTTGGGCCCCGCGCCGAAGCCGATGCGCCAGCCGGTCATGGCGTAACCCTTGCTGGCACCGTGGATGATCAGCGTGCGCTCGGGCGCGTAAGTGGCGGCGGTGACGAACTGGCCCTCGTAGACGAGGTGCTCGTAGAGGTCGTCCGTGAAGATCCAGAGGTCCTTCTCCCGGGCCAGCTCCGCCACGCCCTCTATGAGCTCCGGGGGGTAGACGGCGCCGGTAGGGTTGGAGGGCGAGTTGATGACGATGACCTTGGTGCGCGGCGTGACGGCCGCGCGGATGTCCGCCAGGTCGGGCACGAAGCCCGTCTCGGCCGGCGCCGTGACCACCACGGGCACCCCACCCGTCAGCTCCACCTGCGCGGGGTAGCTCACCCAGTAGGGGGCTATGAGCACCACCTCGTCGCCCGCGTCCAGCACGGAGAAGAAGCCGTTGTAGAGCACCTGCTTGCCGCCGGTACTCACCATGACCTCGTCCAGCTCGTACTTGAGGCCGTTCTCGCGCTCGAACTTGGCCCTTATGGCGTTACGCAGTTCGGGCGTGCCGGCGGGCGGGGTGTACTTGGTCAGGCCTAGGTCGATGGCCTCCCGCGCCGCGTCGAGCACGTGCTGGGGTGGCTGGAAGTCCGGCTCCCCGGCCGTCATGGCAACGACGTCCACGCCGCTCTGCGCCAGCTCCTTGGCCCTCGTGGAGAAGGCCAGGGTGGACGACGCCTTGAGGCCCTGGATCAGGCGCGAGAGCGACGTGCTCATCAGTCCAGCAGCTCGGGATCCTCGAAGAAGATGCCGATCTCGCGCACGGCGGTGGCGGGCGCATCGGAGCCGTGAGCCACGTTCTCGTCGATGGTGCTGGCGAGGTCGCCACGGATGGTGCCGGGCGCCGCGTCGGCGGGGTTGGTGGCGCCCATCATGCCGCGCCAGGCGAGGATGGCGTTCTCGCCCTCCAGCACCATGGCCACGACCGGACCGGAGGTGATGAACTCGACGAGCCCGTCGAAGAACGGCTTGCCCTTGTGCTCGCCGTAGTGGCGCTCGGCCAGCTCGCGGGAGATGACCATCTGCTTGAGGCCCACGATGCGGAGCCCCTTGGCTTCGATGCGGGAGATAAGGTTGCCTACGAGCCCACGGCGTACGCCGTCGGGCTTGACCATCGCGAAAGTGCGTTCAGTAGCCATATCGCGTGGAGTTTACCACGCGAGCAGCGCGCCGCAGGCCGTGATAGCGGTGCCTCATGGCGCCGGCGCTGCGTAGGCTCCGTACGTGCCTGACGCTAACCCCGCGCCATCAGCTGGGCGGCAGCTGAAGCCCCAGTTGCAGCAGGTGGTTCAGGTCGTGCGCGGCCAGGTAACGCACCATGAAATCAACGCTCTCGAAGCCGCGCTCGGGGTGGTAGCCCTCGGCCAGCCAGTCCTGCAGCGAGAGCGAGGCCAGGAAGGCCAGGTTCCAGGCGCGCTGCGCCCTGAACGCTTCCAGCCCCAGAGCTGCGTCGAGCCGCCCGTAATGCTCGGCCCACACGTCCTGATCCCATAGCGATAACTCCACCCCGGGCGCGGCCACGGTCTGGCGTAGACGCCAGCCGGTGGCCAGCTCCACGTCGGCCAGGTGAGCGATGACCTGCCGGGGGCTCCACTTGCCGGGCGCGTAGGGCGTCTCCAGGTCGGCCTCGGTCATGGCCTCGTACAGTTCGCTCAGGAAGGCGGGCGTGGCCTGCAGGACCTCTATGGGGTCGCGGCCGGCCAGGCGTTCGTCGGGAGTTGGGCTACGGTCGTTCATGCCCGGCTACTCTAAACGACCGCCGGCCCCATTGTCGTCGTCAGGCTTCGTCCCGCGGGACGACCAGGAGGCCCTGCTCGAAAACGTGCTGGAACGCCGTCACCACGGCGGGGTCGAACTGCGTGCCGGAGTGGCGGGCTATCTCTTCCACGGCCGCGTCGGGGGTCACGGCCTTGCGGTGGGACCTGTCGTGCGTCAGGGCGTCGAACGCGTCCGCCACGGCCAGGATGCGGGACTCGAGCGGGATGTTCTCGCCCGCCAGCCCGTGCGGATAGCCCTGACCGTCCCACCGTTCGTGGTGCGTGAGCGCTATCTGCTCGGCTAGGCGGATGAGGGGCGAGCGGCTGCCGGACAGCAGTTCCGCCCCGGCGAGGGTGTGACCCTTCACGACCGCGAACTCCTCCTTAGTGAGCCTGCCCGGCTTCATGAGGATGCCGTCCGGGATGGTTATCTTGCCCACGTCGTGCAGCCGGGCGGCGCGCAGCAGAAGCTCCACTTTCTCGCGCGGCATGCCCATCTCCTGCGCCACGACTCCGCTCACGTGGGCCACGCGCCAGGTGTGCTGGCCCGTGTCGTCGTCGCGGTACTCCGCCGCGCGGGCCAGGCGCACGAGCATCTCGAGCTGCGCGTGCTCCAGCTCATGGGTGCGGCGCCTGACGGCGGCTTCCAGCCTGTCGTTGTGGCGCTGCAGCTCGAGCTGCAGCTTGCGTGATTCGAGCAGGTTGCGTATGCGCAGCCGGGCTTCCGCGGCGTTGACGGGCTTGGTGAGGAAGTCCTTGGCGCCGCTGCCGAGGGCGGCTTCCCGCAGCCCGGGACGTTCGTCGCCGGTGACCATCAGCACGGGGAACGCTTCCGGCAGTACGGGTGCCAGGTCCGCCAGCACGCCCAGGCCGTCGCGGCGGGGCATGTGGAAATCGAGCACCAGCAGATCGGGCTTCAGCCGCTCGAACTCGCTCGCGGCCATCAGCGGCTCGTCGCAGGCGGATACGTGCTTGTAGCCTGCCTGCGTGAGCATGCCCTTCATCATCACGAGCGCTGCCTGCTCGTCGTCGACCAACAGGATGCGCATGGCCGCTAGAGCGGCGCTCGGCGCATCGGTTCCATGTCTGGCGGCTCCACCATTAGCGATGCTCACGGTGTGATCACCTGCGTCCCCTTCTCCCGGCCCCCAAACCGTAGCGAGTCACGAGCCTCGGCTCGTGATCGTCCTTGTTGGCACAATGCTAGACGAAGCGCACTTACGGCTCTCTTACCAGAACGAAGGAAGGACCGCACCCCGAAGAGCGCGGTCCCACCCGAGTACCAACGGGGCTGGTTAGAGCCCAGCCATGAGGGTCTGCCCTGCCCCGATGAGGTCGTGCCACAGTCCGGGGAACAGCCCGAACAGGAGCGTGCCCACCAGCGCCACGGCTATGGCCACGTTGGTGGCGGTGGACGTGGTGCGGGGCGCCTCGTACTCGCTCTCGCGGAAGTACATGTAGGCGATGATCCTGAAGTAGTAAACCAGCGCCACCACGCTGGTGACGATGCCGAGCACCGCCAGCCAGTACCAGCCGGCGTCCAGCACCGCCTGGAACACGAGGATCTTGCCGGCGAAGCCCGCCAGAGGCGGGATGCCGCCCAGGCTCAGGAGGAAGAACGTCATGGCAGCGGCGAGCCAGGGGCGCTTGCGGCCCAGACCGGCGAAGCGGTCCAGGTCGTCGCCGCGGTCGTTGGCGTCCGTCATGAGCGAGAGCACCGCGAAGGCGCCGGCGTTCATCAGCGCGTACGCCGTGAGGTAGAAGGCCGCGGCCGGGATGCCGCCGTTGTCGGGGGCCAGCAGAGCCAGGCCCAGGTAACCGGCGTGCGCCACGGCGGAGTAGGCCAGGATGCGCTTGACCCCGCGCTGCATGAGGGCGGAGAGGTTGCCGATTATCAATGTGGCGGCCACGATGACGGCGAGGGCGGTGATGAGCCACGGTGCCAGTTGCGGGAAGATGGTGCTGACCACGCGCAGCAGCGCGGCGAAGGCCCCCACCTTGATGACGACGCTCATGAACGTCACCACCGGCGTGGGCGCCCCCGTGTAGACGTCGGGCGCCCACTGGTGGAACGGCGCCAGAGAGGCCTTGAAGCCGAGGCCCACGAGCACCAGGGCGCCGCCCAGGGTGGCGAGGACCGTGAGGTCGCCGCCCGCCAGCGACTGCGCCAGCCCCTCGAAGACGAAGGTGCCGCCCGCGCCGTACAGCAGGGCCATGCCGTAGATCAGCATGGCGGAGCCGAAGGCGCCGAGCAGGAAGTACTTCATGCCGGCCTCTTGGCTCTGCCTGTCGCGCGTGCGCCAGGCGGACAGCACGTAGACCGGCAGGCTCATGATCTCGAGGCCCAGCACCAGCGTCACCAGGTCGCCGGAGGAGGCCATGATGACGGCGCCCATGGCGGAGAGGAGCATGAGCGGGTAGTACTCGGGCCTATCCAGGTCCTGCCGCGTCAGCTGGTCGTAGCTCACCAGCACCGCCAGGGCGGTGCCGAGGAGGATCACGATCGTGAAGGTCAGGGCCAGGGTGTCGCCGTAGTAGCGGAGGCCGAAGCTGGCCACCTGCTCGCCGGGCTCGAGGAAGCGCGCCAGCGCGAAGAGGAACGCCGTCACCACGCCGATCAGCGCCGTTACCGCCACATGACGCGAGTCCTTGTGGAAGAGCGCGAAGAAGAGCGTGGCCACGGCCGTGATCAGCAGGGTCAACGCGGGAGCCACTGCGCTCCAGTCGATGTCTAGGACCGGAGGGAAGGTCACCTCTCACCTCCTGGGAGTTCAGCGAGGGGCGTGGTGGCGCCCTCCGGACGGGCCTCGGCCACCCGCTCCAGTTGCAGCGTCACCAGCTCGGCCTGCTGCTCGATCTGCCGCAGCTGGGGCGAGGGCGAGATGCCGAGCCACAGCACGCCGGCCACGAACGGCACCAGCACGTAGAGTTCCAGTGCACTCAGGTCCGCGGTGGGCACGTTGGTGGTGCCCTGGAAGAGCCGCTGGAAGAGGTTCACGCCGTAGACGCCGGCGGCGATGACGGCCAGGGTAGCGAACGCCGCGGGCCAGGGCGAGGTCTGGAACCCGCCCAGCAACGCCATGAACTCGCCCGGGAAGTTGGAGAGGCCCGGCACGCCGATGAAGGCGAAGATCAGGAAGAGCGAGATGCCGGCGAAGGCGGGTGCGCTCTTGGCCAGCCCGCCGTAATCGCTGACCATGAAGCTGCGGCGTCGGTGGTAGAGCATGCCCGCCACCAGGAAGAGCCCGCCGGTGGAGAGCATCTGCGCGGCCAGGAAGTAGATGGCGCCGCTGAGCCCGGCCAGATGCAGCCCGAAGAGGCCCACGCCGATGATGCCCATGTGCGAGAGCGAGCCGTACGCCAGGAAGCGCTTGAGGTGCTTCTGCGAGATGGCGGCCAGCGCCCCGTAGACGGCGGTGACGGCCGCCAGGATCATCAGGTACGGCGCCACGCGCTCGGCGCCTGCGGGCAGCAGCGGCAGCGCCCAGGCGAAGAAGCCGAACGCGCCCACCTTGTAGAGCGAGCCGAGCACGTCGGCGGCGCCGGACGGGTGGTTCTGCTCGTTGAGGTCGATGAGCCACGAGTGCAGCGGCCACAGGGGCAGCTTGACCATCATGCCGATGGCCAGGCCCACGAAGATCCAGGTCTGCGTGGTGGCGCTCAAGGTGGGGGTGGCAACCATGAGCTCCGTGATGTGGAAGCTGGCGGCGCCGCTCAGGGCCTTGAGCGAGAGGATGCTGACGAGCATCAGGAAGGAGCCGCCCACGGCGTAGACCAGGTACTTGAGCGCGGCCTGCCTGCGCCTGTCGCCGCCGTAGATGCCGAGCAGTAGCAGGCCGGGGATCAGCGTGGCTTCCCAGAAGACGTAGAAGACGATCAGGTCCTTGGCGAGGAAGATGCCGTTCAGGCCCGCCTGCGCCAGCAGCAGCAGAGCAACGAAGCCGGCGGCACCCCGCTCCACCCGGGTGGCCGCCACCAGCAGGGTGGGGATCATGACGAGGGCGGCCACCAGCACGAGCACGGGGCCGGCTCCGGTGGCGCCAAGCGAGAAGTTGACCCCGATGCCCGGTAGCCAGGCCGCCTCGTACGCTGCGGAGCCCGCCAGGAAGAGGGAGAGGGCGAACGTGCCGACGCCCCCGAGGAACGCCAGCGCGCGCACCACGGGTGCGCTGCCTCGCACGAGGAACACGAGAAGGGCGAGCAGGACCGGTAGCAGGATGACGGACAGCGGGATCATGCGAACACCCCCATCAGCGCCGCCACCACGGCTAGCACCAGTACGCCCAATATCATCGCGAAGGCGTAGGCGCGCACGTAACCGGATTGCAGCAGGACCATCAGGCGCCCGAGCAGGGGCACGCCGCCGGCAACGCCGGTCAGGCCGCGATCCACGACGTCGCGGTCCAGGGAAGCCACGCCCTCGGCGATCTCCTCACCGGGGGAGGTGAAGAGGCCGCGGTAGAGGCGGTCGATGCCGAAGGCGCCGCGGGAGGCGTTGGCGAGAGGCGTGTTGCCTAGGCGTTTGGAGGCCGCGCCCTCACCCACCACGTACACGTAGTAACCGAGGCCCAGCCCCACGGCCGCCACGACCGCGGAGCCTATGAGCAGCAGCCACTCGTTGGCGGTGGAGAGGTGCTGGAAGTCGACCTGCGCCGTGACGGGCGCCAGCCACTCCTGGATGGCGTTGGGCGCCAGGAAGGCGGGCAGCCCCACGTAACCGATTAGCACGCTGCCCACGGCCAGGATGCCGAGCGGCACGGTCATGACGGCCGGCGACTCGTGCGCCCGCTCGTACTCCGCGCTGCTGCGCGGCTCGCCCGCGAAGACGAGGTAGTACCAGCGGAACATGTAGAAGGCGGTTATGCCGGCGGTGACCATCAGCAGGGCGAAGAGGATCTCGCCCCCGAAGGCGCCGAGCGGCCCGCTGGTGAGCAGGGCGCCGAGGATGGCGTCCTTGCTGAAGTAACCGGAGAGCAGCGGCACGCCCGCGATGGCGAGGGTGGCTATGAGGGAGGTGGTGCCGGTGACGCGCATCTTGCGCCCGAGCCCGCCCATCCTGCGCACGTCCTGCTCACCGCCGAGCGCGTGGATCACGGAGCCCGCGCCGAGGAACAGGAGCGCCTTGAAGAAGGCGTGCGTGAGGACGTGGAAGATGCCGGCCCAATAGGCGCCGGCGCCGACCGCGGCGATCATGAACCCCACCTGCGAGATGGTCGACCAGGCGAGGATCTTCTTGATGTCCGTCTGACCGATGGCCACTACGGCGGCCATGAGGGCGGTGAGCACCGCCACCCAGACCACGGTGGCCGCCGCCGTCGGGGCGTTGGCGAAGATGCCGCCCGTGCGCGCGATGAGGTACACGCCGGCCGTGACCATGGTGGCCGCGTGGATGAGCGCGGAGACGGGTGTGGGGCCCGCCATGGCGTCGGGCAGCCAGGTGTGCAGCGGCAGCTGCGCGGACTTGCCGGCCGCTGCCAGGAGGTAGAGCAGGCCGATGCCCGTGAGGATGGCGGCGCCGTAGGCGAAGCTGGGCGCGGCCGCGTTGACGGCCTGGATGTCGAGCGTGCCGAACGCCTTGTAGGTGAGGAACATGGCCAGCAGGAACCCGAAGTCGCCCACGCGGTTGACTATGAACGCCTTGCGGCCCGCGCTGGCGTTGGCGAGGTCCTTGTACCAGAAGCCGATCAGGAGGAAGGAGCAGACGCCCACCCCTTCCCAGCCCACGAAGAGGAGCGGGAACGAGTCGGCCATCACCAGCACGAGCATGGCCGCCACGAAGAGGTTGAGCTGCGCGAAGTAGCGCGGGAAGCCCTCGTCCCCCTGCATGTAACCGATGGAGTAGATGTGGATGAGCAGCCCCACGCCGGTGATGATCATCATCATCAGCACGCTGAGCTGGTCGATGTGGAAGCCCAGGCCGACGTTGAAGTCGCCCGCCACCAGGAAGTCGCCGAAGTTCACGCGCACGGCGCCGCCTGAGCGCACGCCCAGGAAGGCCATGACGGACAGCACGAAGCCCAAGCCGACAGCGACGCTGGCGATGATGCCCGCCGCATTGCCGCGCAGGTTGCGGCCGAAAAGGCCGTTGATGACGGCACCGATGAGCGCCAGGAGCGGCGCCAGGGAGGCCAGTTGCACCATGTCGGTCACGCCCTGACCTCCGAGAGCAGGTCCACGTCCGTACTGACGCGGTTACGGAAGATGGCCACGAGGATGCCAAGGCCCACGGCCACTTCGGCAGCGGCGATGGCCAGCACGATGAACACGGCCGCCTGCCCGTCGAGCGCGTGCTGCGCGCCTACCGCGCTCCACTGGCGGGCGTAGGCGACGATAGCTAGGTTGGCGGCGTTGAGCATGAGCTCGATGGAGAGGAAGAGCATGATGGCGCTGCGCCTCGTGAGCACGCCGATGCCGCCCAGGGCGAACAGCACGGCGGAGAGAGCTACGTAGTACTCGGTCTGTACCACTCAGTTCCCCTCCCCTGCCGCGGCCACGAGCTCCGGCGCGTCCTCGGGTTGTGCCTTGCCCACTTCACGCTCGGCCTCCTTGGCGGGCGCGCTCTGCTGTACCAGCGCCACGGCGCCGATGATGCCCACGAGCAGCAGCACGCCAACGAGGTGGAAGCTGAGCAGGTGGTCCGAGAAGAGCGCCTCGCCCACGGCGTCGGCGTTGCCGCCCCGCAGCGCGGCGTTGATGACCTCGAACTCGGGCAGGGGGCGCTGCACCACGAACACGACCGCCACCACGGCGGCCAGGCTGAGCGCTCCCGTGACCCAGGCGGCGGGCCTGAGCCAGGTCAGGGAGGGCGTACGCGTGCCGCCCACGTTGAGGAGCATGATCACGAAGAGGAAGAGCACCATGACGGCGCCCGCGTAGACGATGACCTGGATGGCGGCCAGGAAGTGCGCCTCGAGCGTGACGTAGATGGCGGCCAGCGCCAGGATGGCGCCGACCAAAGACAGCGCCGCATGCACGGGCTGGCGCAGGGTCACTACCCCGATGCCTGCCACGAGCAACAGCGCGGCCAGGATGATGAAGGCCACCATCTCAGTAGTCCACGCCTTCCAGCTCGGGCCGGTGGGACGGCTTGAGGCCTATGTCGACGTCCTTGCCCTTGGCCTCCGCCTCGCGGCGCTGCCATTTGCTGCCCTCTACTCCCACCAGCATGTCTTCCTTGCCGTACACGAAGTCCTCGTAGCGGAAGTCCGCCAGTTCGAACTCGTGCCCCAGCACCACGGCGCCCGTGGGGCAGGCTTCCTCGCAGAAGC
>CAZPWN010000034.1:13263-16983 GCA_964590475.1 uncultured bacterium | reverse complement strand
CAGCGGGAGCCGTGGCCGCGCTAGCTCTGAAGGTGCACTGTCACTCGTCCTGCTTCGGGTAGGTGACGCGCGTGCCGTCCACTTGCGCGAACGACGTCAGCTTGTGGGGCGGCGCCTTCGTCTCGCTCATGATGTCGAGCACCTCCACGCCGCGCACCAGCAGCGCGTCGCCTATGAGGGAGCGGTGGCAGCGCCACGGCACGGCCTCGGAGCACATGATGGCCAGGTCGCTGCCCTGGCCCAGTTCGATGAGTTCCTCCACCGCCTCGTTGAACTCAGGGGTCTGCATGTGATCCGCGTAGCCGCGGAACGAGGTGTTGCGCCAGGCGTCGTTCTCGGAGTCGGGGTCGGGCCGGCGCAGCCCGCCCAGCGCCTTACGCCAGTAGTAGGTCATGCCCTCCTCCGTCAGGGCGTCGTCCAGGGCGTCACCCCAGAAGTGCGGGTGGCGCCGCGACTTGGGGATGGTGCGCACGTCCACCAGCTTGCGCACCCCGTGGGCGCGCAGCAGCGAGAGGAACTCGTCCAGCGAGCGGGTGGAGTGCCCGATGGTGTAGATGGTGACGTCCGCCATCAGCCCGCGCCCGAGGTGGGTGGCTCACCCCCGTAGCCGGCCGAGGTCACACCGCGCGACCGTCGGCGGCAGCTTCCAGCTCCGCGATGTCCAGCTTGCGCATGCGCAGCATGGCCTCCACGGTGCGCTGCGCGCGCGCCGGGTCCGGGTCGCTGCGGAGTTCGTAGAGCGCCGTGGGGATTATCTGCCAGGAGACGCCGAAGCGGTCCTTGAGCCAGCCGCACATCGACTCCTCGCCTCCGCCCTCCTGCAGGCGCTCCCAGTAGTAGTCGACCTCCTCCTGGTTCTCGCAGCGCACGTGCATGGAGATGGCTTCCGTGAACTTGAAGTGCGGGCCGCCGTCGTAGGCGTCGAAACGTTGCCCGCCCACCTCGAACGACACGCCCGGACCGTCGCCCGAGATGACCTTGCCGTCCGGGAACACGGAGGCGTAGAACTCGGCCGCCTCCCTCGCGCCACTTTCGAACATCAGGAACGGCGTTACCCTTTGCTGCATGACTGCCTCCGGGGGTTACAGGAGTTTCCTCTCGTCTTCGGCAACAAGGGTAGACGATAATCGCAGGTCAACGGAAGGGGCGGGCACTTAGCATGCGGCGGTGCACCGCACCACGCCCCGCACCGACCAGGGCGCCCGCGGCGAACCTGTCTCTCACGGGGCCGCGCGGGCGTGCTGGACGCACGTCCCAGGAGTAGAACTTGCTAGAGGTCAGCAACCTAACCAAGCGTTTCGGCCGGACCATGGCAGTGGCCGGGCTGGACCTGAGCACGCGGCCGGGCGAGATCTTGGCGCTGCTCGGCCCCAACGGCGCGGGCAAGACGACCACCATCCGCTGCGCCGTGGGGTTGGCGCGACCCACGTCCGGCACGGTGCGCATAGCAGGCCACGACGTGACCGAGGAGCCCCTGGCGGCCAAGGCGGCCACGGGGTTCGTGCCCGACCGCGCTTGGTTCTACCCCAAGGTGACGGCGAGAGAGCTGCTGCGCTACGTGGCGGGCATCAGGCGCCAGCCCCGGGCGGACGAGCGCATAGCCGAGCTGCTCGAACGGTTCCGCCTCACGCGCGCTGCCGACGCCTTGATAGAGAGCTACAGCCACGGCATGCGTCAGAGGCTGGCGTTCTGTTCGGCGCTGCTGGGCGAGCCGCGCCTGTTCGTGACCGACGAGCCGATGGTCGGCCTGGACGTGCAGGGGCACCGCGAGGTCAAGCGGCTCTTCCGGGAGCTCGCGGCCGACGGCCGCACGGTCATCCTCACCACCCACACGCTGGCGGTGGCGGAGGAGCTGGCCGACAGGATCGCCGTGATGGACCACGGCAAGCTCATAGCGCTCGGCACCATGGCCGAGCTGCGGGCAGCCACCCGGCAATCGGACTCCACCTCGCTGGAGGACCTCTTCCTGCATCTCACCGAACCCGAGGAGCGGGCCAGGGCGGCGGCGGAGGCCGACGGCCCCGAGGACGCGCCCCCCGTGACCGGACCGCGGTGACCCTGGCGCAGCTGCGCCTTAGGGGCGCCGTTAGGTCGCTCACCGCCAGGCCCGTCTGGCTGGCGGGCGCCCTCCTGCTGCTCGGCGGCGTGACGTACGCCGCCTACCGCGGCGTGGTCGCGGGCGTCAGGTGGCTCTACGCCTACCCGCTGATCGACACCATCGCCCCGGCCGTCACGCAGCGCAGCCTGGAGGGGCTCTTCCTCATGCTCATGGCCGCGGTGCTGTTCAGCGTGCTGGTGGCCAGCATCGGCACGCTGTACGGCAGCGACGACCTGGAGCTGCTCCTGGCGCACCCCACGAGCGCGGCGCGCATCTTCGGCATGAAGGTGCTCGAGCTGTTCGTGAACGCGGCTGGTCTTCCGCTGCTGTTCACCCTGCCGGTGCTGGCCGGCGTCGGCGCCGCGCTGGAGGCGCCCCCGATCTTCTACGTG
Organism: uncultured bacterium; assembly: GCA_964590475.1. Classification (GTDB taxonomy): domain Bacteria; phylum Deinococcota; class Deinococci; order Deinococcales; family Trueperaceae; genus JAAYYF01. The sequence goes on along the minus strand of CAZPWN010000034.1, from coordinate 14,493 downwards.
GTCAGTGCGCTGGCTGCGGTGGCGCTCTACTCCCTGCCCGTCACCCTGGGCAGCCTACTGGCGCTGGTGCTGGTGCGCTTCTCGCCCGCGGGCCGCGTGCGCGAGGTGGCCACGGCCGTCAGCATCAGCGCCGCGGCGGCCGCGCTGCTGGGCCTAAGGGCGCTGCGCCCCGAGCAGTTGCTGCGGCTCGACCCCGAGGACACGGCGGCGTTCGAGACGTTCCTGAGTGCGTTCGCGCGGCTGGAGATCGGCTGGTTGCCACCCGCGTGGGCCACCAACGCCAGTTGGGCCGCGCTGGAGGGCGGGCTGCACACCGGCCTGCTGGCCTTGCTACTGGTGGGCGGCGCGGGTCTCGTCCTCACCAGCATCCTGGCGCGCCTGGCTTTCTCCCGCGGCTGGGTGCGGAGCCTCGACACCGCGCCCCTGGTGCGCTACCGGCGCGGCGGACCCGCGCCGGCGTGGGAGCGTCTCCTCGTGCGCGCGCTCGGCACTACCGGCGCACTCGTCGCCAAGGACGCCCGCGTGTTCACCCGCGACGTGCAGCAGTGGAGCCAGGTGATCGTGCTAGCGGCGCTGGCCGGGGTCTACTTCGTTAGCCTCTCCGCCATCCCCGTGCCGACGCAGCAGTTCCGTGACGTGATGGGAGCCATGAACATCGCCTTCGTGAGCTTCATCGTGGCGGGCGTGGCGCTGCGCATGGCTTACCCCAGCGTGTCGTACGAGGGCGGCAGCTACTGGCTTCTGCAGACGCAGCCGGTCCGCCCGCGCGACGTGGTGCTGGCCAAGTTCATCTTCGTGGTGCCGCTGATGCTGGTGCTGGCGGTCGGCCTGGGTGTGGCGGCCGGGCGGGTGCTGGACCTCAGCCCCACGCTCGCGCTCGGCGCACCGCTGGCGGCGGGCTTCAGCGCCGTGGGGCTGACGGGGCTCGCCGTCGGCATGGGCGCCGCCCACCCGCGCTTCCGCTACACCAACCCCAACGAGCTGGCCATGACGCCCGGGGCGCTGGCTTACATGGGGCTAGCTCTCCTCTACGCCGCGGTGATAACCGTCATACTGGCGCGCCCGGCCTGGACGGCCCTGCGGCAGCCCGCCGTAACCGCCTACTGGGGCAGCGCCGAGGGGCTGCTCGTACTAGCGGCGCTGGCCGGCCTGACGCTGCTGGCCACGGTCCTCCCTCTGTGGCACGGCACGAGGCACCTGGCCCGCTACGAGGAGTGAGTCCGAGGTGTT
>CAZPWN010000034.1:0-13163 GCA_964590475.1 uncultured bacterium | reverse complement strand
GACGTAGAGGCGCGAGGCGTCAGGCCTTCTTCACCACGCTCGACTTGAGCCGCAAGCGGCCGAAGCCGTCCACCCGGCAATCGATGTCGTGACCGTCCACGGGCTCCACCAGGCGGATGTCGCGCACCTTGGTGCCCGCCTTTATGGCTTGGGCTGCGCCCTTCACCTTCAGATCGCGTATGACCGTCACGGCGTCGCCGTCCTGCAGGACGTTGCCTACCGCGTCCCTGACCTCGGACCCAGCCGCGCCGCCGCTCGCGGCGCCAGCCGGGCCGTCAGCCTCACCCGGGTTCCACTCATGACCGCACATGGCGCAGGCGGTCAGCTGCCCTATCTCGTACGTATGCTCGCTGCCGCACTCCGGGCAGACTTCAGGGGCCTCACTCATGAGGCGATGCTAGCCCGTTCAGCGCAGGTCGGCCAGGTCCGTCAGAGCGTAGACACGCTCGTGGCGAACTTCGCCGTCCGTACCGACCGTGTAGTTGCGCAGCACACCCTCGAGCCGGTACCCGCACTTCTCCGCCACCCTGGCGCTGGCTAGGTTGCGGTCATCGCACCTTATGTCGATCCGGCGCACCCCCAGCTGTTCGAAGGCCACCTTCGACAGCGCCCGCACCGCCGCGGCGGCGTAGCCCTTACCCGTGGCGTCCGAGCGCACCCAGTAGCCGATCTCGCAGCGCGGCACGGCCCACTTGAGAGCGTGCAGGCCGGTGGAGCCGACCAGGCGGCCATCAGGTTCGAACATGTGGTAGCGGAAGTCCGCCTGCGTGACGAAGGCGGCCATGGCCGACCTGAGGTTGGCCCGCGCTCCGGCCTCGTCGTAGTGCTCCGTGGCCCACGGCATCCAGACCTTCAGCTCCGGCAGCGAGCCCCGCACGGCTTCTGTCAGCGCTGCCGAGTGGTCCAGACTAGGTGCGCGTAGCTCGATCGGCCCCGCGTCGATCAGGTGCGGCGCTTCGGGAAGGGTCATCACGGTCTCCTCCTGTGTCCTGCTAAGCGAGGATAACAACACTGTGCTTCCACCAGCCTGACCCCCGGGGGGGTTGCTCCAGCCGAGCGTCAGCGCACCGGACCACGTAACGCTGACGTAACTCCCCGGGCGGCATGCTGGCCGGCATGAGACCTGGCGCAGCTGGCCACGCTGCCGCGCATCTTTTCACGAGGTTCGTGACCCTACTCTCGTGCTGGGTTCTAGCGGCCTTCGCCGGTGCGCAACCGCACCCGGCCACGGGCGTTTACGAGATGTCCAGGGGTGAGGCGCGGTTCGTCATAGAGCTCCACGTGGACCACCGGGGCAACGCGACCGGTGTCTGGCGCCGCAGCCCGTCCGCCCCCGGCACGTACTTCGAGGGCACGTTCCAGGAGGGCCGCGCCACGGGCGTCTACGAGGACGAGTCCACCATCCTGTCCGTCAGCTTCGTGCTGGAGCTCCACCAGGACGTGCTCGCCTGGTACACCTACGCGGGCTCACCGGGGTCTCCCCCGGTGCCCGCGCCGGAGCCCACTTACTACCTCCGGCAGCCGGGTCCGGGGCCGGCGGCGCCGCTGCCGGCACCGCACGGCGTGCTGCTCAGGCGGGGCCGCAACGAAGCCGTGATCGCCGTGGGCGCTGCGGGAGCTGAGCTGCAGCTACGCGACGCCCGGAACTTCCTGGAGCTTGCGGAACTGGCCTTCCGGGAAGCCGGCCACGTCGGCCCCCTCTTCCCTGGCCGCATCTACCTCATCTGGCTCGGGTACGCCACGTCCGCTTTTCATGAGGCCTCGCCCGAAGTTCAGGCCGTCCTGGCGGCCAGCGAGGCGTGGTGGCCGCCCCTGGAAGCTGCGTGGGCGGGCGCCGCTCCCCACGCCCGTCAGCGCGTCGTGGAGGATGTGTTACTGATGGTGTTCGGAGCGGAGACGGTAGAAGCTTGGATTCTGGAGGGGGAGGGCAGCGTCGCCTCAACAGCTGGTGGGTCGTGCGGTTCGCTGATGGCGTGCGTCCTCCGGGTGTTCGACCAGCAGGCGTTAGCGCGCGCACGCAGCAGAGAACCGTGTTTCTCTCTGGAAGCATGCCCGCCGCAGTGGGCCCGCGGCGACTAGGCCGGGAGCTCAGGCGGGCCGCTGCAGCGCGCACGATCGAGCGTAGTGCGGGCCAACGGCACACCCGACTCTGCACGCAGTTGACAACGCTTGTTGCAAGACCGTATGTTCGTACAACAGAACGTGTAATCAAATTCGTGTGCGGCTCCCAGCGTGGAGCCTACAGTTCCGCCTGACGGTAGTCGGCGGAAGGAGGAGGTCCGGATGCGCCTAAGGAAGTGGATCGTCATTACGTTCGCCGCGCTGCTCTTCGCGTCGGCCCAGGCCCAGCAGCTATCTTTCGTGCTGGACGCCCCGGAGAACCGCGCCGACGAGGCGCAGGCCATAGTGGCCCAGCTGCAGGAGATCGGCATCGACGCCTCGGTGCGGATCTGGCAGTCCACCGTCCTCCGCGACGAGATGCTGGCCGGCAACCGCGCGGCCAGCCTGACCGACTGGGGCAGCGCCTACTTCGATGCGTTCGACCTCGCCATCCCCAAGCTGCGCACGGCCGATCGCGGCAACTACTCGTTCTACTCCTCCCAGGTGGTGGACGAGGCGTTCGACCGCGCCAGCAGCAGCATCGACGACGCTACGCGCGCGGAGGCCTACCGCACCGCTCAGGAGCAGATGTTCGAGGACGCCCCCTGGATCTTCGGTTACGTGCTCCAGAACATCGAGGCGGCGTCCGACGCGGTGCAAGGCTGGGGCCCCGCGGCGGACAACAGCGAGAGCATGCACCAGGTCTCCGTGGACGGCTCGGACAGCATCGTGGTGGCCATGCGTACGGACGCGCTCATCACGATGGACCCCGCCATGTACCGCGACCGCGAGACCGAAGCGGTGCTGCGCAACATCTTCGACGCCCTGACCTTCCCCACGCTCGACGGCGAGGTGCAGCCCCACCTGGCCACCCAGTGGCGCGTGGTCGACGACGTTACGTACGAGTTCGACCTGCGCGACGACGTCACCTTCCATAACGGCGACCCGCTGACGGCGGACGACGTGGTCTTCACCTTCGAGCGCATCCTCACCGAGGGCGCCATCGACGGCGCGACCAGCCCGCGCGCCGGCCTGCTCGGGCCCATAGATCGCGTCGAGAAGGTCGACGACCACACCGTGCGCTTCGTCTACCAGACCACCTTCCCGCAGGAGCTCGTGCTGCAAGCGCTGACGCACTTCCAGATCGTTCCCAAGGACCACCTGACGGAGGTCGGCGTCGACGCCTTCATGGCGCACCCCATCGGCAGCGGGCCGTTCAAGTTCGCTCGCGGGTCGCTCGATTCGCAGACCGTCCTCGAGCGCAACGACGACTACTGGATGGGCGCACCCGCGCTCCAGACCGTGGTGTTCCGCATGATGCCCGAGCCCTCCACTCGCATCGCCGCCCTGCTCTCCGGAGAGGTGCACATCATCCAGGCCCTGCCGCCCGACCTGGTGGACCGCATCGAAGGCGTCCCGGGCGTGAGCGTCCACACCGCCCTCGGCACCCGCGCCTCCATGATCGAACTGAACAACCAGGCGGCACCTTTCGACGATCAGCGTGTCCGCCAGGCGCTCAACTACGCGGTCGACTGGGACAGCATCCTCACCAACATCTACCGGGGTTACGCCGACCGCCTCGCCACCGCCTTCCTGCCCAGTGGGTTCGGCTACGCTGAGGACCTGGCACCGTACCCCTACGACCCTGAACGCGCCCAGGAACTACTCCAAGAGGCGGGCTTCACGACCGATTAGTCCCGTGCTGCCGGCCGGTGAAGGTATGGAATGCGCCTCAATAAACTGCTAGAACGGATCCTCTCCGCCATCCCTGTTGCGATAGGGGTGGCGGTTCTCGCCTTCATGTTCCTGCGCTTCCTGCCAGGGGACCCGGTAGAGATCATGCTGGGCGACGCGCAGGCCACCCAGGCGCAGGTCGACAGCCTGCGGAACCAGCTGCACCTCGACAAACCGCTACTGGAGCAGCTCTGGCTCTTCTTCGTGAACCTCTTCCAAGGCGATCTGGGCACGAGCTTCGTCAGGAACCAGCCCGTGGTCAAGCTGATCGCCGACACGCTGCCCGCCACCATCGAGTTGACGCTCGCCACCATCCTGGTGGCCATCCTGATGGCACTGCCGGTAGGCATCATCAGCGCCGTGCGGCAGGGCTCCTGGCTGGACCGCACCGTGCTGTCGGGCGCCTTGATGGGGGTGAGCATGCCGGCCTTCTGGTTCGGGCTCCTGCTCATCCTGCTGTTCTCGGTGGAACTCAAGCTGTTGCCCACGTCCGGACGCCTGGGCGCCACCATGATGGTCGACTCGGTGACGGGTTTCATGCTCATCGACACCTTGTTGGCGCGCGACCTGAAGGCGTTCGGAACCGCCCTGAAGCACCTGCTCCTGCCCGCCCTCACGCTCGGCGTGGTGTTCGCCGCCGTGCTCGCCCGCGTGGTGCGCGCCTCCATGATCGAAGCGCTGCACAAGGAGTACGTGACGACCGCCAGGTCCAAGGGGCTGCGGGAGTTCACCGTGGTGCTGAAGCACGCTTTACGTAACGCCCTGATCCCCGCCCTGACCGTCACGGGACTCCAGTTCGGCGAGCTGCTGGGCGGCAACATGATCGTGGAGACCATCTTCGCCTGGCCCGGCCTGGGGAGGCTGGTGGTGAACTCGATCTTCGCTCGGGACTACGTGGTGGTGCAGGCGGCGGTCATGCTGTACGCCTTCACGTACGTGGCCGCCAACCTGGTAGTCGACGCGCTCTACACGATCCTCAACCCACGGATCTCGCTATGACGGCTGGCGCCCATAAGAAGCCCGGCTTCCTGACGCTGATGGCGCGCGTGGTCGAGACCCCGCTCGGGGTCATCAGCACCACCGTCATCGCCCTCTACCTCCTGCTCGCCATCTTCGCCCCGCTGGTCGCGCCGTACGGTCCGGACGCCACCGCGCTCGGTCAGCGGCTGGCGCCCCCGTCCGCGCAGCACTGGTTCGGCACGGACACCCTGGGGCGGGACATCCTGAGCCGCACCCTGTACGGCGCCCGGGTGAGCCTGCTGGTGGGCCTCCTGACCGTGATGATCACGGCCACGGTCGGTACGATCACCGGCGCGCTGGGAGGCTACTTCCGCGGGGCGTTCGACGCCATCAGCGGCCGCTTCACCGAACTGCTGCTGGCGTTCCCGTACCTGATCTTCGCCATCGGCATGATGGCGTTCCTCGGGCCCGGCTTCGCCAACCTGGTGCTGGCCCTGTCGCTCAAGGGCTGGGTCGAGTTCTACCGCCTTGCCAGGGGCCAGACCCTGGATCAGGCCGGCATGGAGTACGTGGAGGCGTCGCAGGCTCTGGGCCAGAGGCGCTTCCGGACCCTGTTCCGCGAGATCATCCCCAACATCCTGCCGCCGACGGTGGTACTGGCCACGCTCCGTGTCGGCTACTTCATGGTGCTCGAGGCTTCGCTGAGCTTCCTGGGCGTCGGCATCCCGCCCAGCATCCCGGCGTGGGGCTCCATGATCGCGGATGGGCGCGGCGTGCTCTTCATCGCCTGGTGGGTCAGCACCATCCCCGGCATCTCGCTCCTGATACTGGTACTCGCCATCAACCTTCTCGGCGAGCGCCTGCAGGAGGTCTACGACCCGAAAGGCAAGAGTCGCCAGAGGTTCAGGCGGCGCCGGCGCGTAGCTGCGGCAACGGCGGACAGCAGTGAGGCCCCGGCCGCCCCCGCCGCCGCCACGGCCATGAGCAGCACCGCCGAAGGCGGATCCTCAACGGATTGAGAGAAGGGACCATGGCGAAACCGCGAGTTGGGATAACCGTTCACGTGGCCGAGGTTACCGACCGGGCCGGCCACCCCGAGTGGCGCTTCCAGGTCGGCGCCCGCTACGCGCAGGTCATCAAGCAGGCGGGCGGCGTGCCGCTGCTGCTGCCCACCCACCCCGAGGCCGCCCTCTCCCCCAGCGAGACCCTCGACCTGGTCGACGCTCTACTCGTGAGTGGCGGCGGCAACATCCCGGGGCAGTACTTCGTAGAGAACCCGGACCCTTCACTGCGCGACACCAACCCCACCCGCTACGACCTGGAGGTGGAGCTCATCCGCGCCGCGTGGGACAGGGGCACACCCCTGCTGGGCATATGTCGCGGTCACCAGACGATCGCCGAGGCGCTGGGCGGCAGCCCGGTGCTCAACCTGGGCATCGTGAGCGGCGCGAGGAACCATTACCAGGAGGAGAAGCCCACCGCCTGCACGCACGGGGTGGCGTTCGAACCTGGCACGCAGCTGGCCTCCTGGCTGGGGCCCGCGGGCGGGGTGAACAGCTTCCACCGCCAGGTGGTGGAGCAGCCGCCGGTCGGCTGGCGGGTAAGCGCCTACTCGGATGACGGTTGGGTGGAGGCCATGGAAGCGGTGGACCGCTTCGGGGTCGGTGTGCAGTACCATCCCGAGTGGCTGGTGGACGAGCAGGTGGCCTACCGGCGTCTCTTCAGCGAGTTCGTGGCCGCGGCCGCCACTTGAAGCTACCGCCCACCGCTCAGGTCCGAACGCCGCTCAGTGCTTGTTGAAGTGCTGCCACGCCGTTTCGGCCTGCGCCAAGCGGTTGGCTGCCTGGGGGAGGGACGCCTCGGCCAGCGTCAGGAGGGCGTGCGCCACGCTCACGAGGGCCGTGTAGGAGTCGAGCATGCTGGTGCTGCCGATGTGGGCCCTTAGCACCTTGGCGTCGCCCGGCAGATCGCTGCCCGGGCTGGCGTCCGTAAGGACGGTCACCGGCACGCCCGCGTCCGCCAGGTAGCGCAGGGTGCGCTGCACCTCGGGCGAGTGGCGGCGCATGGACACCACCAGTACGAGGTCCTCCGGGCCCAAGTCGAAGAGCAGGTCCACGGCTAACCCGCCAGCTGCGGGGGCAGTCTCCACGCGCTCGCGCATGGTCCGCAGGATGAGGGCCAGGTGCAGGGCTATGGGGTGCGAGAAGCGCCGGCCGAACACCAGCACGCGGCGCGCCGCCGCGATCTGACCTGCCGTCTCCTCGAGTACCGCCAGGTCCAGGTGCGTGTAGGTGCGTTGCAGGTTCTCGATCTCGCGGTCGAACACCGCTTGCACCTTGCCGAGGCCCACGTCATCCTCGCCCGTGATCACGAGCTGATTGGGCGCGGCCATCTCCCGGAGGTACGCCGTGCGCGCGGCCTCCTGCAGCTCGGGGTAGCCCTTGAAGCCGAGCGCCTGCGCGAAGCGCACGACCGTGGACCTGTGCACCTCGAGGTCGCGCGCCAGCTCGGTGCTCGACTGGTAGCCCCACCGCTCCAGGTGCTCCACCAGGTGAGCGGCCAGGCGCCGCTCCTGGGGAGTCAGGCCGCCGGCCGCCTGATCGAGCCTGTCGAGCAGGCTAGGCGCGTTGGAGGTGCTCATCTCACTTACAGTACGTCGTCCAGCTAGCGGTAGCCAGTGGAGCGCCCGTCAGTCGAGCGGCACCACTACGTCGAGGAGCGGGGCGTACTGCTGGGCGCCGAAGATGTCGGCGTCGCCCGCGCTGCCGCTGGGCCTCTCGCGCAGGATGGTGAACTTGATGGCGTAGCCCGGGTCGTACTCCACGAAGTCGGTGATCCTGCTGGGGTCGATGCCGTAGAGCTGGGACACCGACTCGCGGCTAAGGACCTTGCTGCGCTTCACCATCTCGTACGCGTCGCTGTCGTCGAAGATGACGTCGAAGGTGATGCGGTCCACCCCCGCGTTCTTGCTGCGGACGGTCTTGGCCAGTTCCCACAGGCGCTTGACGGTGGCGTCACTCACCGCGCCACCTCCAGTTGCGCAGCGGGCCCGCCTGGGCGCGCCTCTGCGCTCACCTCGGTGGTGTGGAGCTGGAACAGCTCGAGCGGGTCATCGACCGCGATGGTGTGGTTGAGCGTCCAGCGGTAGGCCGGGCTGACGCGGGTTACCTCATCAAGTGGGAACGCCACGCCGCCGGCCGTACCTTTGGTGTTGGGCAGGCGGGCGTAGAACATCTGGCGGGTGCCGGTGAGGGTGAGCTCCTCGGCCATCTCGGCCGTAGGCGCCACGCCGAACACCATGACCCCGAGTTCGTGGGCGGTCTGGTGCTTGAGGGGCTCGAGGTCGCCCATGACCCCGTTGCGGCCGTACACCTGGTAGTGCAGCTGGTAACCACCCGTCTCCGGGTCGCCGAAGCGCTCCTCCACCTGACGTTTGGCCCAGTCGATGACCTCGTCGATGCGGGCCACCGTGAACGGATCGCGCACGCCCACGAAGCCCATGTACCTCTCGCCCACCTTGCCGGCGCCCTCCAGCTTCACCCGCACCTGTTCGGAGGGGATGAACTTGGCTCCCGTCACGCGCGTAGATCTGGCATCGTACTGTTCGTACACGCAGTTCGTCATGTCCAGAGTGCCGCCCGCCACGTTCTCGAAGTAGGGGTTCGAGCGCTCGTACATGGCGTGGCCCGCTACCGAAGCGACCGTGCACCGCTGGTCGGGGTGCATGGCAGTGACGATCACGTCGTCGTGAGTGATCTTGCCGACGACGCTCTCCTTGCCCGCGTACGGCTCGGCGTTGAACGAGGCGCACTCGAGCACCTTGCCGAGGTAGTAGGAGTTGGACTCCGAGTAGCCCGCCCGGATGGCCGGCGCCGCGAAGATGGCGGCGTCCGAGCTGCGGCCGCCGATGATGACCTCGGCGCCGCGCTCGAGCAGTTCCATGTAGGGGTGCACGCCCGCGACCGCCACCACGCGGTCGGTGGCAGCCAACTCGTCTTCCGTCAGATCTTCGCGCCCGTCCAGGCCGGTGATCCGGTCTCCTCGGCCCATGCGCTCCTGCAGGTACGCCAGCGGTACCTCGGAGTAGAAGTAGCCGAGCTTGAAGGGCTCGAGCTGGTGCTCGGCGGCTATGTCGCGGACCATCTCCACGTACATGTCGACCCTGCTGTTGGTGCCCGTGTCGCCCGCGGAGCCGATGATCATGGGCACGCGCAGCTTGCGCGCCGCCAGCAGCATCTTCTCCAGGTCGTGGCGCTGCCACTGCTTCGGCGCGGCCGAGGTGTCACCTCCCAGCGGACCCGGCCCGATGTCGTCGGAGCCGGAGTCGGCCAGGATGAAATCTGGCTTGCTGGCCACGCCTATCTCGAAACTCTCGACCTTCAGAGGCGCGAACCCGAGGTGCCCGTTGGGGCATAAGAACCTCAGGCCGTCGCCGGAGATATCGCTCATGTAGTACTCCTCTCGCCTAAGGCCCTGCAGCAAGGCACCCGCCTACATTCCTTGTTGCAGATTAGTAGGCTCTACATCAGTTGTTGCACAGACCATATCAAGGCGGCGCTACCAGCGTCAACATCGCAGGCCCCGCGCCACCACGGTACGCGCGCCATCAGGGCGAAGCCCTTCGGGCGCCCCGCGGGCCCCACCGCCGGCGTGTTCACGGGCTCCGCGGGGTGCTAGCATCGCCGCCGGTCGGGCGCCGGCAGCTGCGCCCGCCTCACCATGCCGGACTATCTGCAGGCCCTCACCGCTCTCGGGATATTCGTGCTCACGTTGGCGCTGGTCATCTGGCGCCCGCGCGGCCTCGGTATCGGCTGGAGCGCTCTCATCGGGGCGGCTCTGGCCCTCGCCACGGGCGTGGTGCAACCTGCCCACGTGCCGGAGGTGTGGGGCATCGTGTGGAACGCCACCCTCACGTTGGTGGCGATCATCGTCTCGAGCCTGGTGCTGGACGAGGCCGGCTTCTTCGAGTGGGCGGCGCTGCACATGGCGCGCCTGGGCGGTGGAAACGGGCGCAGGCTGTTCGCGCTGCTGGTGGTGCTGGGTGCGGTGGTCTCCGGCCTGTTCGCCAACGACACCGCGGCTCTGGTGATGACACCCATAGTCATGGCGATGCTCCTACGATTGGGGTTCGGCCCGGCGGCCACGCTGGCCTTCGTTATGGCCGCGGGCTTCATAGCAGACACGGGGAGCCTGCCGCTCGTGGTCTCCAACCTCGTCAACATCATCAGCGCCGACTACTTCGGGCTCGGCTTCGGCGAGTACGCGGGCGTCATGGTGCCGGTGAGCCTGGTGTCGGTGACGGCCAGCCTGGCCGTACTGCTCTGGTACTTCCGGGGGAGCATCCCACGCCGTTACGACGTGGCGCAGCTACCGCTACCGGCCTCCGCCATCCGCGACGCCGCTGCCTTCCGGGCTGGCTGGTGGGTGCTCGCCTGGCTACTGGTCGGCTTCTTCGGCCTCGAGCGCCTGGGCGTGCCCGTAAGCGTGGTGGCCGCCACCGGCGCCCTGGCCCTCTACCTGGTGGCGCGGCGCGGTGGGCGCATAGACACCCGCAGGGTGCTCGCGGAAGCGCCCTGGCAGATCGTGCTCTTCTCGCTCGGCATGTACTTGGTGGTGTACGGCCTCCGCAACCAGGGGCTGACCGACGTGCTGGCCGCGCTGCTGGACCAGTTCGCGGCGCACGGCGTGTGGGCCGCCGCCCTCGGGACCGGGGTCCTGACGGCGCTGCTCTCGTCGGTCATGAACAACCTGCCCACGGTGCTCATCGGCGCCCTGTCGGTGGACGCCAGCAGCGCCAGCGGTGTGGTGGAGTCTGCCATGGTTTACGCCAACGTGGTGGGCAGCGACTTGGGGCCCAAGATCACGCCGATAGGCTCCTTGGCCACCCTTCTGTGGCTGCATGTGCTGGCCCGCAAGGGCGTGCGCGTGACCTGGGGGTACTACTTCAGGGTGGGCCTGGTGCTCACCTTTCCGGTGCTGCTGGTGACCTTGGCGGCTCTGGCGTGGCGACTAAGTTGAGGGTCTGTTGAAGGTCGGTTGAGGGCCAGTTGAGGGCCGGTTGGTAGCCTGGCGCAGCCGATCCGCTACGGCTTACGCGTCCGCGGGATGGATAGCGTGCGCCACCGCTCACCCCTAAGGTGTTTTGCGAGCAGCACGATCTGGCCCACGTGGTGACTGGTATGCGCGTAGTTGCGCGTCAGCGCGGAGAGTGCCGTATGAGGCTCCCCGCGTATGTACACCGTCCGGTTCAGATCGGCGGGGGTCAGCGCGCCAAGGGTGTCCAGCAGGATCCGGAACCCCTCCTGCCACTCCGCCAGCAGGCTGGGCACCGGTAGCTGCGTGAGTTCGAACTCCCCATCGCGGTCCCGGTCCGGCTTCTCACCGTCAGTGGTGAGGAAGTCGGTGAACCGCGACCTCAGGTTGCCGGCCACGTGCCGCACTATCACCGAGACGGGGTTGCTCTCCTCGTCCAGCGGCACGTGCCACTCCGCCTCGTCCAGCTGCGCGAGGGCGGCGTCCGCCAGGTTCTTCTGCGAGCGGTAGCCGCCGATGAACTCCCCGATGATGGCTGCGCCCAAGTCAGCGTCCATGCGATCAGCGCCCATGTCCGGTTCCCGTGAGTCATGCATCTTGCACCGATGGTACGCCGCCCGCCAGCGTGGGTTTACCGCAGTTGCCGCTCCTGACCTCGGCCGCGTGCCGGGTATCGGTCCGCCTCAACCAGCCGCCTCGAACGCCTCCCGCAGGTAACCGAGCAACTCCTCGTCGATCTCCTCTGGCGTTGATATGAACGTACGGTGCGAGGTCATGCGCCCCGCCGGCAGCTCCTCCAGCCGGTCCGTGCCTGCCGCGCCGCGCACGTTGACCCCGATCTCGAGGCGCCCTCGGGAGCCGGGGCCCACGCTGGCGAACTGCTTCTTGCGTCGCAGGCTCACGTAAGCCTTCTTGGCATCGGCGTCGAAGTCGCCCAGGCTCCGCAGGCTCTCGATGAGGCGGTCGTGCAGCGGCCGCAACTCGGCCTTCTTGCCGCTGTACAGGGCGTCCAGGGGATCGCCTCTGGGAACGCCGTCTTTCAGCTCGCGGTAGTCGTGCACCACCATGCTGGCGTGGCCATGACCCAGGCCCAGTTCCTCTTTGAGCCGCGTCACCATCTGACCGGGCTTCATGTCGCCCCACTCGTCCAGCAGGGCGTATATCTCCTTCATGGTCATGCCCGTCTTGGCCTCTATGTTCGCCGTGGCGGTGGCCACGTACTTCCGATCCTTCTCCAGCTTCGCCGCTCTGACGGACTCGTCGTTCACGAACCCACCACCCCTCGCTGCGCTCCCAGCCACTTCCTGACCATGCGGCGCACCTCGTAAAGGTGGCCGGCCTCGTGCTCCACCAGGTGGTAGACCGTCCACGCGGGCGTCATGGCGTAATCCTCCCCCTCTGGGTACTTCAGGTCGTGCCACTGCTCGAGCGGCATGGCGCTCACCTCCGCCAGGAAGCGGCGCCGCGACGCCGCCAACCTCTCCAGGTGCTCGGCTATGGGGACATCGGGAAGGTGACGCAGTTTGCCGTCTTCCGTGCGGTCGTCTACCCGGAACATCCGCTGCACGTCGGCCGGCAGTCCGGTGCCCAGCACGTCGAAGAAGAGCCACCCCATCTCGACCCCGGCTATGTGATAAAGCAGCGCACTTACGGAGTTGTCGTCACCGTTCGGCCCGCGCCAATCGTAGAACTCCTGACCGAAGCCGGCTCGCTCGATGCGCTCGAGCGTGTTGAGCAGGTTCCGGCGCGCCTCCTCCATGGCCCACAGCCATACGCCGACCTCGGGTTCGGCACCGGGGTAGCTACCCATACGCGAGATTCGGCGGTCGGCTCGGTCGGCGTCGCTCATGCTTGACTCCCTCGTCTGAAGACGAACATTAGTGGTGGGGCCTTCGGGTTGTGGCTTCGGTACATGATGCACCACGAGCAGGCGCTCCACAATCCGTACTCTTCCAAGGGCCCCAACTAGCTCGGCTGACCACTATCACTCGAGCGCCGCGGGGTTACTCAGCGCTGCCTTCGGATCGGCGCCGGCGGCGACCGTCCGCGGCTCCTTGCGGCGGGCGAGCTTGGAGGGCCACCAGATGGCGGGCCCGATGTCGTACACCAGCGCAGGGACGAGCAGGGTGCGCACCACGAAGGTGTCGAGCAGCACCCCGAACGCCACGATGAAGGCGATCTGGGCCAGGAAGAGGATGGGGATGACGCCAAGCGCGGCGAAGGTGGCGGCCAGCACGATGCCGGCCGAGGTAATGACGCCGCCGGTGATGGCCAGGCCGCGCAGCACCCCGACGCGCGTGCCGTGCGTCAGCGCCTCCTCGCGCACGCGGGTCATT
>CAZPWN010000033.1:10038-17086 GCA_964590475.1 uncultured bacterium | reverse complement strand
GTCTGTGCCGTCAGCCAGTAGATGCCGGTGCGTACCCGCTCCAGGCGGAAGTTGCCCTCGGTGTCGGCGGTCGCGGTCCTGGCGATGGTGGAGCCCGAAGCCGGTTCCTGCAGCAGCGTGACAATGGCGCCTGCGGCCGGGGAGCCGTCCTCGAGCGTCACGGTGCCAGAAAGCGTGCCGCTGGCTGGCTCCGGGGGCCGGAGGCACGCCCCTAGCAGAGCAGGCAGGGCCAGTACCAGAAACAGCAGGACCGCACGCGCTTTCACGCGTGGCCTTACTGCTGAAGCGGGGTTGCCTATCGCCGGAGGCTTCATCTTGAGGGCGAGTATAGAGGTGCGTAGCCACGCCCCCTGGTAAGGGAGATGTTCACCGTTTCGTTAGTTCCGGGTCCGTTGGTCTCGGGGCCGCCTCCAATTTGGGGCGAGCCCGCATCTTCGCCTCCCGTACCCGGAACCTGTCATCCTGGTAGCGATGTTCACCATGCTCAACTACCGCATCGTGGCGGCACTCATCGCAGTCGAGATATTCCTGACCACCGTGCTCTTCACGGCCGCGGGGCCGCTGCTCGGCGCGGCCATGGGCGCCGTGGCTGGCGCCGTCATATTCGGCGTGGGCCGCTACGTGCTGAATACCGTGGAGTTGCCGGACGACTCGCCAGCTACCCGCTGGCTACTATCCGCCGCCGCCGCCGCCTTCTTGGCCCTTTTCTCCTTCTATCTCGTGATCAGTGGGCCAGGAGGCGCCAGCCGGTGGGGCAGCGTGGCTGGCCTAGTCGCGGCTCTACTACTCATCGGAGTGGCCTCCGTGCGGCTCAACCGGATCATGGCGGCCGGTACCCCTATACCCGATGAGGACGTGTAGCAGGGCAGCATTCGCTTGTATGTACCGATCTATATACCGCCTGGTATTTCGAAAGCGGCCACATGCGTAAACCCCTACTCGTAGCTCCGCGCCCCACTGTTAGCATCGCTTGAATGTCGTTACATCTGCGCGCGCTGGGCCGACCCAAGTTGACCGGTAACGAGGAGCAACTGGCCCTACCACCATCCTGGGCCCTGCTGATCCTGAGCTACGTGGCGAGCCACGAGGAGGGCGTCACGCGCTCCGAGCTGGCGGCCACGTTCTGGCCCGAGATGGGGGAGAAGGACGCGCGGCACAACCTGAGTCAGTTCCTGTACCGCTACCGCGCTACCCCATGGGCCGCAAGCCTCGACTCGACCAAGCAACGCATCAGGTGGAGCGGAACGAGCGACTTGGCCGACTTCTGGCGCGCCGTGGCCGACGGCGCCTGGGAGCTTGCCAGCCAGCTGGTTGGCGGCGAGTTCCTGGAGGGCGTGGACGCCCACCGCGCGGCCGGCGCCTCCAACTGGTTGGCCGAGACGCGAGCGGAGCTCGGGCGCGCCTACATCGACGCCACCCAACGGCACGCTGCGCGCCTGGCGGAGCGGGGACGTCATAGGGAAGCGACGGACAGCTTCCGAGCGATCCTCGCAAGGGACGAACTCGCGGAGGACGCTCTCCAGGGCTTCTTGCGCAACGCGGTGGCCGCCCGCCGCCGGTCTGAGGGACTCGAGCTGTACGAGGCGTTCCGGCTCCGGCTCGCCCAGGAGTTCGGGGCGGAGCCGCTCGCGGCCACCACCGCCTTGGCGGAGGCGCTGAGGAACGAGCCGGATAGCTCCGAGCCGGACGCAGCCGCCGCCACGCCGACCGATACGTATCACCTGGCGGTCGATCTCGACCTGAGCGTGCATCAGACCCCCTTCGTGGGGCGCGACATCGAACTGGCGGAGCTGGCGAACACGCTGCAGCAACCGGGCGCCCGCCTGGTCACCATCACGGGCCAGGGCGGGGCGGGCAAGAGTCGGGTGGCCAAACGCCTCGCTCTGGAGCAGGCCGACTACTTCCCCGGCGGCGTCCACTTCGTGCCCCTCGCCGCACTGACCTCGCACGAGTACATCGGCGCGGCCATCGCGGCCGCCCTGGGGCTGGAACGCGCCGCCTTCGACGTCACGCAGCGGCTGGCCGACGAGCTGAACGAGGCACCCACGCTGCTGGTGCTCGACAACTTCGAACACGTACTGCCTGGCGCGAAGCTGGTGCACGACCTCCTGGCGGCAGTGCCTTCTCTCAAGGTGGTCACCACCTCGCGAGAACCGCTCGAACTCAGCCAGGAGCAGGTGTACGACCTGGGCGGTTTGAGCCTCCCCACCGACGACCAAGGGGAGTTCAACCTGGCGTTCGACGCGGTGCAGTTGCTGCTCGCCAGCGCTAGGCGCGCCAGCTCATCCTTCATGCTGGCCGACGCGCAGAAGCCGGCCATCCTCAGGATCTGCCGCCTGCTGGGCGGCCTGCCGCTGGGGCTGGAACTGGCCGGCGCCTGGCTCAGGCTGCTGGATCCGCACGAGCTGGCGGACGAGCTGGCGGCGGATCTGGACCTGCTCGAGGCCAGAGAGTTCGACCGGCCGGAACGCCACCGCAGTCTGGCGGTGGTCTTCGAGCACTCCTGGCAGCAGCTCGAGGAGAGTGAGAGGCAGGCCCTCGCGCGGCTCTCCATCTTCCGCGGCGGCTTCGACACGGCCGCCGCGCGCGCCGTCTCTGCGGCTCAGCTGCGCACCTTGTTGGCGCTGGTGGCCAAGTCGCTGCTCGGACGCACGGCGAGCGGCAGGTTCGAACTCCTGGAGCCGGTGCGGCAGTACGCCGAGCGGAAGCTCGTGGCCGATCCCGAGGACCTGCAGCGCTCGCGAGAGCGCCACGCCCTGCACTACCTCGGCCTGGCCGAGGAGGCCGAGGGCGCCCTCAAGGGGCCGGCCCAGGCAACGTGGCTCGACCGGTTGGCGCTGGAGCGCGACAACTTCCGGGTAGCACTGCGAACCGCGCACGACTCCCAGGACGCCGCGCTGGGCCTACGACTGGTGAACGCCCTGCAGCAGTACTGGTGGGTGCGCGGTCCGCACGACGAGGGTCCCGAACAGCTGAAGGCTCTACTGGAGCTGCCCGGCGCCGAGCAACTCCCCGAGCTCGAGGCCAAGGCCCGGCACCGCATGGCCACGCTCCTGCAGGTGCAGGGCGACATGGAAGGTGCGCGCCGCGGCTACCTGCAGGCGCTACGGCTCAGCCGGGAGGTGGGCGCCCGGCAGACGGAAGCGGACTGCCTCTCGAGCCTCGGCTCCCTGGACTCCATGCAGGGCGACAGCCGGGCCGCCTACGCCCACTTCGAGGCCGCCGCCGAACTGCAGCGGGAACTGGAAGACAGCTGGGGCCTGGCCGTGACGCTCAACGACATGGGCCTCTCGCTCTTCTTCCGGGGCGAGTACCAGGCGGCGGTGGCGCCCCTGCAGGAGTGCCTCGACCTCAAGGAGAGCCTCGGTGACCCTCAGGGGATCTCCTACGCGCTCAACAACCTGGGCACGGTGCGCCTCTTCGCGGGCGATCTGGCCGCAGCGCGGGAGCTCACCTCGGCCAGTCTGGAGCTCAAGCAGAGCCTGGGCGACCACCAGGGCACGGCGACATCGTGGGCCAACCTGGGGCGCATAGCCACACACGAGGGCGATTATCAAGGCGCCCGCGCCCACCTAAGGGCCGCCATCCAGCCGCTGGTCGAGCTCGAGGTGCCCCTCACCCTCCTCTGGGTGGCGACCGCGCTCGTGAGACTGGAGGCCCTGGCTGGCAACCTCGACCAGGCGGTCAGGTTGGCGGGCGGGTGCCTGGCGCTGGCCGATAACCTCGGTGTGAAGGTGCTGCCCGCCTCGAACCAGACGGAGCTGGAGGACGGTCTGGACCTCGCGCGGCTCGTTCTGCCCGGGGAGAGGGTAGCTGACCTGCTGGAGGAAGGGCGCGAGTTGCCGGCCACCCTTCTGGCGGCCCTGGCCTTGGGCCAGCCGAGCCAGCCCGTTCGACCCCGGTGAACCCTGGCTGTCGTATCAACGCTCTGCGCCCTACGACTAGCGGTCACGGGACGGGCGCAGGGACCCCGCTCAACTCAGGGTGATAGCCGGGTGATGCACGACTCCCTATAACTGCTCAGGTGACGACCGACTGCCTGGGCGCCGCTCATGGTGTTCCCGCAGCGGTCCGACCCCACCTCTAGGGAGCGAGCGAATGCTGAACCCACAACTTCCCCCACGATGTCGCCAGGGACCAGCTAGCAGGAGCGCACGGACTGACGGACGCCAACGGTCAACGCTGGGGGCCCTGCCGCGAGCACTGGTGACAGCGCTCCTGGTGGTCTTCATCTGCAGCCACGGCGCCGTGTTCGCTTCGGGTGGCGCCAACGAAGCGGTTCCAACTTCCGCGGACGAACCCGCCATCACCAACGTGAAGGGCTACGTCAGCGCCTCCTATCACTACTCGAGCATCGTGAACGCCAACGTGTCTTACGGCGGCGCCGACGGGGTGCTCGACGGCGTCACCTTCGGGGTGGGCCTCTCGTTCGACTGGGCCGACTTCGCCGTCGACCTCAGCGCCGACCACCTCAGCTTCGCGCGGCAGCAGTTCACGGTGGGCGTCCGCGGCCACGGCTACACCGGGCGGCTCTCCGTGGCCAACATCCCGCCCGCCACCGCCGCGGATGGGCGCCGCACGGACGTCTCGCTGCAGAACAACCTTCGGCTCGAGGGCCTGCCCGATCTCGGTTTCGGGCTGGCCTACAAGGCTGACGCCGGTTCGACGAGCCTCTCCCTCAACACCTCCATCAGCGACTCCTACCGCGACCTGACCGAAGACCTGACGGGCCTCCGGTGGCACGTGGGCTACCGCGTGTCCAGCCGGGAGCGCGCCGGGCGCCCGGGTCATACCGCCCACGACGCCTCGCTGCGGCTCGATCTGGACGTCACCGAGCAGCGCCGCCCCGAGGTCTCGTTCAAGCCGGGGGTCAGCGCCCAGTTCCGCTGGGACGGCGACGCCGTCGACCCGCGGTTCAGGCAGACTTACGGCTTATCGCTCGACGCACGCACGGAGGGCGGGCACGACCAGCTGGGCCTCAAGTTCGACTTCGAGCACCAGCCGGGTGCCCACGACCGCACGCGCCAGAGCGTGCGCTACAGCACCCAGGAGCTGGCGCCGGTGACCCTCAACGCGCAGCTCACGGCCGACCAGCGCGGCCCCTCCCGTCAGGCCGACTACCACCTGGGCGTCGGCTTCGACCTGGCGCCGTTCCTCACGCTCGATGCCGGCTATCACGGCCGCAGCGGCACTGCCGGCAGCTCCAACGGGGTGGAAGCCACCTTCGGAGCCCGCTACGCGGTTAGGCCCTGGTACCTGAGCGCCAACGTCAGCGGCGACCTGCAGTTCAGCGCCGCCGGCACGGATCCGTCCGCGCGCCTGAGCGTCAACCTGCGCTACCAGGGCGACCCCCTCACGGCGTCGCTCACCACCAACCTGACCTACAGGGCCGGCTGGCGGGGACGGGTGGAGCTGAGCAGCGCATACACGGCCGCCAGCTGGGGTCTCAACGCCTCGGCCGGCGCGCAACTGGCCAACGACCTCTCCACCAACCTGAGCCTGGCGGGCCATGTGTCGCTGGGCGGCGCCTGGGCGCTGCAAGGCGGCACGGACTACCGGGCGCGCTTCGGAACGACCACCGACAGCGTCCTGACCCTCAGCCTCGGCGTGCGTTACGACTTCGGAGGACAACGGTGAACAAACCACTCTCGCTAAGGATCCTGGCCGTCCTGCTCCTGGCTCTGGCCGGCGCGGCTTACGCGCAGGTGCTCATGGAATGGGTCGACGAGACCCAGCAGTGCTGGCTGGCCCACGAGCCGGTGCAGCTTCTGGTCACGGGAGCGCCCGAAGGCGCGGTCCTAGACTGGGACGACGGCACCACCCTCGACCTCGCGGCGGGCGACGGAACGTACGAGCACAGCTACGCGCCCGGCACCTACTTCCCCGTGGCCGAAACGGCAGGGGGCGACCCCCTCGGCGAGGCGCCGGGTTCTACCTTCTACGCCTACGACCTCAGCGTCGACGACCTGCAGCCGCTGCCGGGCCAGACCATCACGCTTTCCCTCAGCGCGGACCCGGACGACGACCAGCTGATGGAGGGCGGCGAGATCCGCTGGGGCGACGGCGCCACGGAGATGGTCTCGGGCGGCGGCACCTACACCCACGCCTACGCCGCACCGGGCAGCTACCCGGTCGAGTTGAGCCCCAGGGCCAACCTGCCCAACTGCGTGGTGCAGGGAGGCACCGTGAGCGTGCCGGCCGAAGCGGGCAACCCGGAGATGCACGTGCACCCTACCCGGGGCATCCCTGGGCAGCCCATCTACGCCGACGTTATCGACGAACCCCCGGGCGGCAGCATCGACTGGGCCGACGGCGCCATCACGGACCTGAACGGCTCGGGCGGCTACCGCTACGGGTACGACATGGCCGGCGAGTACCTCGTGACCCTGCTGGACGCCAGCGGTGCGCCGCTAGCCTCGCAGCTGGTCGTAATCACCGAGCCGCGCCTGGCGCTCCTCAGCGAAGACCCGGCCACGGTGGGCGAACAGGTGACCGTGCTGGCCGAGGGCAACGTCGACCCAGCGGAACTGGCTTGGGGCGACGGCCACACCGCCACCGTGCCGGCTGGCGGCGCCACCCTCACGCACGTCTACGATCAGACCGGCTTCCACGAGCTAGTTCTGGCCGATGCAGCCACGCTGGAGGAGCTGGCCTGGTTGAGCCTCGAAGTGGCGGAGCCCGAGCGGATCGACGTGGACGAGGCCATCACCATCCTGGACATCGATTACCGCGCAGGGGAAGGCTTCATCGGGGTTACGGTCCTGCTCGAACCCCTGGCCGAGGGCCACGACTACATGCTGCGCAGCGAGGACATCTCCCGGCACCTCCAGAGCGTCGGCCCCAGCGAGACCATCACCCTGGAGTACCCCCGCGAGGGCTCGTACACCCTGAGCCTGGAGCGCCACGCCACCGGCGAGGTGCGCGCCACGGCGCCGGTGCACCTCGAATGGGAGCGCGGCGACGCCAGCATGAGCGTGGTCACGCAGGGGCCTTACCAGGCCGGCGACACGCTCACGCTGCTCCTCACCGGCCTGAACCCCGACTACGA
>CAZPWN010000033.1:2095-9938 GCA_964590475.1 uncultured bacterium | reverse complement strand
CTCACTAACCTCGTGCCCGGCGCCCGTTACCGGATCGACCTCGGCGACGGCGAGTTGCACGAGTTCACGGCCTTCCGGCCCACCGAGACCTTCGAGCACAGCTATCTGCGGATGCCCGGCGCCATCCTCCTGGAGGGCGCCCAGGCCGAGGGGGACTTCTGGACTCTCCTGGATAGCGCGGAGCTGCCAAGTGGGATGGAGGTCACGGGTGAGCTCGCCCTCGAGCAGGGCGGCACCGTGGCGGGCGACGAGCAGACGTTCGTGGCTACCGGCCTCGCGCCTCACGCCAGCTACCGGTTCCGCCTCTTGACCGCGGAGGCGGCCAACATCAGCACGCTGCCGGACGAGTCGGAGCCGGTGCTTAGCCGCACGATCCAGGCGGACGAAGGCGGGAACGCCAGCTTCAGCGTGAGCGTGCCGCGCGAGGTGCGGGCGCTCGAGGAGCACACCTCCCTGTACGCCTTCCTGGACCTGGAACTGGAAGACGACCTCGTGCGGGTGGACAACCTGCACGTACTGCTGGCGCCGCTGCAGCGCACCATCAACGGCTACGTGGTGAAGGTGACCGAGCTCACCCGCCCGCTCACCCCGGACGATTACGAGTTCCCCGACCTCAACGCCTTGGGAGTGATCGAGGAGTTCGTACTGGGCGGCCGCGTGCAGGAGGAGCTGGAGGTCAGGTTCTTGGACCAGTTCCACGTCGACCTCCGGCAACCGCTCGAGCTCCAGCTGCCGGCGCGCTTCCATGGCATGACGCTCACGTTCGAACACCTGGAGGTAGCGGCCCATGACCGCGTGGGCTACAAGTCCTCGTTCTCGGGCCGCGGTTCGCTTCTCGGCACGCCGTTCACCTTCGAGTCGGGCGCACCTGGCGGGACACTCAGCATGTTCGAGCAGGTGTTCGAGACCTCCGGTGAGCTCCTCATCCCGGCACGGTTCGAGGGCGGCATGCCCGTGGGCGACACCGGCTGGCAGGTGGCCAGCCGCGGCGGCTCCGGCGGGTTCACCATCGACCTCTCGACCACGCACAACTACGAAGTAGCCAGGGCCGGCAGCGGCCGCCTCGTGCAGGACGAGGCGTACGACGGCCTGCGCAAGGCGGGCACCGAGCCCACGGTGGACCCCACCAGCCCCGCCTGGACCGGCGTGGTGTTCGGGGCCTCCGGGAGCGTGATCGTCGGCCGCGACCCTGCCAAGTTCGACCGCCCGGACGTGGGCATCTACATGGATGGTCAGGTCGGCGCCCTGCCCATCACCTGGACGGGCGCGGGCTTCAACTTCGAGTACGTGGGCGGGGCGCCCACCAGCCACCGCGGCTGGGACCTGGAGTTCCACAGGCGCTACGCGGTGAGCGTCGGGCACTCCACGGTCCTGTCCGAACAGCCGGCCCTCGTGAGCCTCGAGATGCCCCTCTTCCACAGCCCCATCGTGATGGCGCTCAAGCCCTCGGGCAACAGGGACAGGGGCGTGACGGTCGTCTCCTCGACGCCCGTGGCCCGCGACTTCGGTATGACCGCCCTCATAGCCGACCAACCGCGCTTCGTGGCACAGGGCGACGGCTCGGCGGCCATAGCATTCGACCGCGCGGTGTGGACCCTGGATAGCGACCTGGCGGCGGCCGGCACCAACCTGGACAGCACGCTTGCTACCGACATGCGGACCGCCGCCGACCGCATGGACCTGCCCCAGGAGGTACGGGGCGGGGTGGCGGGCGCGCTCACGGCGCTGGACACGGCCGAGAACCTCATGCGCCTGCACCTGCCGCTGGACGGCCTGCAGATCGACCGGCAGGGCGACGTCTCGCTGGGTGGGCAGACCTGGAAGACGCTGGCGGCCACGCCGGAGCTCGACCTGTTCGGCTTCCCCTACCTGAGCGGCGCCAACGCCGAGATCGGCATCAAGCGCCAGGAGGGCGAGTACGCCATCGGCCTGCGCGGCGGCCTCTCGTTGGGCGGCATCGTGACCGCCACCGCGGCGCCCTCCTGGTACTACGTCAAGGACGGCAAGGAGCAGCGCTGGGAGTTCGAAGGCGTGAACGCCACGCTGGGCGATCCCAACGGACTGGTGCCCACGCCGGCTACCTTCAACCTGATGGTCGGCGGGCTCGTGAGCCTGGCCGACGGCGACAACAGCCTGGAGTTCAACGGCACCGGCGACCTCACCATCGGCATCAGCAGCAAGGAGGGCGGGCCGAGCGCGGAGAAGCAGCTGCTGAACGTCCAGGTGGGCGGCGTCTTCGGCATCAACGACGCCACCGCCGACATGAAGCCGTACTGGTTCGTGTTCGCCGGCGTGGACCTGGCCAAGATGGGCGCGCCCATACCCGTGAAGGTGAAGGGCGTGGACGTGTTCGCCTTCTACGCCTTCCGTGGCGGCATCGGCCACAACCTGCGGCTGGACCAGCGCACCGGCAACGCGGCCAACGAGACCTGCGCGGTGGACGACGCCTTCGTGGGCGACGACCACCGGCCGGCCGTGCTCCGCAACGCCCGGGAGTGCTTCGACGACGACAACGACCTGGCCCTCCTGGCCGGCACCCTCATCGGCTGGTACCAGCAGAACGCCGACGACTACTACGGCCTCCTCTGGCACCTGAACACCAACCTCACGCTCAACAGCTCCGGCCAGGTGGTGCTCGGTGGTCGCGGCTGGGCCTTCAAGACGCTGGACGACGGCTTCCGCGCGGACGCCACGCCCAACATGATGGCGCGCATTACCGCGGACGAGAACGGCATCTTCGGCAGCTTCTGCCTGGGCGCCGTGGGCAGGCCCATCGGCGAGCTGGACTGCAGCGGGCTGGAGGAGGTCAGCCTGGTGATCGGCGGCTTCAAGCTGCTCGAGGCGGAGGCCAACGCCGAACTGAAGGCGTCGTGGAGCAGCGGCGAGTACTACTTCGCCATAGGCCGCCCCAACCACAAGGTGCGGCTGTTCATCTTCCCGGACTACACGCAGGGCTACATCGTGGCCGGCCACATCAACACGCCCGGCGTCGTGGAGGGGCCGCTGCCGGCCACCGGCATGTGGGCCTCCATGTACGTCGGCAAGAAGTGGGACTGGCGCTTCTCGGAGGACGTGTTCCTGTGCGACCTGACGGCCTGGGCCACCGCGGACGTGGCGTTCGGCGGCGCCGTGAGGTTGCAGGTTCAGTCCCGCTTCGGCTTCGACGGCGAGGTCGGCGCGGAAGCCAGCGCCAGCGCCGGCGTGCAGTGCGGCATAGTCGACACGTCCGTGACCGTGAGGGTCAAGGCCACCGGCCGCATCACCGCGCCCACCCCGTTCGCCTTCACCGGCACCATGACAGTGACCGGCGACCTGCCCGTCATCGGCCAGATAAACGTCTCCGTCCCCGACGTCACCCTGAGCTTCTAAGGAGCCACTGATGAACCGCCGTTACAACTACCGCCTGCTGCTACTCTCCGTCCTCGCGCTGCTCACGGGCGGCGCCGCCGGAGCCCAGGGGGCCACGCTGCAGGCCGGCGTGGCCGCGGCCGCCACGGACGACAGCGTGCTCCTCAGATGGCTCCTGCCTGATCACACCTACCCCGAAGGCGGCTTCGTCATCAGCCGCGAGGGCGGCGGCGCCACGGTCCGCACCACCCTGCCAGCTCCGCTGCCGCGCGAGCAGGCGGTGGGGGAGGGCCTCGTGACCGCGGAGGAGTACGACTTCCTCACCGCCGTCTTCAGCCCCGCCTCCAGCGGCGCGAGTGGTGAGAGCGGCGCGGAACTCGGCCGCGCCATCGCCACACTCACCACCGTCACGCGCCCGCACTTCGCGCGGGCCAGCGGCACGCTCTACGAGGACGAGGACGTGGAAGCTGGCGTTGCCTACACCTACACGGTGAGAACCGCCGCCGGCGCGCTGGTGGGCACGGCTCAGGTCACGGGCGGCGACGTGCGCCCGCTGACCGCCGTGCAAGGCGTGCGCGGCGACCTCCGCACCGACTCGGTGGCGCTGCGCTGGGTCCGCCCCGCGGAGGAGACGCTCCTCGCCGCCTACAACGTCTACCGCTCGGACGACGGTTCCGGCGGCGGCACCGTGCTGCTCACGGACGACCCATTGATCCTGCCCCTCGACGAGGGCGACGACCCGGCCTTCTACCTGGACGAGAACGTGGAGATAGGCCGCAGCTACACGTACGTGGTGGAGGCCATGGACCTCTTCGGCCGCGTGGCACCACGCTCGGAGCCCGTAACCATCCACGTGCCGGACCCCTCGCCGCTGGCCGTACCCCAGGTTGCGGACGCGGAGGTGGGCGACCTGAGCATCACCCTCCACTGGTCGCCGCCCACGGATGAGCGCGTCCGCGCGGTTGGCGTGCGGCGCCGCACCGACCCCGACAGCAACGCTGGCATGACCGAACGGATCCTCGGCCTCGGCACCACCAGCTACACCGACCAAGACGTTCGGGGTGGCGTCACCTACTACTACTCGCTCGTCTCCGTGGACGGTTCGGGCCGCGTCTCCGCGGAGAGCGCGCTGTGGGCCGAACTCGGCCACAACCCCACGCCGCCGTCCGCGCCCACCGCGCTGCGGGCCACCCCGCAGGAGGACGGCGTCACGTTCACCTGGCAGGCCCCGCCCGAGACGGACGTCGGCAGCTACCGCATCTACCTCAGTCGCCAGCCGGATGCGGGCACGGAGGAGTTCCACTTCGCGGACGCCACGGTGGAGCCCCGCTACCAACTCACCACCCTGCCCGGCACCCTGAGCGAGGTGCAGGTGCTGGTACGCGCCGTGAACACCAGCGACGTGGAGGGGCCCGTGTCCAACGTGGTGCGCGCCGCGCCGCTCGACACCATGGCGCCGCCCGCCCCGCGCCT
Organism: uncultured bacterium; assembly: GCA_964590475.1. Lineage (GTDB taxonomy): Bacteria > Deinococcota > Deinococci > Deinococcales > Trueperaceae > JAAYYF01. The sequence continues at coordinate 5,117 of CAZPWN010000033.1, read as the reverse complement.
CATCTCCGCGGTCCCCGGGCAGGGAGAGGTAACAGTCACCTGGGCCGGCACCGCCAACCCGGACGTGCACAGCCTCGCGCTCTACCGCTCCACCTCGGGGGGCGCCTACGAGCTCCTGCAGGAAGGCCTCGCGCCGAGCGCCCTCGAGTGGGTGGACGCCACCGCCCAGGCGGGCGTGGAGTACAGCTACGCGCTGGAAGCCGTGGACGCCAGCGGCAACCGCTCGGAGCGCTCCGAACCCATAACCGGCAGCGCGTTCGACCTCACGGCGCCCGCGCCGGTGCAGGGCGTCAACGCCGCACTCGGTGAGGACGGCGTCAGCGTCAGCTGGACGGAGGAGAGCGGGCTAGGTTACGTGGTGGAGCGCGCCCGCGCCGGCAGCGACCGCTTCCTCGAGATAAGCGGCGTGCTGCCCGGCTCCGGCTATCTGGACGCTGGCGGGAAGGAAGGCGACGTCTACCGGGTGCTGGCGGTGAGCGCCAGCGGCGTGATCGGCGCGGCCTCCGACCCGGTCACGGCGCGCTGAGGACCTACTCCGCCTTCTCGAGGTAGGCCAGCGTGGCGGCCTCGTGCAGCCGCAGCTCGCGCGGCCGCTTGGCGCGGGCCGCCCGCAGGGCGTCCCGGTAGGGCGCCTCGAACTCGCCGGCCATGAAGCTCTTGAGCAGCTGCGGGTGCACGTACGACTGCCGGCAGATGGTGGGCGTGTTGCCTAGCGCGGTGGCCGCACGCTCCACGGCGGCGGCCGCTGCGCGCTTGCGTTCGCGTTGACTGGCGTCCGGCCCCGGCTCCGTGCCCGCCAGGGCCTCGGCCACGATGACGCTGCCGCCCCACGTGCGGAACTCCTTGGCCGTGAGCTCGGCGCCCGTGACCTGCCGCAGGTAGTCGTTCACGTCCTCGGAATCGATGACCGCCACGTGGCCGTCGTCGTCCCGGTAGCGGAACAGCTCGTAACCCGGCAACTCCTGGCACTGCCGCAGGACTTCGGCCAGTTCGTGATCCTCGAGCGAGAACTCGTGCTTCTCGCCCGACTTGCCGCGGAAGGCCACCGCGAGCGTGTCGCCGACCAGCTTCACGTGCTTGTCGCGTAGGGTCGTCACCCCGTACGAGCCGTTCTGGCGGGCGTAACGGGCGTTGCCCACGCGCGTAAGGGTCAGGTCGAGCAACTTGACGGCCGCCGCGGTCAACCTGAGGGCACCGAGCTCGCCACCCTTCAGGTCGCGGTTCACGCGGCGCCGCAGCCGGGGCAGGCTATGCCCGAAGGCCACCAGCGAGGCGAACTTGACCGCGTCCCTGACCTCGGTCCAGCGCGGGTGATAGATGTACTGCTTGCGGCCCGCCTCGTCGCGGCCGGTAGCCTGGATGTGACCGCTGGGGCTGCGGCAGATCCACACGTCCCGCCAGGCGGGCGGGATGGCTAGCGACTCCAGGCGGCGCCGTACACGCTCGTCCGTGACGGTCTCGCCTTCCGGACTCAGGTAGGTGAAACCCTTGCCGCGTTTGCGCCTCGAATAGCCGGGCCGCTCGTCGCTGGTGTAGTGCAGCCGAGCCGCCGCGGCCGCGGCCTCCGGATCGCCGTCAGCAAGAGCGGCGACCGGCGCGCTTGCGCCGGCCGCCGCCCCTTGATCGGTGGGGTCAGTCACCCGCATGACCTTCTATCTCACGGTGCTGGAAGGTGCCGACCGCCGCCATCATCAGGGCTCCTACGCCTCGGCGGCCGCCTCGTTGACAGATCTCTCGGCGATCTGCGTCAGCTGCTCGTCCGCGTGACGCTCTTCCTCCAGCGTCTTGGCGGCGAGTTCCGCGGCCTTCTTGTTGCCCACGCGCTTGGCCAGCGCCGCCAGGGTGCCGTACCCGGCGATCTCGTAATGCTCCATGCGCTGAGCGGCGCCGATGATGCCTGCGTCCAGCACGTCCGCGTCGCCGCCCGACTTGATGAGGTCCTCGCCTTCCTTGATCAACGCCTCGGCGCCGATGCACTTCTTGCCGTTGAGCTTGACGCCCAGTTCCTCGGCGATCTTCTCGAGGCGCTCGATCTGCTTCGCCGTCACATCGACGTGCTTCTCCAGCGCCTGGCGCAGCTTGGTGTTGCTAGCAGCTTTCGCCACCTTCGGTAGCGCTTCGTGGAACTGCTTCTCGGCGCTGTAGAGGTCCTGCACTTCCTCTTTCAGTAAGTCTTCGAAGTTCGAAAGCTGACTCATGGTTCCTCCTCTTGATGGGTAGTCGGTCCGCCCGACGGGCGGGCTTGCAGCGTAGGGCAGGGTCAGACGACGGGCGGTGACAGCGCTCGCACCGCCCAAGTAGCCCCGTCCTGCGCGCGGTGGCTGGGACGCTCGTACCGGGACGTGGCCGCGGTTGCCCCTACAATCCGTACCTGCCGGGTCCCGTGCCGGCCGCGTGGCTGGCTGCAGCTAGCGGCCCGGGGAACGGCCTGAGGGAGGCGAGCGGATGAACATCCAACATCAGGATCTGGCCGCGTTGTGGGAGAAGATCAGGGACGTGCGTGTGGCGATGCTCACGACCGTCGACCCAGGCGGCAGCCTGCATAGCCGTCCCATGTTCACGCAGCAGGAGGAGCAGGAAGACGGGCTCTGGTTCTTCACCTCGCGCAGCTCCACCAAGGCGCGCGAGATAGAGGGCGATCACGACGTCAACCTGGCTTACGCCGATCCGGGCAAGAACCTCTACGTGTCAGTAGCGGGGCGGGCGCAGTTGGTCAACGACCCGGCGAAGGCGCGCCAGCTGTGGAACAAGATGAACGAGGCGTTCTTCCCGGACGGCCCCGACGATCCTGACCTGGCGCTTCTGCGTGTGGTGCCGTCGTCGGCCGAGTACTGGGACGGCCCGAGCAGCAAGGTGCACCAGCTCTTCGACATGGCCAAGACGATGGTCACGGGTGAGCACCCGGACATGGGCGAGAACGAGGATATCGATCTGCGCTAGGCCCGAGCTGACAGCCGGTATGGACCAGGCCGGTATGTACAAGTAGGACGCAGCTCGTATATGATGCCGAGCTGCGTCCTCG
>CAZPWN010000033.1:0-1995 GCA_964590475.1 uncultured bacterium | reverse complement strand
GGCCGGTATGTACAAGTAGGACGCAGCTCGTATATGATGCCGAGCTGCGTCCTCGACGTTGGGCCCGCCACGGCCCTGAACGCTTATCGGGGGCTCTTACTGCCTTCGCTCTTCAAGTGGAAAGGAGGAGGCCCATACTTCTCCGACTGCTCTCCCGGTTCACGCGCCCCTACCGCCGGACCATCTGGCTGATCGTGGCCCTGCAGTTCCTGGCCACCATCGGCACGCTGCTGCTTCCCAGCATCAACGCCGACATCATCGACCGCGGCATCGTCCTAGGGAACACGCGCTACATCCTGGAGCGGGGTGGCGTCATGCTGCTCGTGTCGCTCCTGCAGGTGGCCTGCACCATCGCCGCCGTTTACCTGGGCGCGCGCGTGGCCATGGCGTTCGGGCGCGACCTGCGCTCGGCCCTCTTCCATCACGTATCCGAGTTCTCGGCTCGCGAGGTGGCCCGCTTCGGCGCGCCCTCGCTGCTCACGCGTAACACCAACGACGTGCTGCAGGTCCAGACGCTCCTGTACATGACCTTCGCCATGCTGGTCACCACCCCGATCATGATGGTCGGCGGCCTCATCATGGCGCTGCGCGAGGACGTGGGTCTCTCCTGGCTGGTGGCCGTGGCGGTACCCGTACTGGCCGCGGCGGTCGGGTTCATCATCAGCCGGGCGGTGCCGGGCTTCCAGAAGATGCAGAAGCGCATCGACCGCGTGAACCAGGTCATGCGAGAGCAGATCGGCGGCATCCGCGTCATCCGCGCCTTCGTGCGTGAGCCGTTCGAAGCCGAGCGCTTCGGGCAGGCCAACCGTGAACTTACCGACGTCACGCTCTTCGTCGGCAAGTGGATGGCCGCCATGTTCCCGCTCGTCCTGCTGGTGCTCAACCTGAGCACGGTCGCCGTCCTCTGGTTCGGCGGTCAGCGGGTGGACGCCGGGCTGATGGAGATAGGCTCCCTCACCGCCTACATCGCCTACCTGATCCAGATCCTCATCGCCATGCTCATGTCCACCATGCTGCTCATGCTCCTGCCGCGCGCCAACGTATCCGCCGACCGCATAGGGGAGGTGCTGGACGTCAGCTCCAGCGTGGAGCCCCCCGCGGATGGCAGGACCGACGGCACCGGCAGCGGCCGCCTGGAGTTCGACGACGTGACCTTCAGTTACCCCGGCGCCACGCACCCGGTGCTGTCGGACGTTTCCTTCACGGTGGAGCCTGGTCAGACCGTGGCCGTCATCGGCTCCACGGGTGCAGGCAAGACCACCCTCGTGAGCCTCGCCCCGCGCCTGTTCGACGTCACCGGCGGCGCGGTGCGGGTGGACGGCGTGGACGTGCGCGACTACGAACCGGCCACCCTGTGGTCCAAGATCGGCCTGGTGCCCCAGCGCGCCTACCTCTTCAGCGGCACCGTTGCCAGCAACCTGCGTTACGGCAACCCGGACGCCACGGACGAGGAGCTGTGGGAAGCGCTGGAGATCGCGCAAGGACGCGACTTCGTGGAGCAGATGCCCGGCGGCCTGGAGTCGGACATAGCTCAGGGCGGCACCAACGTGTCGGGCGGGCAGCGGCAGCGTTTGGCGATCGCCCGGGCGCTGGTCAAGCGCCCCAGCATCTACCTGTTCGATGACTCCTTCTCCGCCCTGGACGTGGCCACGGACGCGCGCCTCAGACGGGCGCTCGAGCCCGTGACCCGGAACGCGGCGGTGCTGATCGTGGCGCAGCGCGTGGCCACCATCATCAACGCCGACCTGATCATCGTGCTCGAGGACGGGCGCGTGGTCGGCCGCGGCACCCACAAGGAACTCCTCGAGAGCTCCCGCACCTACCAGGAGATCGTGCAGTCGCAGAAGCAGGAGGCCGCGTGATGGACGACGAACGCCTGGACGCGCGCCCGGAGGAAGCCGTGCAGCCGGAGAACGGCGCCTCGGCCGAGGGCGCTCCTGCCGGCGGCAAACCCGCCAAGGTCATGAAGGAGACGGAACGCGTGCGGGCCGGCGG
>CAZPWN010000032.1:13022-18157 GCA_964590475.1 uncultured bacterium | reverse complement strand
GCATGCACACGCACATGAGCATCTTCAAGGACGGCAAGAACGCCTTCTACGACCCCAAAGGCACCTTCGAGCTGAGTGACGACGCGCTCGCCTGGATCGGGGGGCTGCTGGAGCACGCACCCGGCATGGTGGCGGTAACCAACCCCACCGTCAACAGCTACAAGCGCCTCACGCCGGGGCACGAGGCGCCCACCAACATCGCGTGGTCGGTGTCCAACCGCAGCGCCATGATCCGTATCCCCGCCCGCCGCGGCAACAGCACCCGCGCCGAGCTGCGCATGCCCGACCCCTCCGCCAACCCCTACCTGGCGCTGGCGGTAATGGCGGCCGCGGGCATCGACGGCCTGGAGAGGCGCCTCGAGCCGCCCCCGCCCATCAACCGCAACATCTACGAGATGAGCGTGCGCGACCGCCGCAAGCACAAGATCAAGGACCTGCCGGCCAACCTGCGTGAGGCCATCGGCAACCTGCGGCGCGACAAGGTCATCATCGACGCCCTCGGCGATCACGTGTACCGCGGCCTAGTGGACGCCAAGACGCAGGAGTACGACGAGTACCGGGTGGCAGTGCACCAGTGGGAGCTCGACCGTTACCTGGCCGAGTACTGAGCCCTTCGCACCTAGCGGCGGCCCGCCGGGCGGTAGCCCGAGCGGGCCGCATGCACCCGCGCCACCTGCGATACTCGGGTGTGCCCCTGAAGAGACCAGCCAGGCCTGCCGCCCCCACGGATGACGACACCGACCTCACGCCGCTACGCGTCATCGGCGTCGACCCAGGACTGGCCAACTTAGGCTTCGGCATCGTGGAGGAGGTTGGGCGCGAGGCGCGTTACGTGGCCGGCGAGGTGGTCACCACCAGTTCCCGCACGCCGCAGCCCGAACGCCTGCTCCGCCTGCGCCACGAGTTCCGCTCGCTGCTCGAACGGCACCAGCCGCACGTGGTGGCCATCGAGGGTCAGTTCTTCCATCATCAGCGGGACGTGGCCTTCAAGGTGGGCCAGGCGGTGGGCGTGGTGCTGGTCACCGCCGCGGAGGCGGGCCTGCCCGTCCACGAGTACGGCCCCATGCAGGTGAAGCAGGCCCTCGTCGGCACCGGGCGCGCCGGCAAGGACCAGGTGGCGTTCATGGTCCGCGCGCTGCTCAAGCTGCAGGCCACGCCCACCAACTCGCACATGGCGGACGCACTGGCCATCGCCCTCACCCACATCCAGAGCCGCAGGATCCTGGCGCACAAGTAACGCCCGAGCCCTATGGTCCTATGGACCCGGCGGGATCAGTGCCGCTAGCGCTTCCGGCGCGCGTTGCGGCGCCTGGCCGCCACGCCCCGCCTCCCGGTAAGCAGCGCGAGGTACCCACCCCGCCTGCCGCGCCCGGCGACGGGCAGTGGCTCCTCCCGCACCGGTTCGCTGCCGGGCTCCACCCGCACGCTGGTGTAGACGCGCGCCTCGTAAGCCCCCAGCTCGAGTTCCAGGCCATGATCGGCCACCTCGTCGGCGGAGATCCTCAGCTGACCGCCCACAGCGCTCTCGAACACGACCACGTGTCCGGGTGCGGGCTGCAGGCCCAGCGCTTCCAGTAACGGAACTCTGCGCACCGTGCCGTCACTCATCAGCGTGGGCGCGGCGCGGGACAGCCTCCCCGCCGCGGGCCGGGGCGAGTTGTTGTAGCTCACCAGCACCCGCTCGTTGCCCTCGCCGTTGACGAAGGCGTAGACGTCCTCCGCCACGCTGCCGTCCGCTCCCACCAGGTCGAACAGCCGGAACGCCTGGCTACCGGCGAACAGCGTGCGCCGTTCGAGGAGCGGCGCGATCTCCCGCAGGTGCCTCTCCACGTGCCAGCCCCGCGGCGCCTCGTCCGTGCGTGGCCGCGCGAACTCCATGCCGTACTTCTCCCGCAGGCCCTCCACCTGACCGTGCCCGAACATGGGCAGACCCGGCAGGGTCGCCATGAGCGTGGTCACGCCGAAGGCCTTGTCGCCGTCGCCGTACTGCTCGGCGGCGGACTCCTCGTCGGGGTTGCTCATGTAGTTGACGAAGCGCTCGAGAACCGCGGGCGCCTCCTTCAGGTAGCGCTTGAGGTAGGCGCGGTACTCGCCGTTGCGCTCCTCCAGCGTCATGTGCATGAACGCGCTGTTGTACACACGGTTCATGCCCAACGAGCGCACGAAGTAGACCTCCATGAGCCAGAACGCCTCCGCCAGGAGCATGGTGCCCGGCGCCTCAACCGCCAGGGTGTCGACCAGCTCGCGCCAGAACTCCTGCGGCATGAGGGCGTCGAACTCGGTGGGCGGCAGTGCGCGGGCCGCGCGCGAGGGCACCGCACCACCGTCGCCCGGCAGGGGGTGCCAGAGCCGCCTGAAGTGACGCCGCGCCAGGGTCATGGCGGCGTCCAGGCGGATGAGCGGGAACCGGCGCGCCACGGCCACGGTGGTCTCGATGACCGCCCGCCGTACCTCCGCCTGCAGGTAGTCGAGCTGGGCGGTGTCGTTCCAGGGCAGGGCGGTGCCGTCGTTGCCGTGGTAGACGTACCGCTCGGCGCCGGTGCGGTTATCTACGCGCTGGAAGACCACCGCGGCGTCGCTGCCGTCGTAGTAGTGATCCTCCAGCCTCAACGTCACGCGGGGATCGACCGAGAGGTCGGGCCCAAGGAAACTGTAGGCGGGGAACGGAGGGCTCTCCGTCTGCACGAACCAGTCCGGGTGCTCGATGAGCCACTCCGAATCCATGGCGGTGTGATTGGGCACCATGTCGCTCGCCAACCGCACACCGTGCCGCGCCGCGCGTTCGCTGAGCCGCGCGAGCGCCTCCTCGCCCCCTAGGTCGGGCGCCACCACGTACTCCTTCACGCTGTACGCACTGGCCATGGCGTCGGCCTGCCCTTTCAGGCGCTTCACCTTCCGTGAGGCGTCGCTGCGCCGCCACACTCCGATCAGCCAGAGGGCGTTGAAGCCTTGCCGTTTCAGTTCGGCCAGCGCCTCGTCCGGCACGCCGTCCAGGGTGGTCACCTCCGCGCCGTACCGTTGCGACAGCTGCGCCAGCCATACGTGGGTGCTCTTGGCCACCAGCGCTACGCCCGGCATCCAGGGGGCGTCCTTGGTGTACGCCTCGGGCTCGTCCTCCCCTATCAGCCTGGTGGCAGCGGTGGGTGGCGGCCCCGGCGGCCCCCAGGCCGGCCGCGCTTCCTCGGCCAGTACGTCCTTAGCAGCCACGGCCTGCGCCAGCGCCCGCGAGTAGTTGCCCCGCAGCCTGGGCCCCCACAGTTCCAGCGCCAGCTCGAGCTGCCTGGCCAGCGAGTCGGGCTCCAGGTCCTGGGGCGCGGCCAACAGTTGGCTCAGGTCGGGCTCGGGGCCGCCGCCTCGGAGCGCCGACCTGGCGGCGGCCAGCGTGGCCGTGTAGCCCTCCACCTCGTGGAGGTCGGGTGCGCGGAACAGCACGGCGAGTGGGTCCAAGGCGGGATTTCTGCCCCCCAGGTCGAGTAGCAGCATCTCCTCCACCAGCGCGTCCGGACTCTCCGGTTCACTGGAGGTCACCGAGGCGGGCTCGAAGCGTGATCCGAAGTCGCTCGAGAGGTCCGCCAGCGCCTCCGGGCCCTTCTTCCCTGCTGCTCCCAGCGCCGCACTCCAGGCAGCGGCGTGCGCTGCACCTGGCACCGTCTCCACCTCGATCAGGGCGTGCATCAGTTCGTGGAGGGCCACGGCAGCCAGCAGTTCGCCCGCGCTGAAACCGCGCGGCTCCCCTCCGTCCGCAGCGGCTCGGCTCGCCACTCGCTCGGCCCACAGTGCGGCAGCCCGGTGGTCCAGGCCGAGCACCTGACCGAACAGGCCGAACTCGGCGGGTGGAAGATCGAAACGGCGCTTGGCTTCTCTGGTGACGTGCAGGTAACGGGTACGCGAGCGGCGGCGTTCACCACTCATGACCTCGGTTGCGTCCCGCTCGCCTGCCACGCGCGAAGCTTAGCACCGGTGGGGCGAACGGTCGGGGCGCCGGCACCGCCCCGCTGCGGGGACGCCTAAGGCTTCTCTCACGTGCTGGACTAGTACAATCACAGGGCGCCCGGCGCTTAACCCGCCCCCGCCCCGCCTGGGTGAGCGGTCTACGTAGTTCGCAACGCCGCGGCGGCCGGAGGTGACACCGTTGCAGCAATCAGCCCGGAAAGAGCACCGCATCGCCGGAGCCGAGCGCTCGCCCTGGCCGCTCCGGACAGTACTGCTCCTCGTGCTGCTGGCGGGCTGCGCTGGTGAGTTCGACACCGTGGGCGAGGCCCTGCGCCTCCTCCAGCCGGGACTGCCCGACGCCGTACAGGGTGAGCCGTACGAGCAACAGCTGCACGCCACGGGCGGGCTCCGCCCCTACACCTTCCGGCTGGAGTCCGGCGCCCTCCCGGAGGGCCTCAGCTTGGAGAACGGCGCCATCCGGGGCACGGCCACCACCACCGGTCAGTACGAGTTCAGCATCGCGGTGTCGGATGGCAACCTCAACAAGACGGTGCAGGAGTTCCGGCTCAACGTCATCGATGTACCGCCTCCCACCTTCACACTGGCTCCGCCCCAGACGGAGGTGCGCGAACCCGTGACGCTTCGGGCGAGCGTCGGGGGCGCCCGCAACCTCACGGCGGTACGCGCTCTCATCAGCTGGGATGCCGGAAGCTTCAGCCTCAGGCCAGACAGCGTGAGCGCCACCGGAGGCGACATGGCCTTACTCACGAACGAGAGCGAGGGCCAACTGCAGGTGGACCTGGCGCTGCTGGGGCGCACCCTCGACGGGGACCACACCCTGTTCAGCTTCGTACTGGAGCCGCTAGTGGAGCCGGCCTCGATGGTGCTCGACATGAGCGTGGAGCTTCTGAGCCAGAGCCCGGACCCCAGCAAGAGCCATCATCACCTGCGTCAGAGCGAAGGCTCACAGTCGCAGCCGGTGGTCGACCAGGACCGGGAGAGTGGCGTGGAGGACGACCCGGACGCGGAAGACGAACCCCCTCCCGTCGACGAAGACCCGGATGAGGAGCCCGAAGACGGCGAGGAGCGAGAACCGTGAGGCTCGCGTCGCTCGTATCCGTACTCTCCGGCCTGCTAATACTCCAGTCGGCCGCCGCCACCACCTTCTACGAGCGCTCCCCCGAGGAGATGGCGCTGGCCGC
>CAZPWN010000032.1:0-12922 GCA_964590475.1 uncultured bacterium | reverse complement strand
CGGCCGCCGCCACCACCTTCTACGAGCGCTCCCCCGAGGAGATGGCGCTGGCCGCTGACATGATCTTCGTCGGTACGGTCGACTCGCTCAGGCAATCTGGTACGGCGGAGACCCCGTGGACCACCGTCACCTTCGCAGTGGAGGAGTGGCTGGCGCTGGAAGGTCAGGCCATCGACCGGGAAGATCCGCCGGACGACCCGCCGCTGACCGTGGAACTCGATTTCCTGGGGGGCGGGGGCCTCACCGTGAGCGGTCTGCCCCAGTTCCGGGAACGTGACCGCCTGCTGCTCTTCGCTTACGACGACGCAGGGCTCGCTTCTCCCATCGTAGGCGTTTCGCAGGGCGTTTGGACGCTCGACGCCCGCGGTGCACAGGACGCTGCGGGAGCCTACCTCCGCGTCCCCGCACCCGGCCGGCTGCTGACCGACTCCGTAGGCTCCGGTGTCGAGGAGCTGCTCGTGGCCATCAGCGAACTGCTGGCCGACGGCACGTTGCCCGGGCCGCTGGAACCCGAAAGGAGCGAAGAGTCCCCCGAGGAAGCGGCCGATGGAGCTGCCGATGAAGCAGCGGAGGAAGCGGCGGAGGATGCAGCCGAGGAAACAGCCGAGGATGCAGCGGAGGACCCGACCGAACCCGCCGAACCCGTCGACGACCCGGAAGCCGCCCAAGACCCCGAGGGCGCTCCCGACCCGGCGGACGACCCGGCCCCGGGCGAAGCCCCGCCCCAACAGGTGCAGGGCACCACTCCCACCCTGGTGCCCTACAGCGTGGATGAGAGCGGCGGCCCGCTCCTGCTCTCCTCCACAGTGGAGAGCGCCGCCCAGGCCTGGAGCGCGGCCGCACCGGAGTCCGTGAGGTTCGAACGAACGGACGGCTCAGGAGCCGAGGGAGCTGCAACGGAGGAGGGCGCCGAAGCCACGGCCGCAGTGCACCGGATCGCGTACGGCGACGTGGAGCTGTTCGGGCCGGACGCGCTCTCTTTCACCCTGCTGAGGCCCGGCGCGGCCGCTACCGAGGTCCTGGTCTCGCCAACCTCCGGCGAGATGCTGACGCCGGTCCTGCTGCACGAACTGGGCGTCCTGGCGGGGCTGCCGGAGGGCGGTCAGGGCGTGATGGCCAGCGCCGTCCCGCCGGGAGTCACGGCGCCGACCCCCGTGGACGTGACTGCGCTGCGCGAGTCGCAGGTGTTCACGGCGGAAGACATCAACCGTGACGGAGTGGTCGACTTCTACGACCTGGCGGAGCTGGCGCAGGCCTTCGGCGGCCGGGGCGTGAACCTAGCGGCGGACCTCAACGGAGACGGTGTGGTGGACGAGGCGGACCTGGAGGCGCTGCGCAGCGTCTATCAGTTCTCGCCCCCGGCGGAGCGGGCGCCCGACTGAAGCTCGGCGATGGCGTGCGCCAGGTCCAGGTCGCGTTGGGTGATGCCGCCGGCGTCGTGACTATGCAGCTCCACGCGCACCAGCGAGTAGGAGTTGAAGATGTCGGGGTGATGCCCTGACTTCTCGGCCAGGAACGCCAGACGCGTCATGAACGTGAACGCGCCAACGAAGTCGTCGAAGCGGAACTCGCAGGAGATGCGGTTGTCCTGCACCTTCCAGGCTCCGTGGTTCGGCAGTGCACCTAGGACGTCCTCGAGGTCCAGCACGGTGTTCATGGTCAGCCCCTTCCTGCGCTTGAACCTCCCGCGGGGCCGCTGGCCTCAGCCGTGGCTGGCCTCGCTACCCGTCGGGGTTCCGGCACGAGCCAGGAATAGCACGGCCACCTCGTCGTCGCCGCGAGCGAAGACGTAGGTGCCCTGGGGCCGAGATGCTACAAGGTAGTCCGTGAACGACCCGAGGACCTGACCCGGCAGCATGGCCACCAGGCTCTCCTGCGCTTCGGAACCACGCCCCCGGTACTGTCTGACGGTGAGCTTGAGACCACCCACGTCGAAACTCATGGGTTCGAGGGTCAGCGCCTGCACGTCGTAAGCGTCGGCGCCTGCGAGGTCGATGACGCTCTCGAGCTCCTGCTGGTCGCCCTCCATCGTGGCCAGCATGCGCGTTACGAGACCCTCCACCGCCTGATCGAGCAGACCCACGCCAGCGGCACGGGCGGAGCCCTGCACCAGACCCAGCAGCGCCTGCCGCCTGTCGGGAGCGCGCGAGGTGACGACGGCCGCCCGCGTTATGGCCTGCGCCACCACTTCCTGCGCTTCGCCGCGCACGTTGTTAGCAAGTACCTTCAGCGTGGCAAGCAGGTCCTCGCTCTGATGGGAGGTGACGACGTAGCTGGCCACCAGGGCGTCGGCCAGGCGAGCGGAGAGCGACTTCTCCAGATCCCTTATGCGCACGTGCACGTAGTCGCCCTCGCGGTAGGTGGCTACACGCGTGCGGTTGCGCTTGAGGACGTTGGTGCCCTCGAGCTCCAGTTCCTGTCCGTCCAGGTACAGGGTCCGCTGGCCGCCCACCCCGGCGATGGCGAGGTCGTGCCCCGCCAGCGTCAGCCGCACCGGCCCGACCATGCGGATGGTCACGGAGAAGGCGTCGCTCGGCACCTTCTCCCACCGCAGGATGGGGTTGGCGCCGAACAGCACGCCGCCCTCGAGCTGCGGCCCGCTGGCGCGCCCTCCCACGTTGGTGGGCAGGTACTCCGACAGCCGGTCGAAGAACGTCTCGACCTGCAACTTGAAGCTGGCTACTTCCTGCTGGAACGACTGGCGCTCGTTGCGCTCGCGTGACGAGACTTCGATCAGGCGCCGTTCCAGCTCGCGGCGCTGCTTGGCCTTCTCGTCCTCCGGCAGGCGGTCACGCACCAGCTCCTGGATGGCCAGCTTGAGCTGCGAGCTCGTGACCTCGTTCGCTCCGCCGGGCGAGTAGCGGCCGGCGTAGGGGTCCGCGGCCACCGAGATGGCCGCCTGCTTCACGAAACCGAACGCGCCCTTCTCAGGGATCTCAAGGGAGGGCAGGGGGTTCCCCGCCTTGCCTATCGTCATGATGAGGTTGATCAACTCCCGCACGATCTCCGCCAGGGCGTCCACGTCCGACAGGGCGATGAGGGGGTCGCGCAGGCCCGGTATGGGTTCCACGACCCGGAAGCCGCGCAGGTTGACGTCCTCCCCGAAGGTCTTACGGTCCGCGTTGCGGTTCAGGTTCTGCAGCGTCGCGAACACCAGACGCGCCGTAACCCTCCCCTGCTCGGCCCGCCAGGTGGCGGCCACACGCTGCACGAACTCCTCGAGGTCGTCCCACCACACCCGGCGCGCCAGGCGCTGCAGCACGGCCTGCTCCTCGCGCTCCAGCGGCGTGCCGGCCACCTTGACGGTGGGGGCGGGCGCTTCGTCCGCAGCGAACTCCACCACGGACTCGTCCTCGAGGACCAGCGCGTTCAGGGAAGGCACGGCCGGGCCCCGAGGCTTGTCGGCCAGCTGCGCGAGGGCGTTGGTCAGTTCACCGAAGCGCTTGCGGCCCTCGGCGTCCAGCCTGTCCTGATCGCGGCTGAGGAGCGCCACCAGGTCCCAGAGAGACGAGGTGCCGCCCTTGACGGTGCGCTTGGCGCGGTACTCGGAGACCTTGTACTCGAGCAGCTCCAAGGCGATGGCCTCGAGACTAGGGAACACGGTGCCAGTATAAGGATTCTCGCGCGGCCCACGCTTTGGGAAAACTCACCCGTTAGCGGCGCTCAGCCCGGCTGGAAGCGCTGGAACACGCGGGTGGCGCGGCTCACTACCTCGTCCACCTCGGCCTCGCTGATGATCAGGGGTGGGAGGAACCTTATGGTGTCGCCGCCGCCCGCGATGGTGAGCACCCCGGCCTCCTTCAGGGCCGCTATCACCGGCCCGGCAGGCACGGCCATCTGCACCCCGATCAGGAGGCCGCGGCCCCTGACCTCCTTGACCGCGCTGCCGCCAGCTCGCCGCAGGCCGGCCATCAGCCTCTCGCCCACGTCCTTGGCGTGCTGCATGAGCCCACGCTCCTCTATCTCCTGCAGCACGGTGAGTCCGGCTGCGGCGGCGAGGGGGTTACCCCCGAAGGTCGTGCCGTGCCCGCCCTTGGGCATGGCCATCGCCACCGCCTCGGTCATGAGCGTGGCGCCGATAGGCACCCCGCTACCCAGGCCCTTGGCCAGGGTCACTATGTCCGCGTCCACGTCTGCCACCTGGCTCGCCAGGAAGGTGCCGGTGCGCCCCACGCCCGTCTGGATCTCGTCCAGGATCAGCAGGGCGCCGTGCTCGCGCGTCAGGCGCCGTATCAGTTGCAGGAACTCGGCCGGCACGGGCCTGATGCCGCTCTCGCCCTGGATGGGTTCGAGCAGCACGCCGGCGGTGCGGTCGTCTACCGCCGCCGTCAGCGCGGCCTCGTCGCCCATGGCCACGAACTCGACCTCGCTCCCGTAGGGGGCGAACGGTTCGCGGTACTTGGGTTCCCAGGTGAGGGGCAGCACGCCGCCGGAGCGTCCGGAGAAGCCGTTCTTCAGGGCCACGAAGCGGTTGCGGCCCGTGGCCGCGCGCGCCCACTTGATCGCCGCCTCGTTGGCCTCGGCGCCCGAGTTGCTGAGGAAGACGCGCGCCAGCGGCGGCCGTACGAACTCGAAGAGCTTGGACACGAAGCGGGTCCTCGTGTCGTTGCCGACGTTCTGGGGCGCCACGATCAGTTTCCGCGCCTGCTCGGCCAGTGCGGTGGCCAGGCGCTCGTTGCCATGCCCCAGGCTCGCCACCGCAATGCCGGCCATGCAGTCGATGTACTCGTTGCCGTCGGCGTCGTAGAGCAGCACGCCGTCGCCGCGCACGAAGACCACGTCCGGTTCCCACAGGCCGGAGCGGTGCCGCGCGTCCTCGGCGAGGACCCTAGTCGTGTCGACGTCTGCTGCTGGAACGGGATTCTCTATGCTCATGAAGGCTCCTTCTAACGTAGCTGACGGGAAGGTTGCGAACCCGCGCCGCTCAGACCCCGACCGTGACGAGGCAGAGCGGCCACTCACCCCGCCCGGAGAGGCCAAGCAGCGAAACGACGTCCGCGTCGTAGAAATCCGTGATCATGGCGGTGGCCAGCCCCAGCGCAGTTGCTGCCAGCACGAGGTTCTGCGCCGCGGCGCCGGCGTCCAGCAGCGCGTAGCGGTAACCGCGTGCGCCGTGCGCAACGCGGTGCCGGGCGGGCAGTCCGGTGAGGCAGATCACGGCGGCCTGGGCGTCGGCCTCTACCGGGGTCAGCACGCCTTCGGCGAAGCGGTCGCGCTGGTCCTCCATCCGCAACTGCGAGAGCGTGTGCTCCCGCGGGTTGTAGTGGTAACTGCCGGCGAAGATGTCCTGCACGTCGAAGGCCAGCACGTACGCCTCCAGGGAGGAGACCTCCTGGGAGACGGCGTGAGCACGCTCATGGCCGAAGGTGAACCCAAGCCCGGCCCAGAGGAGCTGCGAGAGCTGCGCCTGCTTCAGCCGGCCCCCTTCGGCGCCCCCGCTGCGTTCGCGGGAGAGGGTGGTCCAGAGGCCCGGGCCGCCCTTCAGCTGCGGCTCCGGCAGCGACGCCACCTCGGCCGGGTTGGCGTAGACCTTGAAGCGCGGAGCCACACGTGTACGGCTCGCGGGCAGCTGCCCGCGGTGGTAACTCATCTGTTCGTGGATCTCCGAACCGTTGGTGCGGCTGTTGCTTCGAGTCACTGACGCTCCCTGGCGGAGTGTAGCACCGGAGAACCCTCCCCCCAAACGGTATGCTGATGAGCGATGAAGTTGCGTGTGAGGTTCGCGGAGACCGATCAGATGGGCGTGGCGCACCACAGCGCCTACGTGATCTGGCTCGAGGCGGCCCGGGTGGAGTGGATGCGAGCTCGCGGCCTGAGCTACAGGCAGATCGAGGAGAACGGTCTCTCGTTAGCGGTGTCGCGGATCGACGTGGCCTACCGGGCCGCGAGCTACTTCGACGACGAGCTCACGGTGACCGCCCGCCTCGAGGGCGTCAGGAGCCGCCGCGTGGTGTTCAGCTACCGGGTCGAGCGCGGCGAGGAGCTCCTGGCCACGGGCACCACCGAGCACGTGCCCACGGACCGCACGGGCCGCGCCGTCAGCCTTCCGCAGGAGTGGCGAGATCCGCTGACGGAGCTGTTCACAAGCGATCCGTGAGCGGGTGCGGCCCCGCCGTACGGCATGGAGAGACCCACGCGCGACCGCCGAGAGGTGAAAGATGAGCCTGACAGCCCCCCACGTTCCGCCCTCCACGGAGCACCGGTCCGGCAAGATCGTGGCCACCGCGCTCACGTTCGACGACGTGCTGCTCCTGCCCGCTCACAGCGAGGTGCTTCCCAAGGAGGTCAGCCTCGTGGCCGACCTCACCCCCTCCGTGCGGCTCAACCTCCCACTCGTCTCCGCTGCCATGGACACGGTGACCGAGACGCAGATGGCCGTGGCCATGGCCCGCCAGGGCGGCATCGGTGTGATCCACAAGAAGATGGGCGTGGCCGAACAGGCGGAGATGGTCCGCAAGGTCAAGCGCTCCGAATCCGGCATGATCGTGGACCCCATAACGCTGCCCCGCAGTGCCACCCTGGCCGACGCGGAGCGGCTGATGAGCGAGTACCGCATCAGCGGCGTACCCATCGTGGAGCCGCAAGGCAGACTGGTCGGTATACTAACGAACCGCGACCTCCGCTTCGAGGATGACCTGAGTTTGCGGGTCGATGAGCGCATGACCAGCGAGGACCTGGTCACCGTGCCGGTGGGCACCACGCTGGAGCGCGCGAGGCAGATCCTGGGGCAGCACAAGATCGAGAAGTTGCTGGTCGTGGACGACGACTTCAACCTGCGGGGCCTCATCACCATCAAGGACATCAAGAAGCAGGTGGAGTACCCCAACGCCGCCAAGGACGACCTGGGCCGGTTGCGGGTGGCGGCGGCCATCGGGGTGGGGCTGGACTTGGAGGAGCGGACGCGGGCACTGGTCGAGGCCGGCGCGGACGTGCTGGTGCTAGACAGCGCCCACGGCCACAGCCAGGGAATCATCGACGCGCTGGCGTACGTCAAGCGCACCTACGCCGTTGAGGTCATAGCGGGCAACATCGCTACCGCCGCCGCCGCCGAGGCGCTGATCAGCGCCGGAGCCGACGGCGTCAAGGTCGGCGTCGGCCCCGGCAGCATCTGCACCACCCGGGTCGTGACGGGCGTGGGCATGCCGCAGCTCAGCGCCATCCTCGACGTGGCGGAGGTGACCCGGGAGGCCGGCGTGACGCTGGTGGCGGACGGCGGGATCAAGTACTCGGGCGACGCCGCCAAGGCCATTGCGGCCGGCGCCGACGTGGTGATGATGGGCTCACTGCTGGCCGGCACCACCGAGGCTCCGGGCGAGGAGATCCTGCGCGACGGCAGGCGCTACAAGGCCTACCGCGGCATGGGCTCGCTCGGCGCCATGTCCGGCGGGAGCGCGGACCGCTACTTCCAGGAGAGCGCAGCTCCCGCCTCCAAGCTCGTGCCGGAGGGCATCGAAGGCATGGTGGCTTACAAGGGACCCGTGGGCGACGTTCTCTACCAGGTGGCGGGCGGCCTGCGCTCGGCCATGGGCTACTGCGGCACCAGGGACTTAGAGGCGCTGCGGCGCGACAGCCGCTTCGTGACCATCACCCAGGCCAGCCTGCTCGAGTCGCACCCGCACGACGTGACCATCACCAAGGACGCCCCCAACTACTCGGTCACCAACCGAGGTTAGAGGAGCGGCTAGAGGATCAGCTCCTGCTCGCCTTCCGGCCCCATGGCCAGGAACCTGTCGAGCAGGGGCTGCACACCGAACTTGAGCGCGTGACTGAAGGGGCTCAATATCCGCTCGGCTGGCTGGCCCAGCGGCAGCAGGTGAGCGTGGAGCCGGCCGAACTGGCGGCCCGTGATCTCGTCGCGCTCCTGCAGCGCACGCGCACTCTTGCCGCGCAGCCGCTCGAGCGTCATATCGAGATGGCGCCGGCCCCGCTCCACGGTGCCCATGAGGGTGGGGTCGAGGTGCTCGGCAGCCTTGAGCAGCTGCTCGAACTCGGCCTCCAGAACCTTGGCGGCCGACTCGAAGCTCGCGAGGTTGCCGCTCCTCGCCAGCACCAGGCGCTCGAGTTCCTCGGCATGATGGCCCCTGAAGCGGGCCGCGCTCAGGCCGAGGGTGGTGAGCAGCCTGTGGGCCGCCGGCTCCAGGACCGTGGCGGCGGCGCGCTGCCACGCCAAGGGCATGGGCACGCCGTGCTCCCGGTAGACGCCGCGCAGTTGCGCCACGTAACGCAGTTCGCCCGGTCCCAACACGATGACGGCTGACGGCAGGGCCGCGTCCTGCGTTATGGGGCGCAGGCCGGCGGCCGGGGTGATGACGGTGGGATCCACGTCCAGCCGCGCCAGCAGTTCCGCGGCGGTGAACTCCTGCGTGTCCGTGAAGAACTTCTTGCCCTGATGCCTTAGGAGTAGGCGCTGCGTTCGGCCCCCCTCGGTCGGCAGTTCGATGAACAGGTTGGTGGCGTTCGTACCGCGCCCCAGTTGCGGCTCGAAGCCGAGAGCCCTGAGCCGGGCGCCGGCACCGTTGATGGCGTCGGCGCTGCGGTGCGGATCCGCTATCTCGGCACGCAGCACGTCCAGCGTGAGTACGGCGAAGTCGGGCTGCAGGGGGTCCACCAGCACCAGGCCCGCCTCACCGAGGAGCCTGTAGAGCAGCGCACCGAACCAGTCGCCGAAGCTGCCCGCGGCGGCCGTGTCCTCCAGTAACTGCAGCACCTGCTGCAGGAAGGCGGGTTCGGGCCCGAGGCCCGTGAGGTCGGCCCTCACCCTCTCCAGCATGGCGCTCGTGACGGGGGCGCGGCCGGCGGGTGCGCCCGCCGGCAAGTCGACGGCCACGCGGTGCAGCTCCTCCCCGGAGTCCAGCACGTAGGTGTGGTCCACCTCGGCCACGTCGTGGTCCTGGGTGGCTAGCCAGAAGATGGGCACCACTGGTTTCTCGGGGGTGTCCAGCTGCTGCGCCAGCTTCAGGGCCGTCACGGCTTTCGAGAGCGTGAACGTGGGACCGAGAAGCAGGCCGACCTGCTGCCCGGTGACGACCGCCCGCGCTTCCGGGTGCCTCAGTCGCTCGATGTTCTCGAGCACGGCGGCCGGGGCCCCTAGACGCCTGGCGTTGCGCTCCAGCGCGTCCGCCAGCGGCCCACGCCGGGCGGGTCGCTCCACCCGCAGGGCTGCGGCGCTGGCTCCCGCGGGAAGATCGAAGAAGTCGTCGAGGGCGCCGGCCCTGTAGGCGCCACCGAAGTCGGTGGGTTGCACGGATGCTGTAGAGGTGGACGCCGGGCCCTTTGGCGTATCTGGGTGCACACGGCAGCTTACATATCCCCACCCCCGTACGTGCTGCTCGGGACGACGGCGCCGCCCCCCACGCCCCGTGTTAGACTCCGTCCGCAAGTGTCCGCCGCGACACTAGCTGACCCCGGTTAAGAGGCCACCAACCGGCGTCAGCAAGACTTCCTAACCTTCAATCCTGCAGTTTGGCCCGTGGGGCCGCACTCAGTGAGACCGTGAGTCCGTGAGTATGAAGATAAACACCGACCTATTACCGTCTGGACCGTACGAAGGCGTGGTCGTGCTGATAGACGTACTGCGCACCTGCACGGTGGCGCCACTCCTCTTCGACATGGGTGTGACGGAGCTGGCGCTCACCGCCTCCTTGCGCACCGCCAAGAGCGCGGCGCAGGAGGGGGCGCTGCTGGTCGGCGAGCGCCAGGGCGTGCCGCCCGAAGGGTTCAACCACGGCAACTCCCCGGTGCAGCTCGCCAGCGCCGACGTGGCGGGCCGCTCGGTGGTGATGGTGTCCGAGAACGCTCCCCGCTGGTTGAGCGTCGCCGCGGGGGGCTCCGCCCTGCTACTCGGCTCCCTCTACAACGCTGCCGCGGTGGCCGACGCCGTGGTGGCGCTGGCGCCCGAGCGCGTCGATCTGGTGGCTTCCGGCTTCGCCGGCGAGCCCGACCTGGACGACGCCGTCGGCGCCGCGCTGATCGTCAACCTCATCCAGCAGCGCGTGCCGGACGCCACCTTGCTGGGCGCCTCCCGGTTCGCCACCACGCTGGCGCGTTCCATGCCCGACCCGCTCGAGGGCCTGTGGCGCTCGGTGGCCGGCCAGTACCTGCGCTCCATCGACCTGGAGGAGGACGTGGCGTTCGCCGCCCGCGTGTCCGCCAGCTCGTCCGTGCCGCGCCTGCAGCGGGTGCAGGGCGCCGAGCCCGAACCGCTCTACTACTTCTCCGCCGCTACCCCCTGACGGCCCATCACCTGATACCTGATGAGTTCACAGCTCCCGCGTCTTGAGGTCCTCGGTTACCCGCTGGACGCCGTGACGCTGGCCGAAGCTGCCGACTGGGTGCTGGAAACCGCCTTCGAGGCGCGGCGCTCCCCTGGGGCCTCCCGCCTGGTGGTCACCCTCAACCCCGAGATCGTGGTGCAGGCCAGTGAGGACCCGCAGCTGGCCGCCGCCCTGCGGGCGGCAGATCTGAGCGTGGCGGACGGCGTCGGGGTGGCGTGGGCCGCGCGGCGCGCGGGCCGCCCACTACCCAGCCGCGTGCCGGGCGTGGATCTGGCCCTCGAGGTCATGCGCCGTGGCGGCCATGACCTCCGCGTCTTCTTCCTCGGCGCCAAGCCGGGCGTAGCGGAACGAGCGGCCGCAGAGGCGGAGAGGCGCTTCGGCGTGCAGGTGGTAGGCACGCACCACGGCTACTTCGAGAGGACGGCGCCCGAGGAGGTGCTGAGCGAGGTGGCCCGTTCGGGTGCAGACCTGCTGCTCGCCGGTCTAGGCGAGAGGCAGGAGCTGTTCCTCCACGCTCACGCCGCGCAGCTCGGCGTGGGCGTCATGATCGGCGTGGGCGGCACGCTCGACGTGCTGGCGGGCGAGGTGAAGCGCATGCCGGCCTGGACCACACGTCTCGGGGTGGAGTGGCTGTTCCGAGTGGCGCTCGACAGGCGCCGGTGGGGCCGACTCCCGCGCCTCTTCCGCTTCGCGGCTATGGTGCTGCGGGGCTGAGCCGGTGCCGAGTACTCGGAGGTTGCCGCTGGGCAGGCACCACTGCTAGAATGACCAACTGTTCGGACGCGGTCCAGCGGCCGCGCCAGCCGGATACGGGCCCAGTCAGCTTCCGCTGTACCGGGCCGACCTCGTGCCGAGGTGGCGGAACGGTAGACGCAGTTGACTCAAAATCAACCGGGGCGACCCGTGCGGGTTCGATTCCCGCTCTCGGCACCATCTGCAAGACCGGCGCGGCAGGCCTAGCGGCCGAAGGCGCCCACACGGAGGAACCATGTTCTGGATCGCATTCATCCTTTTCGTCGCAGTCTCCTTACTGCTGACGGCCATCATCCTCATGCAAGAGCCCAAGCAGTCCGGCCTCGGTGCCGGCCTCGACGGAGGCGGCGGTGCCGACTTCAGCTCCATGGGTGGCACGGCCGGCGGCCTGCACCGCACCACCATCTACCTCGCCATCATCTGGGGTGTACTCGCCCTCCTTCTGGGGCTGCTGCCCCGCTGATCCCGGGACGGTCCCTGCCCGGCCCCCTACGCGGAATCCGGGGAGTGGCCGCAAAGCCCGTGACCACCGCGCCGCCCGCTCCGGGCGGCTCTTTCATGTGTGCACGGTTAACTGCCCCGCGTTGACGATGCGATACGGGGATGATAGATTCCAATCAAGTGGGTAATTGTATATAGCCCACCCGGCAGGGCGGACGCCGGGTCCCGACCTCTAAGTGAGCCCTTCGAGCAGCACAACGCTCTTGCGGGTTCTCCGAGTGAGGGGTTACGGTAGGCCGTCGTCAAAACCAGCGTGAAGGGGAAGCGTAGCGCCGAACCCACGCAAACAGAAAGTACTGGAGGAGCAATGAAGAGACTACTCATCGGCCTTAGCTTCCTGGCGGTGGCCACGTTCGCGTTCGCCGAGCCGTTCGTCTGGCCCAGCGCGTGGACGAACGCCTCGCCCGAAGAAGCCGTCTACGGCGGCACGCTCAACATCGCCTTGATCGGTGACCCCCGCACGTTCAACCCCGTCATCTCGGCCGAGTCGCAGGCTCTCTCCGATTACCTCTTCGCGGGCGCGCCGCTCATCTTCCGTGGCCCCGACTCCGACGAGTGGCTCCCCTACGGCGCTGCCTCTTACGAGATGAACGAAGAAGGCACCGTCATGGACCTCGTGGTCCGCGACGGCATGAAGTGGTCCGACGGTAGCCCCATCACCGCCCAGGACTACTACATCCGCTACATCCTCGAGACCGACGCCGACGTCGGCTCCAACGGCTATGACAGCTGGTTCATGGATGGCGACCCCATCACCATGGAACGCGTCGGCGACAACGGTCTGCGCATCAACTTCCCGCGCCCCGACCGCCTCGCCTTCCCCGTGGCCGCCGTCAGCCCCGTGCCCGACGCCATCTTCGGTGAGGCCTACCGCTCCGGCGGCGCCGCAGCCGTCCAGGCTCTCTGGGGTACGGACGTAGACGTCACCACCACCGTGTGGCCGACCGAGTTCATCCCGACCTCCTTCCAGCCGGGCGAGCGCATCGTGCTCTCCAAGAACCCTTACTTCGGTGAGTGGAACGTGGACGAAGCCGGCAACCCGCTGCCCTACCTCGACGGCTACAGCATGACCGTTGCAGGCGACCTCGACGCCGCCCTCAACCTCTACATCGCCGGCGAGATCGACAGCTTCAGCCCGCGTAACCTCGACGACATCGGCGTGATCGCCCAGGCCATCAACAACGGCGACATCGACTCCATCATCATGGAATCCGTCAGCCCGGTGGCCAGCAGCCAGTTCATCGTCTGGAACTGGAACCTGGCTTCCAACCCGGACAAGCAGGAGCTCTTCCGCAGCCAGAACTTCCGGCGCGCCATGGCCCACCTGATCGACCGCGATCTCATGATCGACCTCGTCTACAACGGCGCCGGCCTGCCGATGCACACGAACGTGT
>CAZPWN010000031.1:0-18967 GCA_964590475.1 uncultured bacterium | reverse complement strand
ACCAGAAGAGCTCCTCGCGCGGCATGCCGTTGAACGCCGCCACGATGGCCTTGTAATCGTGCGAGCCGGCCGGAGCCTGATCTATGTCGAGAACCTGCTTCAGCTTGCGCCGCAGGATGGGCACTTCCTCCACGGGCGCGCTGAGGCCCTTGGTGGTGAAGAGGCCGATGAAGCGGCGCTCGCCGAGCACCTCACCGTCCGGTGACAGGCTCTTCACGCCAACGTAATCCATGCGGCGCGCGCGGTGCACGGTGGACTCCGCGTTGGCCTTGGTGACGATGAAGAGCCGGCCGCCCGTCACGCGCTCCCGCAGGTCCGCCGGCAGTTCCTCCACCGGCACGGGCTTCACGTAAGCGCTGCTATCCACCTTGCTCAGCACGCCCAGGCCGCTCTCCGTGTTGGCACGCAGCGACTTCACGCCGTCTATGTCCACCAGTTCGTAGACGCGGTAGCCGAGGAAGATGAAGTTGTCGTCGTCGAGCCACTCCATGAAGGCGGCGTACTCCTCCATGTCCTCGCGGGGCATGGCCAGGGGCCCGGTGACGCCCTCCTCCGCCAGCTCCTGGAGGTACTCTTCCACCTCCGCGGAGCGGCGCAGCATGGCCCGGTAGTCGTCGGTGGCCAGCACCACGTCCGTGAGCACCGTCTCGAGGGCCTCGCGCAGCGCTTCACGCGTGTCGGCATCCTCGGTGCGCTCCACGAAGAAGAGCGCGAACGACTCGGGGCTGCCGTCCTCGCCGATGCCGAGCAGCTCGCCTTCCACGTTGCGGCTCACGTCGATGATGGGGTGCAGCTGGTTGTAGAGCGGCCGCCCGCGGCGTCTAAGCTCCGTCTGCACCGAGTCCACGATGAACGGCCGGTCCGTGAGGGTCAGCATGATGACGGTGTGGGGCGAGTCCCAGCCGTACTGGGCGTCCGGGTTGAACACCCTCACGCGCGTTTCGCCGCCCGAGCTACTCAGGAAGTCGAAGCCCTGGCGCGCCATGGCAGCGAGCGCCTCGGCGTCGTAGGTGCTTAGTAATTTGTGATCGGTTCTCTCGAAGAGGGTCTCAGTGAAGCGGACGAGGTCGGAACTACCCTCGTCTGCCAGTACTCTCTTCACGTCCTCAAGGGTTGGCGCCATTATCGTTCGACCTCCTGGGGCGTTACCTCGTTCGACGCGCCCCGCTGTTCGCTTCCCACGACTCGGCCCACCATACCGCCGGGGCGGGAACACTGTGTACCGGCGGCGGGCGGCCACATACACCCGGCCGCGGGAGCCTCCGCCGCGGCGCCACCGTATACTGCCCGGCGTGGCTATCATCATCGCAGCCCTCCTGGTCGGCCTCGACCAGCTCACCAAATACCTCGTCGCGAGCAACATGGAGCTGGGAGCGAGCGTTCCGCTCGGGCTCGGTTTCGCGCTCACGCATTCGCGGAACACGGGCGCGGCCTTCGGCCTGCTGCGCGACCTGAACATCCCCCTGGGTGGAGTCACGATCGACGGCACGTTCCTGCTGGGCGTCCTCTCCGCCGCGGTGTCTCTGGGCCTGCTGATCTACCTGCTGCGTAACGGCGCGCGCCTGGGCGCCCTGACGGCCACGGCCCTCGGCCTCGTGCTGGCCGGCGCGGCGGGCAACATGATCGACCGCTTCCGCCTCGGTTACGTGGTGGACTTCATCCACTTCCGCGTGGGCTGGTTCGACTTCCCCGTCTTCAACGTGGCGGACAGCTGCGTGGTGATCGGCGCGGCGCTGCTGGTGCTGGCCAGCTTCCTGGGCGAACGGCGGGAGCAGCGCGCGGCGCAGGCGGCCAACGGAGCCAGCGGCGCCGACTTCAAGCGCGGCCCCGGCCCACGCCAGCACGTGCTGGACGACATGCCGGAGGTGCCGCCCCTTCCGCCGCGCGGGCAGGGCGACCAGGAGTGAAGGGGCGGGTAAGCGCAGCGCTGCGCCCCGGCGCCCGCCGCCTCAGCTGAGAACCCAGGGTCTTACCTGCGCGCCAGCACGAAGCGCTGGCGGCCCGCGAGGTCGCGCTCGACCCGCACACCCTTCCAACCCACCAGCGAGCCGGCGAACTCGTGCACGTTGCGCGGGTCGAGCTCCAGCGCCAGCAGCGCGCCGCCGGGGAGGATCCTGAAAGCCTGCCGGGCGAGACGGCGCGCCACCGCCAGCCCGTCGGGGCCGGCGAAGAGCGCCGTGCCCGGGTCGGCGTTCACCTCCGGCGGCACCTGCTGGCGGTCCGACTCCGGCAGGTAGGGGGGGTTGCTCACGAGCGCCGTGCACCGCGCCGCCACGTGGGCCACGTCCGGATCCGCCAGCAGGTCCGACAGCCTGAAGGTCACGGGCAGCTGGAGGTCGCCGGCGTTGCGCCGAGCGAGAGACACGGCCTCGTGCGACACGTCGCTGCCCCAAACGGTGGCGGCCGGCCACTCCGCCTTGAGCGCCAGCGCCACGGCGCCGCTGCCGGTGCCGACGTCGAGCAGGGTGGCCGCCTCGTCCTCCGTGGCCGCGCCTCGCGCCTCCAGCAGCACGAGCTCGACCAGGCGTTCGGTCTCCGGCCTGGGGATGAGCACGCCCGGTGTGACGGCCAGCTCCAGCCCGTAGAAGTGGGCCCTGCCGAGGATCAGCTGCAGCGGCTCGCGGGCCACGCGGCGCCTGAGCATCTCCGCCAGCCGGGCGCCCGCCTCCTTGCCCACCGGCCTGTCGGGCTGCAGGAGCAGGGTGGCCCTGTCCACCCCGAGGGCGCCCTCGAGGAGCAGCACCGCGTCCGCTTCGGGGCTCGGCACGCCCGCGGCCTGCAGGCGCCTTACCAGAAGACGACGAGCGGCCGCTACGTCGCGCGGCCGCTCGCTCTCGCCCACCGGTACACCGTCCGTCATGCTTCGTTCGTCATGTGGTGGCGCCCGCTTCGCGTCAGGCGGGTTTGACCACCACGCGCCGGTCGGCTCCCTCGCCGGCGGACTCCGTGATGACGCCGGGCTCGTCCGCCAGCGCCATGTGCACCACGCGCCGTTCGGCAGCCGACATGGGTTCCAGTTCCACGGCCACGCCGCTCTTGCGCACGCGCGCTGCGGCCGCGTTGGCGTCCTTGCGGAGCCGGTCGTCGCGCCGGCGCTTGTAGCCGCCCACGTCCACGTTCACGCGGATCCAGTCGTCCACGTCGCGGTTCACCACGGCGTTCACCACGAACTCCAGCGCCGACAGCGTGCGACCGTTACGACCGATGATGCGGCCGGGATCGCCGCCGTAGATCTCGGCCTGGATCTCCTCGCCGTTGACCTGCTCCACCTCCACCGCGTAGGCGGGGTCCAGGTTCAGGAGGAGGTTGACCAGGAAAGACTCGGCGCGCTCGAGCGGCGAGCCGTTGACCACCGGCCCGGCCAGGAAGGCGGGGGACTCGTACTCGGGCTCCTCGGCCAGGAGGGCCTCGAACTCGCTCTTCTCGTCCTCGCCCTCACCGACGTCGATGCCGATGCCCTCTAGGTACTTGTCCAGATCGGAATCACTCATGCTCAGGCCTCACTTACGGCGCTTCCCACCCTTGGCGGACTTGCCGGAATCCTGCTTGCCCGCTCCACCGGGTCCACCTTCGACGGCCGCGCCCTTGCCGCCCTTGGCCGAGTTGCCGGACTTGGAGGCCTGATTGCCGCCCGCGGACTTACCGGACGCCGCGAGCTTGGCTGGCGCACCTGCGCCGGCACCGGCCAGTGCAGGCGCGGGCTGACCGCGACTGAGGAGCCAGTACTGGAAGACTTGTACCAACATGGATACCACATAGTAGACCAGCACACCGGCGGGGAAGTTGATGATTATGAAGACGAAAACGAGGTTGATGATCATCGACTGCCGCAGCATCTGCGGGTTGCCGCGCGCCGAGAAGTACGAGGTGGCGAGCATGACCAGTACGTAGAGCACGGGCAGGATGTAGAACGGGTCCGACTGCCCGAGGTCCGGCAGCCACAGGAAGCCCTCGTTGAACTCGAAGTTCACGAAGACACGCCACAGGATGATGAACAGGGGCATCTGCAGCAGGATCGGCAGACAGCCGCCCGCGGGGTTCACCCCGGCCTCCTTGTAGAGCGCCATGGTCTCCTGTGTGAGCTTCTCGCGGTCGTCCTTGTACTTGCGCTGCAGCTCCTGCAGTTTGGGTTGCAGCCGCTGCATGCCGAACATCGACTTGGTCTGCGTGGTGATGAGCGGCCAGACGACCACGCGGAACATGAGGGTCAGGACGATGATCGAGAGGCCCCAGTTGGGCACGTACTGGTGGATGAACTCGAGGAGCTTGACGATGAGCAGCGAGAGGCGCCCCAGGATGTTCGGCCGGAACAGGCCCGGCAGGTCGAGGTACTCCTCCTGGTGGTAGCGCACCAGTTCGTTGTGGCCGGCGTAAACGGAAGCCTGCAGGTTGGCGCTGGCGCCGGCGCCGGCGGCGACCTCCGTCTGGAAGGCCACGCGGTTGGGGCGCAGGAAGGTGGCCTGCAGCTCGTCGCCGGTGACGGCCGGCCTGAGCACGAAGGCGAAGCCGCGGTTGTTGTCGTTCTGCTGCAGCGCCATGTAGGTGGGCGCCTCGATCACCTGTTCGGGCGGGTTGAGCGTGAAGTTGTCGCCGTGCCCGATCTTGACGGTGGGGTTGGCCACCTTGCCGATGCCGGGCGTGGCCAGCTGCACCAGGACTTCCTCGTCGCCGCTGAGGCGGTCGACCTCGAGGGTCAGGTCGAAGGTATCGCTGCCCTCGCGGAGGACGATCCGCCGCGACACTTCGAAGTCGCCCGTTTCGCCCTCGTAGGTGGCGCTGTAGCGGCCGACCAGCAGGCCGTCGCCGTTGCGGGCCCATTCGCCCTGCGCCTCCAGCGGAGTGGAGTACTCGCCGTCCACCATGAACGCCAGGCCCGGCACGGTGGAATCGAACGGCACGAGGTTGATGCCGTTGTCCAGGGCGTAGTTGTTGTAACGCTGCCCGCGCTGCTGCTTGGAGAAGGCGGCCGCGAGCTCGCCGGCGGGGGTGAAGAAGTAGTCGACCCCCTTGCCGGTGATGAGGGTCAGTTCGTCGTCCTGCAGTTCGCAGAAGAAGGAGGGGCTGGCGCCGTTACAGGTGGCCTGTACCTTGTCTAGCGCTCTGAACTCGGCGACGTCGAAAGTGGCAGCTTCGGTGGCCACCTGCGCGGACGCGGTGGACGCCAGAGCCAGTGCCGCCAGGCCGAGCGCCAGGAGCAGGTTACGTAACGGTTTCAATGTGCCTCCGTCGAGACGTCGGCTGTCGACGTCTTGGTGTCGTAGATACGTGCTGAGGAGATACGCGGTGACGCGATGTCGCTGTTCCGGGTCTTGCCTTGCGCGCTTTTCCTGCGTGCGCCTTGCCGCTTGGGCGGCACGGGGTCGTGCCCGCCCGGGTGGAACGGATGGCAGCGCAGTACGCGCAGTAGACCCATCCAGCTGCCTCTCAGCACCCCGTGCACCTCGATGGCCTCGATGGCGTACGAGCTGCACGTGGGGTGGAAGCGGCAGCTGGGAGCGCCCTTCAGGGGCGATAAGTACCGCTGGTAGATACGGAGCGGCCAGATGGCCACGGCGCGGACGCCGGTGACCTTGGCCTTGGTGTTGGGGGACTGGTTCACGGTAAGAGAGCCGCGCGGGCGAGCCCGGAGCGAAGGGAGCGCCCCAGCTCGTGGTAGTCGGCTTCCGCGGCCGAGGGCCTGGCGATGATCAGCAGGTCGAACGAGGGCCTGGAGCGGTTGGTGGCCTTCTCGGCCACGCCGTCCTTGAGCGTTTCCCGCAGAGCTTCACGTAGGCGCCGTCGTACGCGGTTACGCACCACAGCGTTGCCTACCTTGCGGCTCACGACGATGCCCACGCGCACCTCGCCGTGCACGTTAGGCCGCCAACGGATGGTGACGTGTTTGCTCCCACCGCTCTGCCCCTTACGCAGCCGCTGGAAGGCGCGGTCTCCGCTCAGCGAGCGGAGGACCGCAGCGCTACTCAGCGATCCGATACCGAGAGGCGCTTGCGGCCCTTGGCCCGGCGACGTTTGATGACGTTACGTCCCCCTGGGGTGGCCATACGCACGCGGAAACCGTGCGTCTTGGCACGCTTGCGGCGGTTGGGCTGATAAGTCCGCTTCATGATCTCTCCTTCCAGCGTCTTGGTGTCAATGAACAGGCCCGGGGCCGGCTTCCAGCCTGAGGCACTCCGCCCTGCCCGCGCTGCGCGGGTGGCCGGAGACTCGGCGAGCCCACCGTCCGGGCCGAACGGTCAAGCCGAAGAAGCATAGCACAAGAGCTCTTCGCATACTAGGCGCCGGATTGCCATCTCAGGCCGGCGGTTGGCCGCTTCCGGCCAGGGCTTCAGCGAGCTTGAGAACCTGGCGGTCGGCGCGGGCGGCGCCCATGAGCTGCACGCCAAGCGGCAGGCCTTCGGCGCTGCCGTAGGGGACGCTGAGGGCGGGCAGCCCCGCCAGGTTGGCCAGGCAGGTGGCCATGTCGGAGTAGAACGAGTGCCCGGCGAAGCGCGCCTCGAACGGCTCGTCCTGTGACTCCCCCAGCGGGAACGCCACCCCGGCCGCCGTGGGCAGGAGGAGGAAGTGCACCTCGCCCAGGGCAGCCTCGAGCTGGTCCGCGATCAGGCGCCTGACCTTCAGGGCGCGGCCGTAGTACCTGTCGTAGTAGCCCTCCGACAGCGCCAGCGAGCCGAACAGCAGGCGCCTCTTGACCTCGGCGCCGAACAGCTCGCCCCGCACCCTGCTCATCACGGCCTCCTGGCCGTCGCCCAGCGCGCCCGACCTGGCGCCGAAGATGGTGCCGCCATAGCGCGCGAGGTTGCTGGACGCCTCGGCCGTGGCCGTCACGTAGTAGCAGGCGGGGGCGTGGACCACGCTGGGCAGCGAGACCTCCACCACCTCCGCGCCGCGCCGCTCGAGCTCGCCCGCGGCGTGGCGCACGGCCGCCAGCGCCTCCGGACCGAAGCCCTGCGGCCCGTCCGCCTCGTCGCCCGCCACGGCGCTCATCAGCTCGCTCACGAGGCCGATGCGCACGCCCGTGAGGTCGTCCGGCGCCCCCGACAGGGTAGCGGCGCCGTACTCGCGGGGCTCGTAAGTGGTGGCGTCGAGCGGGTCCACACCGGCCGCGAGGTCGAACGCCAGAGCCACGTCCGCCAGGTCGCTGCCCAGGATGCCCACCTGGTCCAGCGAGCTGGCGTAGGCGATGAGCCCGCTGCGCGAGAGCGCCCCGTAACTCGGCTTGAAGCCGACGACGCCGCAGAAGGCGGCCGGCAGGCGCGCGGAGCCGCCCGTGTCGCTGCCGAGTGCCAGGGGTGCGGCGTCCGCGGCCACGGCGGCCGCGGAGCCGCCCGAGGAGCCGCCGGCCACGCGGGTGGGGTCTAGCGGGTTCCTCACGGCGCCGAAGGTGCTGTTCTCGTTGCCGGAGCCCATGCCGAACTCGTCGAGGTTCGACTTGCCTATCACCACCGCGCCGGCTTCCACCAGCCGCCTGACGACGGTGGCGTCGTACGGCGGCACGAACCCCTCCAGCATGCTGGAGCCGGCGGTGGTGCGGACGCCGCGGGTCACGAGGTTGTCCTTCACCACCAGCGGCACCCCCGCCAGCGGGCCCACGTCCTCCCCGGCCTGCAGGCGGGCGTCGATGCGGTCCGCCGCGGCCAACGCCTGCTCGGTTGCGATGGTGATGAACGCGTTGGTGGCCTCCTGCGCCGCTTGCGCCCGCTCGAGCGCCGCCCGGATCACCTCGGAAGCGCTCATGCGGCCGGTCCGCACCCCGTCTGCCACCGCCGCGGCGCCCAGCCTGCCGCCGGGGGCACCGGGCCCACCTGCCCCTACAGCCGGGCTCGCGCCATCACCTGCGCCCGGGCCGTTCCTACCGTCGCCACCGCCACCAGTCATGCGCCGGAGCATATCAACCGCGGCGCCCTGCCGCGCCCTGGGGCGCCCGCAGAGCGGGGCGGCAGGCAGCCGCGGGGCCGGATGTTCGGAAACCGGCGTTGCTTCTGATGAGGTGGGCTATATCATGACCCACTATGGCAGGGCCCCTACCACCGGCTGACGAAGCGCGGCCCTCACCTCGCGCCTCCGGGGCGGAGGCCGTGCGCGAGGGGGCGCGCACGGACGAGGGAACGACGAACGGCGCTACCGCCGGCGCAACACGCGCGCGGGGCGGCGCTCCCGTGACGCGCGTGGCGAGCGCCGGCGCCACGGACCCGGGCCGGGTGCGCAGCCTGAACCAGGACTTCTTCTTCGTGGGCGACGTACCGGGCCGCGGCCACCTGGCCGTAGTGGCGGACGGCATGGGCGGGCACACGGCCGGCGAGATAGCCAGCCGCCGCGCCGTGGAGACCATGGTGGAGTCCTTGCGGCGCAGCCGCGTTCAGCCGCCGGTGGCGCTGGCACGCGCGGCCCAGGCGGCCAACGTCGAGGTGTACAACTACGCGCTCGAGAACCCGCAGCACAAGGGCATGGGCACCACGCTGACGGCCGTCCTGATCGACGACCAGGTGGGCCTGGTGGGCCACGTCGGCGACTCGCGCGCCTACCTCATACGCAACGGCGGGGTCACGCGCCTCACGTCGGACCACAGCTGGGTGGCGGACCGCGTGCGCCAGGGGCTCCTCAGCGAGGAGGAGGCCAAGCGGCACCGCTGGCGCAACGTCATCACCAACGCCATCGGCGCCACGCCCACCTTCCGGCTCGACGTCCTCTACTTCAACGTCCTGCCGGGCGACATGGTGGTGGTGGTGAGCGACGGCGTGAGCATGCTGCTGGACGAGAAGCGCATCGCGCAGGTCGTCACCGGCGCGGACCCGGAGGCGGCGACCACCGCGCTCATCGCCGAGGCCAACGAGCGTGGCGCCCCCGACAACCTGACGGCCACGGTACTGCGAGTGGACGAGGTGGCGTTCCGGCCCAAGCAGTACGACCTGCCGGGCACGCCGCTGGAGGCGGAGTCGGTGGACATCGGCGAGACGCTCTCGGGGATAAGACGGGTGGAGGACGGATTCCCCAGCAACGGACCGCTGCAGCGTCTGAGGCGACACCCGTGGTACCCCTACCGCTTCTGGATCCTGGGCTCCGCCTACCTGATAGTGCTGCTGGCGCTGTTCCTCATCTGGCGCAGCTGAGCACGCTCCCGCCTGAGTACGAGCCCGTCGGCTGTGCTCATGGGCCCCGCCGGGCGCGGCCCCGCGGTGGCGGCGCCTGATAGCCTGTGGCATGAAAGAGATCATCGCAACCTCGAAAGCCCCGGAAGCCATCGGCCCGTACTCGCAAGCGGTGAAGGTGGGCGACCTGCTGTTCACGGCGGGTCAGATCCCGCTCGACCCGGACGGTTCCTGGGCGGGTGGCGACATAACGGAGCAGACCACGCGGGTGATGGAGAACCTGAAAGGCATCCTGGACGAGGTGGGCGTGGGTTTCGACCGGGTGGTCAAGACCACCTGCTTCCTCACCACCATGGACGACTTCGCGGCGTTCAACGAGGTGTACGGCCGCTACATGAGCGAGGGCCTGCCCGCCCGCAGCACCGTGGCCGTGGCCGGCCTGCCCAAGGGCGCCCTGGTCGAGGTGGAGGCCGTGGTCTACCTGGGCTGAGCGTTGGTTCTCGGCTCGGCCGGTTCCAGGCCTTCAGACCAGCGCTGGGTTGCACGTGAGCGGCCGCGCCGCCGTCCCCCCGGGACGTGCAGGCGCGGCCGCGCGCTCTTGAATTGCGGGTCCCGTGACCGGTAGCGACCCCGTGCGGGCAGCTACCCGCGCCACCGCCTAGCTCAGTTGCGCTGCCAGACGAGCTCGCGCTTGACCTGCTCGATGGCGTCGGTGATGGGGATGCCGCGCGGGCAGGCCTCGGTGCAGTTGTAGGCCGTGCGGCAGCGCCACACGCCGTTCATGCTCGAGAGCACCTCGACGCGCTGCTTCGAGCCCTGGTCGCGCGAGTCGAAGAGGAAGCGGTGCGCGTTCACGATGGCGGCGGGGCCGATGTAGCGCCCGTTGGTCCAGAAGATGGGGCAGCTGGAGGTGCAGGCGGCGCAGAGGATGCACTTGGTGCTCTCCTCGAAGCGGGCGTGCTCCTCGGCGGACTGCAGACGCTCGCGGGGCGGAGCGGGGTCGTCGTTGATGAGGTACGGCACGATGGACTTGTAGGCGTCCATGAACGGTTCCATGTCGACGATGAGGTCGCGCAGCACGGGCATGCCGGGCAGCGGCTCCACGTCGATGCGGTCGCCCAGGTCCTTTACGAGAACCTTGCACGCCAGGCGGTTGCGGCCGTTGATCTTCATGGCGTCGGAGCCGCAGATGCCGTGGGCGCACGAACGCCGGAAGCCCAGCGAGCCCTCCAGCTCCCACTTGATCTCGTTGAGAACGTCGAGGACCCGGTCCATGGGCTCGACCTCGACCTTGTACTCCTGCCAGCGGGGCCTAGGGTCGACTTCGGGGTCGTACCTCTTTATGCGTACGGTTATGTTCATCCAGCTACCTCAATACACCCGGGGCTTCGGCTCGTAGACGCCGAGCGTTACGGGCTTGTAGTCGATCCTGACGCTGTCGCCCTCCTTGTACACCATGGAGTGCTTCAGCCAGTTGTCGTCGTCGCGCTCCTTGTAATCCTCTCGCGAGTGAGCACCGCGCGACTCCGTGCGGTTGAGTGCCGCCTCCACCAGGGCCTGGGCGTTGTCCAGCATGAAGCCGAGCTCGAGCGCCTCCATCAGCTCGGTGTTGAACCGCTTGCTCTTGTCTTCCACGCCGATGTTCTTGTAACGCTCGCGGAGCTGCCTGAGCTCCTCCTTCTGGGTGGTGAGCGTCTCGTGCGTGCGGAAGACGGAGGCGTTGTCCATCATGGTGCGCTGCAGGTCCTTGCGCAGGTGCGAAACGCGCTCGGTGCGGGGACCGTTCAGGGCGGTATCCACCAGCTCCCTCGCGAGGTCCAGCGCGCCTTCGGGGATGGTGCCGAACTGCGCGGTCTCGGCGTAGGCGCTGCCGTTGCGGCCCGCGCGCCGGCCGAACACGAGGAGGTCGCCCAGCGAGTTGGTGCCCAGACGGTTGGCGCCGTGGAGGCTGGCGCAGGCCACCTCACCGGCGGCGTAGAGGCCGGGCACGATGGTGTTCTGGCCGTCCCAGATGACGTTGGTGTCGATGTTGGTGGGGATGCCGCCCATGGCGTAATGAGCCGTGGGCTGCACGGGCACCGGCTCCTTCACGGGGTCCACGCCCAGGTAGATGCGCGCGAACTCGGTGATGTCGGGCAGGCGCTCCTCGATGATGTGAGCGTCGATGTGCGTGAGGTCCAGCAGGATGTAGTCTTTGTCGGGCCCGGCGCCGCGTCCCTCGCGGACCTCGAGGTACATGGCGCGGCTCACCATGTCGCGCGGGGCAAGGTCCTTGATGGTGGGCGCGTAGCGCTCCATGAACCGCTCGCCCTCCGCATTGCGGAGGATGCCCCCCTCGCCGCGGGCGCCCTCGGTGAGCAGTACGCCGATCTTGTAGAGGCCGGTGGGGTGGAACTGGAAGAACTCGGGGTCCTCCATGGGGATGCCGCGGCGCCAGGCGATGCTCATGAGGTCGCCGGTGAGCGCGTGGGCGTTGGAGGTCACCTGGAACATGCGGCCGGTGCCGCCGGCCGCGATGATGGTGGACTTGGCCTGGAAGACGTGCAGCTCACCCGTGGCCAGTTCGTACGCCACCACGCCGCGGCACTCGCCGTCGACTATCACCATGTCCAGCACGTGGAACTCGTTGAAGAAGGTCACCTGGTCCTTGACGGACTGCTGGTAGAGCGTCTGGAGGATCATGTGGCCCGTGCGGTCGGCCGAGTAGCAGGCGCGCTCCACGGGCGACTTGCCGTGATCGCGCGTGTGACCACCGAACTTGCGCTGGGCGATGCGGCCGTCCGGCGTGCGGCTGAACGGCAGCCCCATGTGCTCCAGCTCGTAGACGGCGTCTATGACCTCCTCCGCGAAGGCAACGGCCACGTCCTGATCGGTCAGGTAATCGCCGCCCTTCACCGTGTCGAAGGCGTGCCATTCGGGATGGTCCTCGCTGACGTTGCCGAGAGCGGCACCGACGCCCCCCTGCGCGGCGCCCGTGTGCGAGCGCGTGGGGTAGAGCTTGGTGATGACCGCCACCGAGACGTTGGGGTTGTGCGCCGCGTAGCGGGCAGCCATCAGGCCCGCGCCGCCGGCGCCAACCACGATGACATCGAATCTGTGAGCCCTGATCATGCTGTTATCTACGCCCTTCCCTACTGCGGCGGAGTGAGGTTGCGGATGGCGTCGCCCATCTCGTCGAAGCTGAAGGCCCAGAGGGTCATGACGCCAACCACGAAGATGCCGACCGCCACGACGAAGAGGATGGTCTTGAGCCAGAAGCGGGTGCCGGGCCTCTGGAAGTAGTCCTCGATGCTGTAACGGAGGCCGTTGACGCCGTGCAGCAAAGCGAAACCTAAGAGGAACGAGTCGAAGATCTTGACGCCGGGCTGCGCCAGGCGCCCCGCGGCGTACTCGTAATCGATGGTGCCGGCGTCCACCAGGATGTTGTTGATGAACACGTGGGCGCCCACCAGGAAGACGAGGAACAGCCCGCTGATGCGCATGAACACCCACCAGGCCAGCTCGCGGCTGGACGAGTAGGTCTGGCGCGCCTGCGAGTAGGTGCGCGGCCGGTTGATGCTGGCCATCAGGCACCTCCCCCGAAGATCTCGGGCACGATCTTGATGAGGACCGGGATGCCGATCACGGTCACCAGGCCGAGCACCGCGTACCACATGGTGCGCTGGTACCTCACGCCCCAACCGGTGAAGTCCATGAGGATGATCCGCAGCCCGTTGAGCGCGTGGTAGGTGACGGCGGCGATGATCAGCACGAGCCCGATGCGGAACGGCCACTGATGATAGAAGAACAGGAACGCGTTGAACGGCCCGTCGGGACCGAACATCACCAGACTGATGTCGAACACGTGCAGCAGCAGATAGAGGGCCAACGCCACACCGGAGATCCGGTGCAGGAAGAAGGCCCACTGTCCTTCGCGACCTCGGTACATTCGGCAAACCTCCCAGGGCCGGTCCCCGCGGTTCCGACCTCTTATCGCGGCGATTCTATCACCGCCCTCACGTACCTCATCCCGCCGCGCGGCTGGCGGTGGGCCAACGCCGTGCCTGGGCGAGCGTCAGCAGGGCGCCTCCGAGAGGCTCCGAGCGGCCGTCCCGACCGCCCGCAACAGCCGGGTGCGCGTGTCCTTGGTAAGGTCCTATCTACTGTGTTGTTAGCTTTCGACCTAGACCGCACGCTCCTCACGGAGGAGTACGAACTTCCGCTCCCCATCCTGGACGCCATCCACCAGGCCCGCTCGAAGGGCCACCTGGTGACGGTGCTCACCGGCCGCCAGTACGGTTCGGCCCGCCCTTACATCGAGCAGCTCGAGGTGGACCTGCCGAGCAGTACCAACCACGGTGCGCGCGTGCGCAACCCGGACGGTACCGAACTCCGGCGCGTGCTCATGGAGGGCACCTTCGCCGATCAGCTCCTGGCGGACTACCTGCACGACATGCAGCTCGAGTTCTCCGCCGTCATGGACGACACCCTGTACGTGAGGGACCCGGCGCACGAGCGCTGGCAGTGGGTGCACGCCGCCAGCCGCACCATCAACCCCTACCAGGCGGGCACCGTGGCGGAGTACGACAAGGTGGTGTTCCATGGCGGGCGCATGGACCGCAGCCAGGAGATCTACAGCTACATAGGCGAGACCCACCCGGACCTGCAGCGCTACCTGTGGGGCGACGGCTTCCTGGAAGTGGTGCCCAACGGCGCCGACAAGGGCAGCGCCCTGGCGTACATCGCCGACAAGCTGGGAGTACCCCGCTCCGAGGTGGTGGCGTTCGGCGACGGCGCCAACGACATCACCATGATCGACTGGGCCGGCACCGGCGTGGCCGTGGGTCCGCAAGCGCACCGCGAGGTGCTCGAGGTGGCGGACCAGCACATCGACTCGCCCGAAGAGGGCGGCGTGG
Organism: uncultured bacterium; assembly: GCA_964590475.1. GTDB lineage: Bacteria > Deinococcota > Deinococci > Deinococcales > Trueperaceae > JAAYYF01. The sequence goes on along the minus strand of CAZPWN010000031.1, from coordinate 4,986 downwards.
CCGCCTGGATAACGCGCAACCTGCTGTAAGCGCCGGCCGTCAGCTAAGCGCCTCCAGGAACTCCTGGCGCGTGCGGGCGTCATCGCGGAACACGCCGCGCATGGCGCTGGTCCGCGTGGTGGAGCCCTGCTTCTCGACACCGCGCATCATCATGCACATGTGGCTGGCCTCGGTAACCACGGCCAGCCCGTGGGGCTCGAGCACCCGCACCAGCGCGTCCGCTATCTGCGAGGTCATGCGCTCCTGCAGCTGCAGGCGCCGCGCGAACACGTCCACTACGCGCGCGAACTTGGAGAGCCCAAGCACGGTCTTGTCCGGGATGTAGCCGATGGCCGCCTTGCCGAAGAACGGCAGCATGTGGTGCTCGCACATGGAGTAGAACTCGATGCCCTTCACCACCACCATCTCGGAGCCCTCCGCGTCGAACAAGGCGTCGTTGATGACGTCGTGGAGGTCCGCGCGGTAACCGGCGGTGATGTAGTGCAGCGAGCGCGATACGCGTTCTGGGGTCTTCAGTAGCCCCTCGCGCGTGACGTCTTCCCCGAGTCCCGCGATCAGTTCCGTGACCAACGGGGCCAGGGAGGCGTCCCCGTCCTCGTCGAACTCGGGTGCGGCGATGTCGAAAGCGGTTCCAGGTTCTGACATGGTGCCGTAGATAGTAGCAGTAGCGCCCTGCCAGCGCGGTCCCCGGGCAGACGGAGCTACACTCTCTAACGTGCGCCTAGACCGTTACGACAGTTACCTGACCGAGTTCCACGGCGAGCTGCTGGAGGTGCGCCGGGAGTCTGACGGCACCTGGCTGCGCTTGGACCGGAGCGCCTTCTACCCCACCGCCGGGGGGCAGCTCCACGACCGCGGCACGCTCACCGTGGACGGCGCGGAGCTAGCCGTGGAGGACGTGCAGGACAGGGACGGCGCCGTGTGGCACCGGGTGGAGGCACCGGACGTGGCGGCTCTGCGGGCGGGCGCGGAAGTGCACGGCCGCATAGATCGGGACCGCCGCTACCGTCACATGCAGCGCCACACCGCGCAGCACCTGCTCTCGCAGGCGCTGGTGCGGGTGAACGACGCCTACGAGACCCACTCCGTCGGCATGCGGGGGCCCGACTGCACCATCGACTTCGGAGGCGAGGCGGACGACGCCTCCCTGCGTTCCGTGGAGGAAGAGGTGAACCGCGCGGCGCGCCGCGCCCTCTCCGTTATGACCTTCGAGGTCGACGACACGCGCCTGGGGGAGTACCGGCTGCGCCGGCCCGCCAAGGTCAGCGGCAGGGTGAGGCTGGTGGCCATCGGCGATTACGACCTTGTGGCGTGCGGCGGCACGCACCTGCGTAGCAGCGCGGAGGCCCTGCCCATCAAGATCGTGGGGCTCGAGCGGGTGAAGGGCGGGCTCAACCGGCTGACTTTCCGCGCCGGGGAGGAAGCGGTGGAGGATCACGTCCAGAAGCACGCAGTTACCAGCGCCCTCGGGGTGCTCCTCAGCGCCCCGCTGGAAGAGTTGACGGTCCGGGCGGAGCAGCTGCGGTCGGACAACGCGGAGTTGCGAAAGCAGCTCGACGAAGTGCGCCGCGCGAGGGCAAGGGCCTTGGCCGAGCAGCTGACGGCGCACGCCGAGGGCGGCGTGGTCACGGCCTACCTGACGGGGGACGACGCCCAGCTCTTCGGGGAGTTAGTGGACCTTCTGCAGCGGGCCCCGAACGTGGCGACAGCGCTGGCGGCGGAAGAGGCGGGAGATGCCGGTTCCCGGCGGGTGCGCCTCGCCTTCCTGGCGGGCCCCGGGCTAACGGCCGACGTGCGCCCCGCCCTGAAGACCGCACTGGACGCCCTGGGAGGGCGCGGCGGCGGCCGGCCGGACCGGGCTCAAGGCGCAGCGGAGGCGGACGAAGAGCAGGCGCGTGCAGCGCTGAAGGCCGCTGCCGAGAAGCTGCTTACCTGAGCGCCGTACTGCGGATTAGCTGGCTCCTGGACGTGGTTCATGGGCGCAGGGGATACTGAACCGGTCCCGTTTCGGCGCTAGGTTAAGAGCGTAGGCCGCAGCTGCGGCTGCCCAGCCCGAGCGGCGCCAGTTCCACCAGGCGCAGGTTGGCTTCCGCCAGCGGCCACGCCAAGGAGGAAGTATGCCTGCAGTCAAGGATCGTCTCCAGGACGTGAAGATCGACATCAAGAGCAGCTCGCGGGAGGGCTTGGTCGAGCTCCTCAACCAGACACTCGCCGACACGTCCGACCTCGTCAGCCAGATCAAGCAGGCTCACTGGAACGTGCGCGGCATGGATTTCTGGCAAGTCCACAAGATGTACGACGCCATCTACGAGACCCTCGAGCCGTTCGTGGACGAGGTAGCCGAGCGCATCAACACCCTGGGCGGCGTGGCCATGGGCACGGTGCGTATGGCGGCCGAGTCCAGCTCGCTGAAGGAGTTCCCCTCGGGCTTCGGCGACAGCAAGAAGTTCACTACCGAACTCAGGGACCGCGTGGCCGCCTACACCAAGAAGGCGCGTGAGGGCATCGAGCAGGCGGAGAAACTCGAGGACCCCGTCACGGCCGACCTGCTGACCGAGATCTCGCGCACGGCGGACCTACAGCTCTACTTCCTGGAATCGCACCTGCACTGAGCTAAGGCTCGCCACGACCCGACCATCCGTAACGGGCGGCGCCGACGGCCTATCAGGCCTCGGCGCCGCCCGAACCTTCGAAGTCGCGCAGCGCCGTGGAGTCCAGCACGCTGGCGGCCACGTAGATGGGCGAGTTCGTGCGCACGGCTATCGCCATGGCGTCCGAGGGACGGGCGTCGACCTCTATGGTCACGCCCGCGCGCTCCAGCACGAGGTTGGCGTAGAACGTGCCATCCACGAGGTCCGTTATCTCGACGCGGGTGAGCGGCACGTCGAGCATCTCGAGCAGCGACACGAAGAGATCGTGCGTGAGGGGCCTCTCCATCTGCTCGCGCGACTTGCCCGCCGCTATGCTTATGGCCTGCATGGCGTCGATGTGGATGGGTAGCAGCTCACCGTTCGGGGCCCTGAGTAGGGCTAGGAACTGGTTCTCGTCGCCTGACACGGCGATGTCTTCGAGCTCGACCTTGACCATCGCGGCCATCATAGCGCGGCCTACGGTAAGCTTCTCCGCATGTTCGAGCCGGTCATCGGCCTTGAGGTACACCTGGCGCTCCGCACGGAGACCAAGCTGTTCTGCGGCTGCCCCACGAGCTTCGGTGCCGAGCCGAACCTGCACACCTGCCCCATCTGCTTAGGACTACCCGGCACCCTGCCGTTACTGAACGAGCAGGCGCTCGAGCTGTCGCTTGCCTTCGCGCTCGCTCTAGGCTGCGAGGTGCCGTTGGCCACGCACTGGCACCGGAAGCACTACTTCTACCCCGACGCCCCCAAGAACTACCAGCTGAGCCAGGACGACGTGCCGGTGGGCACGGGCGGCCATATCGACGTTCCCGGCGGCCGCCGCATCGGCATCACCCGCTGCCACCTGGAGGAGGACGCCGGCCGGCTGGTGCACCCGGCGTACGCCGACCACTCGCTGGTGGACCTCAACCGCGCCGGCGCGCCCCTCATCGAGATGGTCACGGAGCCGGACATCCGCTCCGCGGAGGAGGCGCGCGACTTCCTGGTGGAGGTGCGCGGCATAGCGCAGGCCTTGGGCGTCTCCGACGCCGCGCCCGAGGAAGGCAAGATGCGCGCCGACGTGAACATCTCCTTGCACGTACCGGGCCAGCCGTTCGGCACGAAGGTCGAGGTCAAAAACCTCAACTCGTTCCGGAGCGTGGCGGCGGCCATCGAGTTCGAGACGAGGCGCCAGACGCAGCTCCTCGAGGCGGGCCGGCTGGTTCAGCAGGAGACGCGCGGCTGGAACGAGGGCGGCCAGAAGACCTACCTCATGCGCACGAAGGAGACTGCGGCCGACTACCGCTACCTGCGTGACCCGGACATACCCGCTGTCGCCGTGCCGGCCGCCAAGAAGGACGCGGTGCGGGACGCTCTACCCGAGAAGCCTTCGGAGAAGCTGGGGCGTTTCCTGGCCGCTGGCGTGCGCGAGGAAGACGCGGGGCCGATCGCCTACGACGTGGCGGCGGCGGAGTTTTTCGACCGCGCCTGCGCTCTCTACCCGCAGGACGCCCAGGCCGTAGCCAACTGGATGGCGGAGGTGAGCGGCCGACTCCACGCCGCGGAGCTTACGCTTGCGGGCAGCGCACTCACCCCCGGGAACCTGGTGCGGCTCCTCACGCTTGTGGACGACGGCACGATCTCCGTAACGGCGGCCAAGGAGCTGCTGGCGGACGTGGTGGCCGGTGAGGACCCGGACGCACTGGTGGAGAGCCGCGGCCTGGCGCAGGTGAGCGACGAGGGCGAGCTCGGCTCCCTGGTGGACGAGGTGATGGGCGCAAACCCGGACCTCGTCGAACGCGTGCGCGCCAACCCGAAAGCGATAAACGCGCTCCTGGGCAAGGTGATGCAAGCCAGTAAAGGAGCCGCCAAGCCGGATCTGGCTCGGCGGCTGTTGGAGGAGCGGTTGGAGTAGGGGCCTATATCGCGGCCTGATAGATGGAAGCTACTCCGGACGCAAGGCTCACATGCTGTATCGGCACTAACGCTAGGGAGCCTCGATGCAATTGCATTCCCCGGGAGGGCCCGGGGGACCCGGCTCGCCATCAACACCATCAACACCATCAGCGCCATCAGCACCCGGAGGGCCAGGAGGACCGGGCTCGCCATCAGCACCATCAGCGCCGTCAGCACCCGGAGGGCCAGGAGGACCCGGCTCGCCATCAGCACCATCAGCACCCGGAGGTCCAGGAGGACCAGGTTCTCCATCATCGCCATCCTGCCCCGGGGGTCCTGGATTACCAGGAGGCCCCCCAGGGCCCCGAGGCCCATCTGGCCCTGCGGGGCCCTGCTCGCCCTGCGGCCCCGGCGGTCCCGGCGGCCCCGGCGGTCCAGCTTCGCCCCGGGCTCCCGAAGGCCCAGCCGGGCCCGT
>CAZPWN010000030.1:0-18968 GCA_964590475.1 uncultured bacterium | reverse complement strand
GGAGCATACTGTGGAAACTCTTACAGGCGTATTACTTTCTGAGACGAACATGAGAACGGCGATCCGTGCAGGTGAGCGTCGCTGGCTCACCGTGCGGCCACACCGCGGCTGCGTCCTCAGGACCGTGCAGCGTGGCGTGCGGCAGGGCACCGGTTCTAGGCCGCAGGGGTGCGGGGCTTAGATCGATCCTCTTGGGCGCGTCAACCGCGCACGCCCTGAAGTCCGGGGCTGGCGTGGCAGGAGAACAGGGTAAATGTCCCATCATGTTCTCACTTACCCCTGCTACTCTTTGGTTCGGAGGCAGCTCAGGCTGCTCCTACTCGAAGGCGATGAAGCATGTGCCGCTAAAGTGGGCGCTTGGTACATGCAGAGCCAGTGGCGCAACCGGTCGAGTTCTTTTTTGTCTGCTCCAAAAACCAGGTTAAGCACCCACATTTTACGAACGTCGTAAAGCGATGTTCGGAGGCTATGAACCGCAGATCCCCATTTGGGCATCAAGGGACGCGGGGAGCCAGTGATGCAACCGGCCGGACGTATGTGCCTGGTTGCATCCCAACCACGGGAGCTGGTTTGGATGCAAATGAATCACGCAATTGCCGCTACGGAACAGGCCACTTGGCGCACCGTTGCGGATAAGTACAAGAAAACCCTCCTCTTCGCAGTATCGATCCTCGTAATCGCAGTACTCGCAGCTTGCGGTCAGCCCATGGTTTCCCCAGAAGTGGCAGAAGAAGCGCCCGTCAACGAAGGCCAGGATGCTGGCGGCTTCAACTGGACCGGCGCTGCCATCGGCTACGAAGACGACGAACAGGCCCTGGAACTGAGCAGCTCAGCGGAAGAAGGCGTAGTCATCGTCGGCTCCGGTGAGGACATCTGGGGCAACAGGGACGAGTTCTACTACACCTACACCGAACTCAAGGGCGACGGCGCCCTCTCCGTCCGGGTCGAGGAGCTTAGCGCTGCGGACCCCTGGAGCAAAGCCGGTGTGATGATCCGCGAGAGCCTCGAGCCCGACGCCAAGAACGCCATGATCCACATCAGCGGCAACAACGGCTCCGTGTACCAGGCGCGCCTGGAGCGCGGCGACGTCACGGTGAACTCCGCCGGTAGAGACGACGCCAACGCTGTACCGGGCTGGCTCAGGCTGAGCCGTAACGGCGACGTGCTGACCGGCGAGCTTTCCGCGGACGGCGAGAACTGGAACGAGATCGGCCGTTACGAGGTCGCCATGGAAGAAGACGTGCTCATCGGCATGGCCGTGACCGCCCACGCTCGTGGTGCCAAGGCCACCGCTCGCTTCACCAACCTCAAGGCCTACACGGAATCCCCCGTCACCCTCACCCCCGACCCCACCGAACCCGCCCCCTCGGATCCCGTTACTCCGCCCGCCCCTGAGCAGCCGGCCCCCACCGTGCCGGGCGCCCCGGGCAGCAGCTACACCCCTCCCCCCGCCACGCTCTACGTAGCCACTAACGGTAACGACAGCAACTCCGGCCGCAGCGAAAGCGAGCCCCTCCGCACCCTCAGCAGGGCTGCCTCGATCGTGCGCCCCGGCGACGTCGTCTACATCCGCGGCGGTGTCTACCCCCTCGAAACCAAGATCCGCACCTCCGGTACCAAGTCCGAGCCGATCGTCTGGGCCTCGTACCCCGGTGAGTGGGCCATCTTCGACGGCTCGGGCCGCCGCGCGGGTGTCGACAAGGACCGCTTCTGGGTCGACGGCGCCAGCCACAACATCTTCGCCAACTTCGAGGTCCGCAACGGGCCGCGCCAGGGCATCTACGTGATCAACGGCGCCAACGACAACCTCCTGACCGGCATCGTTACCCACGGCCATAACGGCAGCGGCATCCAGAACGTGAGCAGCAGCCGCAACACCTTCCAGTACATCACCACCTACGACAACTTCGACCGCGTCAACAGCAAGAACCAGCCCGGCGAAGACGCCGACGGCATCGGCATCTCCTCCGGTCGGGACAACGTGATCAGCCACGTGCTGGCCTACGACAACGCGGACGACGGTATCGACGCCTGGAAGTCCACCTACACCCTGATCGAGTACACGGTCGTGCACAGCAACGGTCGCGGCAGCCACGGTAACGGCAACGGCATCAAGGCCGGCGGCGGTATCGACAACTACACCACCGTGCGCCACACCATCGCCTACAACAACAAGGCCGTTGGCTTCACCAACAACAGCGGACGCCACATCAGCTTCATCAACAACACCGCGTTCGGTAACGGCAACTACGCCTTCCTCGGCCACACCGACGTCACCTTCACCAACAACCTCGCCATCGGCGGCACCCTGATGCTGCACAGCTCCAACCAGCGCAACAACAGCTGGAACCTCTCCATCAGCGATGCGCGCCCCGTGAGCACCGACTCCGCCCACCCCGAGTTCCTCGCCCTCCGTGCGGATAGCCCCGCCATCAACGCTGGCGTCGCTACCGAGTACGAGTACTCCGGCTCCGCTCCGGACCTGGGTGCCCTCGAGTACGGCGTCACCATCGCCGGCATCCTCGGGATCGACAACCCCCAGATCGCGGTGGCCTCGCTCCAGGATCAGGAACCGGCCGACTACATGGCCATGGGCAACTAAGCCCAGGAACACGAGTCTCAGGGTCTCTAACGAGCCCTGACCCAACACCGATCGCTCGGAGTGCCCCAGGTGGGCGCGCTCCGAGCGATCGCTTTTTGGGCTGTCACGCCTGTGGGCCAGGAACCGCGTGTGGAGCGCGAGAAGTTCCTCGCGGCCGGCTTACCTATACTGGGCTGCGTCGGGGCCGGTGCGGGTGGGCTCCCTGATGGACACGACTACTTCTTCAACAGGATCCCGCTTAGCCGGAGGCCATCACTTGAGCGACCAAGCAAGTACACCTTCACGACCAGGGGCGGCCGTAGTGGGCGACCCCCGGGCCAAGGGCTCCAATAACCAGGTGCAAGACGGCCGGCCGGTGGTGGCTCTCTTCATGCCCTCGCTGCGCGGTGGCGGGGCCGAGAGGGTGCTGGTGGACCTGGCGGCCGGGATCGCCAGGCGCGGCTTCCCGGTCGACGTCGTGGTCCTCAACCTGGAGGGTGCGGTTCACACCGACCTAGGTGAAGGCGTGAACCTGGTCGACCTGCAACGAACCAGGGCCGCGGTGGCCCTGCCAGCGCTCGTCAGCTACCTGAGGCGCAGGAGGCCCTTCGTGCTCCTCAGCACCCTCGAGCACACCAACGTCCTGGCGGTCATGGCGACCAGGATGGTCGGCGGCATCCGCGTGGTGTTACGAGAGGCGAACACCTTGCAGGAGGACCTGGCAAGCGAGGGGCTGAAAGGTCGCGGCGTCCGTTTCGCCATGCGCAGCGCCTACCGCGCCGCCAACGGGATAATCGCCGTCTCCGAGGGGGTCGCGAGGGGTTTGGTGGAGGTGCTCGGCCTTGCCCCCGAGAAGATATCGGTCATAGCGAGCCCGGTCATCACCGAGCGCCTCCGCGCGGGTGCGAAGGAGGAAGCCGACCATCCGTGGCTGGGCGACGGCGGCTCCCCGGTGATCATCGGTGTCGGCCGGCTCAGTCAACAGAAGGGCTTCGACGTGCTGATCCGGGCGTTCGCCAAGTTGCGCGAGAAGATGGCGTGCCGTCTGGTCATATTCGGCGAGGGCCCCTTACGTGACGAACTGACCGAGCTCGCCAACCGCCACGGGGTTGCCGAACACGTGGACCTGCCAGGCTTCACGGACAAGCCGTTCGCTCACATGGCGGCCGCCGATCTCTTCGTCCTGTCTTCTCGTTGGGAGGGCCTACCTAACGTGCTCATCCAGGCCATGGCGGTAGGCGCCAAGGTGGTCTCCACGGATTGCCCCAGCGGGCCATCCGAAGTGCTCGACGAGGGAGATCTGGGAGAACTGGTGCCGGTGGACGACGCGGATGCCTTGGCCGCGGCCATGGGGCGGGCGCTCGGCCAACCGCGCAAGGTTCTGCCGGCAGAGTGGTACTCGCGTTACGAGGCCGAGGAAGTGATAGAGCGCTACGCGCGGGCTTTGGGCCTGCCGAGCGCCTGAGTCTGCGCTCAGGTTCTGAGAACGGGTCACGTGGTCACGACGGCGCGGGGCTACCGCACCCGCTATTCGGACCCCACCCGCTGCAGTAACTGGCCCAGGTCTATCCCGAACGCCGTGCGGATGGTCTCGCCGGGGGCCAGCGCCCCCACGCTCCTGGAGCCAGCCGACCTGCCGCCACGTGCTTGCGCCGTAGCGTCCAACGCTAAGAACTGAGCCGAAGCGAGCTCCGTGGAGCCGAAGGGCGGTTCGGAGAGGCCGATGTTCCAGCTGTTGTTGGCTTCGTCGTTGCCGCCACCGTCGTCGTACAACTCATCGCGCGAGTTGGAGAAAGCCAAGTTGTTACGCAGCGTGACGCCGCCTGCCACGAAGCCGGCGCCGCCGTTGTCGAAAGACGTGTTGTGCTCGAAGCGGATGCCGCCACCCGAGTTGTAGGTGAAGCCGTTCGACTTGTTGCCGAACGCGATGTTGTAGCGCACGACGGCGTTCCCATCGGGCAGCCCTCCGCCCGCCTTGAAGCCGTTGCCGTCGCCTCCCTGGAACCCGTTCTCGAAGGCGATACAGCGCGCGATGACGGTGCCCTTGGATTTCCACGCGTCCACGCCATCGTCGGAGTTGCGGAAGGCCAGGCAGTGCTCGATGTGCATGCCCGTGCCGGACGATATGCCGATGCCGTCCGCGTTGCCGCCTCTGCCGTCCGAGTTGTCATGGACCATGAAGTGCGTGAAGCGGTTGTTCTTGCCTTCCACGTTCTGGATGCCGCTCAGGCCGTTGTGGTGGCTGCGCACGTGGCTGATGTGGATGTTCTCCGAGTCGATCAGGTAGATGCCCTGCACCGGGGAGTTACGCACGATGAAGTTGCGGAAGACGTAGTGGCGCGCGCCGTCGAAGCGGGTGTGGCGGCTCCGCACGTTCTGCGAGCCGTCCAGCACGGCGCATTCCCCGGGATAGGACTCGAACACGATGGGCTCTCCGGCGGTGCCCGTGCCGGAGAAGACAACATCCGAGGAGTAGACCCCCTCCTTCACCCACACCACGTCGCCGGCCTCAGCCAGGTCGGCGGCGCGCTGCAGTGTTGCCAGCGCGCCGCTCTCCGACCTTCCATCGTTGTCGTCATCCCCGTCCTCCGACACGTAGAGTGTCGGCTCGTACCGAGGGGACAGGGGTTCCTGGGGGCAGACCCACCTTTGAAGTGGGGGTAGGTCGCGAGCCTGGTTCTGGCCCGTGGCAGCGAGGTGCTCGCCCGTGGCTTGCGCGGGAGTGGTGAGTCCGGAGTCGGCTGCCTCTATCCGCGTAGCGGCTCCTGGCTCTCCCACCATGGGTGCGCATGCAGCCACGAGGCACAGCAGGGTCAGCAGCATAGGCGCGTCACCGATCAACCGTCTCCCGCGTACGATCCACCCACCTCTTCCTCTTTGGCCTCTACCTCTCCTTCGCCGGTTCCATCTGGTAGTCGAGCGGGTGGAGAACGGTTCCAGGCTCGAACGGTACTTCGCGCTCCAGGTAGTTCTGAGGGGTGTTGCCTGGGGCGTAGTTTACCCCGGTCATGCTGAGCAGGTCCTCCTCACCGGGGAAGTAGTTGTGGTGGATCCCACCGCCGTAGCCCATCTGGCCGCTCATTCCCGCGTGGTTGCCCCCGATGTTCACGTTCGTGAGGGTCGTCGAGGTGGCTTCCGCGCTGTGCCACAGGCCCCCGCCCTGCTGGGCTACCTGGTTGTCCTCTATCGCGCTGTCGGTGGCCGTCAGCGTGCCGCTGTTCATGATCCCGCCACCGTAGCTCCAGCGCGGTACGGCGAAGGCGGTGAAGTCCGCGGTGTTGTCCACCACGTCCACGCCCTCCATGGTCAGCGTTGCCGTGTTGTAGATGCCGCCACCCGAGTAGTAGCTGGTGTTACCGCTGATGACGCTGTTGGTGATGGTCATGACGCCCGCGTCGCGGTTGATGATGCCGCCACCGTTGCCCAGCGGGTCGCTGCCGTAAGTGAGCACGGCCCGGGGGTCGGGGGAGCCGCGGATGATCCACGTCTTGCCGACCTCGTCGTCCTCCGTGTAGGCGCCGTTGTCGGTGATCTCGCTATCGATGATGGTCATCGTGCCGGTGTTGCGGATGCCGCCGCCGTCCCCGAAGGCGCGGTTGCCCGTCACGGCTACGTTGCGGATGGTCAGGTTGCCTCTGTTGTTGATGCCGGCTCCCGCGACGATGAACTCGCCGCCCGTGAGGGTCAGGTTCTCGAGTTCCGCCGTCACGCCTTGAGCCACGAACACCACCCTGGAGCGCCAGGTCAGCGCCTCGCTGGTGTCGCCAGCGGGCTGGTTGGAGCTGCCTTCGAGAGTGACCCGTGCGCCTGCCGGACCCGAGATGACGATGTCCTTGGCGATGATCAGGTGCGCGTCGGAGTTAGGTCCACCAGCGGGCCGGTGGAAGCCGACGCCGGGAAGAAGGATATGGGTGATGTCGGACGCGAAGCCGATGACGGAGCCGGGTGCGGCGTCTGCCAGGACGGCTCGCAGCGTGCCCGGGATGGCGGGTTCGGGCGTGTAGACGCCCGCGTCGTACGTATCGTAATCGTCGTCGCTTACTACCACGTTGCTGGGGCGCCCCATCAGGTGCTCGGTCTCACCGGCCATGTTCCGGAGGACCAGCCGGTAGTAGGGGGTAGCGCTGGAAGGGATGTTCAAGGTGACTTCGCCGTTGCTCCCCGGGCCGCTATCCAGCGATACGGGCGGAACGCCGGCGCCGACCGCGTACAGTTCCCAGCCCGCCGCGTCCTGACCGGACCACGTGAAGTTGATGCGGCTGCCGCGCTCCACCGTGGCGGAGAAGTTCTCGATGGTGGGGAAGCCGGCCGGAGGGGTGGCCGTTACGGTCACGCTCTCCTGGGTGAGGTAGCTACCGCCGTAATAGACCGTGAGGGTGTAGGTCTGAGAGGAGTCCACTTGTACGTCCACGGTCCCGCTCGACGCGAGGTCTTCCGCTACCGGCTCGTCCAGAGCATCGGTGATCTCGGCGGAATCGAAAGCGCCCTGGATGGACCAGGAGAAGGTAGTGCTCTCACCGGCTTCGAGCGAGTCCGGGTTCGCGCTGAACGTGATCTGGGGCGCGTCGGGCTGACCGCCCCCACCGCCGCCGCCCCCGCCTTCCTGCACGGTAACGAGGATGCTATCGGACACGTTCCGGTGGCTGCGGCTCGTGGCCGTGATGGTGGCCGTGCCGGGAGCCACCCCGGTGAGCACGCCTCCGGCGGTTACGGAAGCCACGCCCGGATCGGAGCTCGACCAGTCGACCTCGGTCGAGGCGCCGTCTCGAGCGTCCACCGTGGCGGTCAGGTTGCGGGTGGCGTCTACCGCGATGGTCATGTCGGCCTGGTCGATCGACACGGACTCCACGGTGCCAACCACCCCTAGGCCGCCATCACCGCACGCTGCTATCACGAGAGCTATCCCGAGAAGTAGCGCGACGAGCAGGCCGCGTTTCGGCGCAGTAGATGAAGGAGAGACACTCTCAGTATAGCGACGCGATTTATGTTCCATGCCACCGTCCTTTTCGGTAATGGGGTTATCTGAAACGACGCACCTAAGCTATCGGGAACCCGCACCGCCGCCCGCTTATCGGTCACACGTCCCGTGGGCGCGGGGTTCCGGCGGTGCGGCCTTGCCCGGCTGAGTTCCGGGGCATGCGACCGCCGTGGAGGCCGGCACTGTGGGCTACGACAGGGAAGCGTAGACTGTTGGGGCATATGTGCGGCATCGCCGGTTATTACCGAGCCAACGATCAAGCGGACAGAGAACTCCTGCTACGCATGGCCGGGGAACTCGAGCATCGGGGACCGGACGGTGTGGGCCTCTACCTCGACGGCCAGTTCGGCATGGTCAACACGCGGCTAGCCATCATCGACATCGAAGGGGGCGACCAGCCCCTGTCGGACGAGGCGGGTCGCTTCTGGGTCATGCAGAACGGCGAGATCTACAACTACCCGGAGTTGCGCGAGGAGCTGGCCTCGCTAGGGCACCGCTTCACTACCCGCTCGGACACCGAGGTCCTGGCCCACGCCTTCGAGGAGTGGGGCGCCGACTGTCTACCCAAACTGAACGGCGAGTTCGCGTTCGCCATCTACGACTACCAGACCAAGCGGCTCTTCCTGGCGCGCGACCGCTTCGGCATAAGGCCCCTGTTCCTGGGGCGCTTCGGCAGCGACTTCGCGTTCGCTTCGGAAGCCAAGGCGCTGCTGCGTCATCCGGAGGCGTCGCGGAGCATAGACCCCCTGGCCCTGGTGGAGACCTTCACGCTCTGGGCGGTGCAACCGGACCGGAGCGCTTTCCCCGCCATCTCCGAACTGGAGGCGGGACATTACATGTGGGTCGGGACGGAGGGCGCCGGCCAGCCGGTCCGGTGGTGGCACATCGACTTCGGGCCGTACGAGGGTCGGCTGCGCGCCAGCGAAGAGGAACTGGCAGAGCAGGTGCTGCACGCTCTGGACGAAGCCACCCGCATCCGCCTGAGGTCGGACGTCCCCGTGGGCGTGTACCTGTCGGGCGGGCTCGATTCGTCGGCCACGGCCGCACTGGCGCGGCGGCACACGAGCGGCCCCCTCTCGGCGTTCAGCCTCTCGTTCGAGGACCCCAGGTTCGACGAATCCACGCATCAGGACAACATGGCCGCCGCCCTTGGCGTGGAGCTGCACCGCGTGAGCGTCTCGGACGAGCAGGTGGCGTCCGCGCTGCCCCGAGTGGTGAAGCAGGCGGAGAAGCCCATGCTGCGCACCGCGCCCGGTCCACTGCTAGCCCTCTCGCAGCTCGCGCGCGACGAGGGTTACAAGGTGGTTCTCACGGGTGAGGGCGCCGACGAGCTGTTCGGCGGCTACAACCTCTTCCAGGAGGCAGCGGTGCGACGCTTCTGGGCGCGCGACCCGGAGTCGCGCCTGCGGCCGCAACTGTTCGCCCGGCTCTACCCCTACCTGTCCCGCGACCTCGCGGCAGGCGGGGGGCTGATGGCGCAGTTCTTCCGTACCGGCATGGAGGACCTGGACGATCCCCTGTACAGCCACAGGCCGCGGTTCCGCACCACGGCCCGCAACCTGCGCTTCCTCGCCCCCGAGCTCCGTGCCCAGGCGGCCGAGGTCGGCGATCCGGAGGCCAGGCTGCTAGCGCGCCTTCCCGACGAGTTCGCCGCTGTGGGTCACCTCGGTCAGGCCCAGTACCTCGAGATCATCACCTTCCTCACCGGCTTCCTCCTCCACTCGCAGGGCGACCGCATGCTGGCGGCCAACTCCGTGGAGGGGCGCTTCCCCTTCCTGGACGTGAACGTGGCGGAGCTAGCCGCCTCGCTGCCCGAGCGTGCGCGGATGAACGGTATCCGCGAGAAGCACGTGCTGAGGCGCGCCCTGGCCGGGGTGCTGCCGAGCGAGATAAACGCGCGGCCGAAGCGCCCGTACAGGGCGCCCATCCTGCGCGCCTTCTTCGGGCGGAACGCGCCACCCTACGTGCAGGAGTTGCTGCAGCCGGAAAGGGTCGCCGCCAGCGGCCTCTTCAACACCGTGGCGGTAGGCAAGCTCGTGCAGAAGGCCGCCAAGTACGTGGACCAAGGCCTGAGCGAGAGTGACGAGATGGGCGTCGTCGGTGTGCTCTCCACCCTGCTGCTGGAGGAACAGTTCGTGACGAACCCCGATCTCGCCCCCCCGGCGCGAGCTACGCGCGTCGTGCTGGGGCGCGAAGTCGCCCCGGTAAGCGCATGACCTGCTGCCCGGCCGCTACCACCGCTGTGGTGGGCGGAGCCTGGACCGCCGTCACCGGGTAGGAACTCCCGTGAGCGTAGTCTTGTGTGCACGCTCGCAGCGTCGGTGGATGGTGGTCGTGTTCGAAGTTGCCGCCTGCACCGCTCTGATACGCTGAGCAGCCAGAACACCCGGAGGAAGCTTAAGTGGCAGATAGAGATGGCACAGAGCCGATAGGCACCAGCATCAATCTCTCAGACCTGGTGAGGTCCGTTACTCGCGCCCTGGTACCCATGCTGATCGGCGGGCTGTTCGCTGGCGCCACGGCTTTCATAGTCTCGTCGCGCATGCCCGAGGTGTACGAGGCTTCGGTCACGCTCCTCGCGTCCCGCGCGCAGAGCTCGCTCGGTGCGCAGGAACTGCTGGCCCCGCCCCAGGTCGACCCGCGGGTCTACAACCGGGCCATATTCGACGGCAACGTCGCGGAGCGTGCCTTCACCTCGGTGACCGGCTCCACACCCAGTTATTCACGGCTCGAGGAGTTCAAGGACCAGATCTCGGTCACGATCGATAACCACGAGATTTCCAGCGTGATCAAGGTGAGCGTGAGGGACGAGGACAGCGAGACCGCTGCCGAGTACGCCAACGCGGTGGCGGCGGAGCTGGTGGATTGGGACCGCAACCGGGCACGTCACATGTTGACGGAGACGGTGCGCGGGCTCGAGCGCGTGGTTCAGGAGCTGGACGGCGAACTGCAGCGGCTCTCCGCCTCTCAGCAGCCCGGGGCCGCGGCGCAGCAGATCGCGGTGGCCACGCTCCGCGAACAGAGGGTCCGTGAGCTCGAGGCGGCGAGGCTCAGATCGTCCGCCGTGGTGGCCGTCGGACTGCTCGAACTGATGAGCCAGGCCCAGGCCATCGAGGAGCCGGTGGCGCCGCGCGTGCTCTTCAACACGGTGATAGCGACCGCGATCGGTCTGCTCGTGGGCTACGGCGCCTCCCTGTTCAACAGCTACGGCAGTAGCCGCGACGCCAGGAGGCGCTTCCACGTGGCCGGTACCGACCTACCGGTCCTGGCCGTTCTGCCCAACGTGCGAACGGAGTTCTTCAAGGCCAAGGAAGACCTGAGCTGGCTGAGGAACGAGGTGGTCAGGCGCATAGGCGGCCTGCGGCCCGCCGTCATAGGATTCCACTCCGTCGAGAAGGGCACCAACGACAACTGGAGTTCCGCGGGGCTCGCCTACTCCCTGTCCCGCGCCGGCGTGAAGACGTTACTCATAGAGGTCGATTTCGGTAAGCCGAAGCTCGGGTTCAGCCGTCGACTGGTAGGCAAGGAGGGGCCGTCACTCGAGGCCGCCCTCCGCTCCAGAGGCGAGACGCGCGCGGTGGTGCGCGTGGCTTCGGGGCCCGACCGGCACTTCGATCTCCTGCCCACCCGGACGAACTACCCGGACCCTTCCGACATCCTCGTCTCCGACTTCAGCGAGATCGTGGCCGGCCTGGCCGAGAACTACGACATAGTGATCGTCGATACTCCGCCCAGCATGAGGAGGGTGGACCTGTCCGCCGTGGCACCGGCCCTGGACGCCGTCATCATCGGCTTCTCGCCCGCCACCAGCGAGCGGCTGGCAGCGGACGCGGCTGGCTTCTTCGAGGCGCTGGATACCCGGGTGCTGGGCGTGGTGGTCCAGAGAAGAGGCCCCGCCGTGAGCAGCCGAGGCGAGAGAGAAGGGTCCGGGCTGCCGTGGTCGGCTGGGCCGGAGCCAACCACCTCGGCCGACGTGGTAGCCAGGGTGATCCCCCACACCGCACGTCGCTGAGGATGCCCGGTCAAGCACAGCGGGCGGGGGCGCTGGTCATATCGCTCGACTTCGAGTTGGCCTGGGGAGTCCACGACTCCCTCGGCTCGGACGGCGGGTATCGCGACAACCTCCTGGGAGCGCGCGAGGTCATCCCCAGGATGCTCGACCTCTTCAGGGAATACGAGGTCGAGGCCACCTGGGCTACGGTGGGCCTCCTGTTCGCGGCGAGCGCGGAGGAGCGTGAGCAGTTCGATCCGGCCCTGCGGCCGTCCTACGCGGATCCCATCAGGGACCCGTACAAGATCCGCACGGGCAGGAACGAGTCCGAGGATCCGCTGCACTTCGCTCCGAGCCTCATACGCCTCATAGCCAGCACCCCGGGCCAGGAGCTCGCGAGCCACACCTACTCCCACTACTACTGCCTGGAGCCCGGGCAGACGGTGGAGCAGTTCGAGGCCGACCTCGACGCGGCGCAGGCCATAGCGGAACACCACGGGTTCTCGCTGCAGTCCCTGGTGATACCCAGGCACCAGGTGAGAGCCGACTACGCGCCGGCCATACGGCGCGCCGGCTTCAGGCAGCACCGAACCAACGAGAAGAACTGGATCAGCCGCCCCACCGCTAGCGGCAAGTCACCCCTGCCGGTACGCGCGGTGCGTCTGGCCAACTCCTACTCGCGCATCACCCGCTCGGAGCGCGTGCCGTGGAAGGACACGCAGCCCGATGAGCACGGACTAGTGGACATAAGGGAGAGCTTCTTCCTGCGCCCGTACTCTCCTACTCTGGGCGCCCTGAACGAACTGAGGGTCAAGCGGATAATCAACGCCATGCGCCTGGCCGCTCGCAGCCGCTCCATCTTCCACCTTTGGTGGCATCCCCATAACTTCGGGGTCAACCAGCAGCAGAACCTGGACGACCTAGAGGTGTTGCTGGAGGAGTACGCGCGGCTGCGGCAGAGCCTGGGCTTCAGGTCCTACAGCATGAAGAACGTGGGCCAGATGGCACACGCCCTGCGGAGCGCCACGTAGATGGCGCAGCGACACATGGTGATAGTGGCGGGCGAGCTGAACTACCTGATCAGGTTCCGCACACGCCTGCTCGAGCGGTTGATAGCCAGCGGTGTCAAGGTCACCGTGGTCACACCGAACGACCCCGCACAGTACGAGCAGCTGCTGGCTGAGAGGGGCGTGGAGCACCGGAGGATCGCGTTCAGCCGTGCCGGCATGAACCCGCTGAGCGACTCAGCGAGGATCTCGGAGGCTTACCGCCTGTTCCGCGAAATCCAGCCGACCGACGTATTCGCTTACGGCGCCAAGGCCATCCTCGTGGGTCTGACCGCGGCTTCTCTCAGCAGGGCGCCGCGGACCTACGCCATGCTGTCCGGCCTGGGTTACGCGTTCCTCGAGTCGGACCCCACGCCCAGGCGGATGCTCTCCCGCATCGTGCAGACCAACGCCTTCAGGCTGCTGCTCAGGCGGGCGCGGAGCGTCATCTTCCACAACCCGGACGACAGGGACCTGCTCGTGCGGGCCGGGGCCGTGAGGCCTAGCAGCGCGGTGGTCGTGCCGGGGTCCGGCGTGGACATCGAGCAGTTCACGGCTTCGCCGGTTCCCGTAGATCCGGTGCGTTTCGTGTTCGTGGGCAGGCTCCTCAAGGCCAAGGGCGTGATGGAGTTGCTGACGGCGGCCGAGGGGCTCAAGCAGCAGGTGCCCAGCGCGGAGGTGCACCTGGTGGGCGGCGCGGACGCCAACCCCGAGTCCATCGACCCGGCCACGCTGGAGGAAGCCAAGCGGAAGGGCCACGTGGTCCTGCACGGCCAGGTGGCGGACGTGCGGCCGCTCCTACGGGCCGCCAGCGCCTTCGTGCTGCCTTCCTACCGGGAAGGGCTGCCGCGCTCGGCGCTGGAGGCGCTGGCCATGGGGCGAACCGCCATCGTGACCGACGTTCCGGGTTGCCGGGAGGTGGTGAACCCCGGTGAGTACGGCGCGTTGGTGGCGCCCAGGGACGCCGCCGACCTGCGAAGGGTGTTGATCGAGTACGCCACTGACCCGGACCGCCTGGTGCGGGAGGGCGCGCTGGCGCGCAAGGCTGCCGAGGAGCGCTTCAGCGACGTGGAAGTCAACGCGCAGATGCTGCGCGCCCTAGAGGTCGATTGAGCCCCGGATCAGGCGGCCCTGCCAGCGCCCACGACGTCGGCGTACGTCCTCTCCCATAAGGACACCACCTGCCCGATCTCGAACTGCTCCTTTACCCTCTCCTCGCCCGCCGCTCCCCAGGCCCGCAGCATCTCGCAAGGTGAGTTCTCCATGGCCCGCATGGCTTCGGCCAGCGCTTTGGGGGAGCGCGAGGGCACGAGCGTGCCGGTCCGGCCGTGCGCCACCACCTCGGAGTTGCCGCCCACGTCCGTGGCCACTATCGGCAGGCCGGAGGCGGCGGCCTCGAGCAGGACCAGTGGCAGCCCCTCAGAGCAGGAAGACATGACGTAAGCGTCCGCCACGGACAGCAGTGCGCTGACGTCGCTGCGCGCCCCAAGGAAACGGATGGCGCCGCTGGCCGTCAGGTCGGCGGCTTGGGCATGGAGCTCGTCCGTCAGGGTGCCGTCACCGACGATCAGCACGGTCGAAGAGCTGCCGGTGCGCCTGATCTCCCTCACGGCCGCGAACAGGTTGGGGTAGTCCTTGGGCTCCTCCAGACGACCAACCGCCAGCCACACGAAGCCGTCGCCCAGGCCCAGTTCCTGCCGCAGGGGCAACCGCAGTTCCGGCCGCGGCGTGAACTGCTCCAGGTCGATGCCGTTGGGGATGTTCATTATCCGGTGAGGGGGGACGGCCGAGGCCTGCACGTAACGTTCGCGTCCGGCCTGCGCCACGCTCGTGGTGAGAGAGCCCAGCGGGTCCGTGAGGCGGTAGGCGAGGTTCCTGAACCCGCTCTCCGGCTCCAGGTTATGCATGGTGGATATCAGTTTGCCCCGCCTCTGGCCCAGCCGTGCCAGGCGGCTCAGGAAGATGGCGTGGAACATGTGCGCGTGGATGACGTCGGGTTGCCAACGCCGGACGGTCTCGCGGAACTTGCGGAGCGCACTGAGCGCCGCTCTGGGGGCTTCGAGTTCCAGACTCTCCACCTCCACCCCCACTTCGGCCAACTCGTCCACGTAGGCGGCCGCCGGCAGCAGCGATATGACGCGCACCTCGTGGCCGCGCTTCTTCAGTTCCCGCGCGATCAGGTAGACCTGGTTCTCCGCGCCCCCCACGATCAACGAGGTTGTAACGAGCAGGATCCGCACAGGTGCACTCCTATCGGTACTTACTCTCGCCCGGCTCATGCTTGGGCGGCGCGCGGTTCGTCACCGGAGCGCAACAGCAGAGCGTGGCCAGCCAGGATCCCCAGCGAGATCCAGTACATGTAGTTGTCCGAGGCGGTGAGGAAGAGCCCTACGGCCATCTGGAACACGAGGAGCATGAGGAGAGGGAGCCTGTGCCTACTTGGAGATCGCCACAGGCGCACGAACAGCAGGACATGTAGCAGCAGGAACAGCAGCAGGCCGACGAGGCCGTGGTTGTACAGCACGTAGATGTAGCTGCTGTGGGTGGAAGAAACGTACGAGAGTTCCTGGCGGATGACTGCAGCGCTGGCGTCCATGCCGTGGCCCAGTACCAGCTGCTGCAGGTTGCCGGAGAGCGTTGAGTCCAGCGTCACGTCCCAGATGACGGTGCGGCCGCCGCCGGTCTCGGTGGAGGGGCTGTTGAAGCGTTCGATGATCTGGGAGCTGCCGGGTAACAGCAGCACCGTGGCGACGGCCAGGGGGAGGATCACCACGACCCGTCTCTTGACCCGCCCGAATAGGAGCGTGCAGATGAGGGCGAAGACCAGCGCGGCCAGCACCGCGATGATCACGCCCCGCGAGGCGAGGATCGTGAGGCTGTAACCCAGCAGCACCGTGAACAGTCCGGAGGTGAGGAGCCCCGCGCGACTGGGCCGGGCGCGGCTCAACTCGAGGATGAGGTAGCCAGCCACCAGGATGAAGCCGAAGCCGATGTAGAAGGAGGCAACGTTCTCGTTCACCGTGACGTTGCCGCGGTATGCGAAGTTGCTCTGTGCGGCGTTGATCACGACCCAGACGGCGATGACCGCCGAAGCGAGGATCATGGCCCCCCGGACTATGCGCGCTCCGGCCTTGCTGGTTATCAGCAGGGAGGCGAACAGCGCGAGGAGCACGGCGAGTAGGCGGTCCATCGCCAGGGCGGTCCCAGGCCCCGAGTACTCGAAGAGAGAGACCAGCAGCATCAGCAGGTAGCCCAGGAAGAGAGCTACCATCGGCGGGTCCAGGCGCACACCCCCCGTGGCGAGACGATAGATGACGCCTAGCGCCAGAGCCAGGTAGAACACGCCGAACATGCCACCTATGACGTAGGGCGCCAGCAGCGTGGAGAAGGCGCAGAAGGCCAGCCAGTACGCGGCGAGGAAACTCTCGCTCTGGTGCCTACCGACGAGCAGTAGCGCCACCACCACCAGCCCCGCCGTCGCCGCGGCGAGCAGCTGGAGCTGACCGCTGCTAAGAACCGTCAGCGCCCCGACGGTGCCCACCACAACGGTCAGGGCAAGCAGCGCGAGGGGGAACCGTTTATGGGATGTGACGTTCAATGAACCCACCTGGGTAGGTACCCGGCGAGTCCAGAAACGTGAGGTGCGGCGACCTGATTACTCGTTGCCTTCACGGCCTGATTCTAAGCGGAGCCTGGCCGGTGGCTCAGGTGCAGTCGACCATCGAAGCGCTGCCCGCTGTCGTATGTATATGTCTCGGAGCGACCTATACACCGCCAGTCCGATATCGCTGGCTTACAGTATGCTTCAGTCGTTCCCATCCCATGTGCCGGGGCCCGGCGCGCGCATCCTGTCGATAAACGAGGAGGTAAGAATGAACTCTAGGTGGTCAAGGTTCTACCCGGGGAATCCGAAGCGGTGGCTGCTACTGGTAACCGCTCTGATTCCGCTCATCATCGCGGCCTGCACGAATCCCCAAACGCCACCCACCGTGCCCACGGTCCAGTTCTTCACCGTGGCCGAGGAAACGATCGTTTCTGGCGACTCAACCGTCCTCGCCTGGCGAGTGAACGGTGACTTCGAGAACATCGAGCTGTACGCAAACGGAGACCTCCTGGCGGAAGAGTTGCCGGCCACCGGTAACAGGACCGTTCAGCCCACGGAGGACACCGAGTACGAACTCGTAGTGCACCCCGCTTCGGGCGATCCAGTCCGCCGCACCGTCAGCGTCACCGTCACCGCGGGCGAGGGTCCCGTCACCCTTACCGTGGATCCGGCTGGCCCCATCGGTCTGCCTGTCGGCGCCACGGAGGCCATCGAGTACACGCTCGTGGTCGAAACCGGTGAAAGCACCGAAATCACGTGGGAAGTCGGCGACGAAGCTATAGCCACCGTCGCTCCCGCTACCACCGATGAGCCCACCGGAACCGTCACGGTGACCGCCGTGGCCGAGGGTACTACCACGCTCACCGGCACCACCACCGCCACGGACGCGGCCGGCGACCCGGTCACGGTCACCGTGGAGATCGTAGTTTCCGACGACCCCTTAGCCGTTGGCCTTACCGTTGAGCCGACGGGCCCCCTCACGATGGCTCCAAGCGCCACTGAGGACATCGAGTACACGCTCGAGGTTCTGG
Organism: uncultured bacterium; assembly: GCA_964590475.1. GTDB lineage: Bacteria > Deinococcota > Deinococci > Deinococcales > Trueperaceae > JAAYYF01. The sequence goes on along the minus strand of CAZPWN010000030.1, from coordinate 1,737 downwards.
GCGCCGCCAGCACTGAAGTGACCTGGGAAAGCAGCGACACCGCGGTCGCCACCGTTGCGCCCGCCACCACCGATGCCCTCACGGGCACCGTGACGGTGACGGCCGTGGCGGAAGGTACCGCCACGATCACCGGTACGACCACCGCTACTGACGTTGGCGGAGACCCGATCACGGTTACCGTACCCGTCACCGTTTCCACCACGCCGGTCGGCGAGGGCCCGACCATCGACACCTTCGATGTTGCTGTGGTGGAAGGCAGCCAGTTCACCGCAACCTGGACCGCTACGGGCGCAACCGGCTACGAGATCTACGCCGTAGACACGGCCGACGGTACGGACGCGCTTCACCTGAGTGATGTGGCGGGCAGCGAGACCAGCGTTACGCTGGACATTCCCGTCAGCACCCACCAGTTCATCCGTCTGGTGGCCGTGAATGCCGAGGGCGAAGATAGTGCGGACGCAGGTCCGCTGGCGAACGTGGTCTTGAACACGGATGACTACGACCCTTATGACGGCGGGGACTTCGAGGGCGAGCCTGTTGTCGATGGGACCTTGCGCCAGATCGTAGCGGACGCACCCGCCGGCGCCATCATCGGCTTCGCTGCCGACGTGGTGGCCGCTGGCCAGATCCTTCTCCCCGGAGTCGAAATGGATTCCTGGGGCGACGCTCACCTCTACCTGAACAAGGACCTGACCATCAGCGGGCCGGCCGACGGTTTCATCACGCTGCAGGGCAGCATCAGCTACGAGGCTGGCGATCCTGGCGACCCTGGCGACCCATTCACCTACAACTCCCGTATGGTTCATGTGGACACTGGGGCGACCGTGCGCCTGGAGAACCTGACCATCACGGGTGGGGACTTCATCTACTACGGTGGCGGTATCCGCAACCTCGGCGATCTCACCCTGGATAACGTTAGCGTCACCGGTAACCGCGCGTGGTACTCCGGCGGTGGCATCTTCAACGCCGGCGCACTTACCCTCATCAATTCGGAGGTCTCCGGCAACAGCGCTGGCCCTTACGACGACGAGGTCGGCGTGAACTTCCAGATCCGCGGCAACCCCACTGGCCTGACGGGTGAAATCACGGACGGCGGTTGGGGCGGCGGAATATTCCACGACGGCGAAGCGACCACCCTTACGGTGGAGAACAGCACCTTCTCTAACAATGTCGCCAAGCGGATCGGTGGCGCCATCAACGGCGAAGTTGGTAGTGGAGCCATAAACGTTACCGACTCCACGTTCCAAGGCAACGTGGCTGGAGGAGAATCGCTCGGTACCGATAACCCCGTCACCACCCGCGGTGGTGGGGCCTTCATCGGGACGGAAGCCACGTTCACCGATACGGAGTTTGCGGACAATGACGCTGACGCTCTGGCAGGGTCCAGCAGCTCCGGTGGGGGACTCCGTGTCCAAGAAACAGCGTCCGTCAGCATAGTGGGTGGATCAATCACCGGTAACGAGGCGGACTACGGGGGCGCGGCCTACGCTGCATACTGCACCACCCTTGAGGAAGTGCTGGACATCTCCGGAACCACGACCGTGAGTGGAAACGTCACCGGCTCCGGTGGTCCTCAGATAGAAAGCGAACAGATCACATGCACAGCCGGCTTCGCGCTCGACGCGGATGCCTTGATCCTGAGCACCGGCCAGCCCGGACCGGCCCTCGACCGCCAGGGCGACAGCCGCTAGTTCACCCGGCTCCCCAAGAGCCTGACCTAGCGATCAAGAGTTAGCA
>CAZPWN010000029.1:11190-19330 GCA_964590475.1 uncultured bacterium | reverse complement strand
AGCAGGGCTGTGCGTGCCTAGTGCGGGCTCGCCCCGCTGCTCTTCAGTCATACTGCTTCTCGGTTCCGCTGAAGGCGTTCGGACTGTGGACGACATTCGTGGATACAACTCCTTATTTCGCGAGCGCGGTCTTCAGTAACGCCGAGCGGGGTTCCCTGCCCCACCCGCCGACCGTCCCTCCTCGGCTTCCCAAACTCTTCCGAACCGCAAAGTATCAGCAACAACTCCCTGCCTTTATGACATTTCTCCGCCCGCAGCGGCCTTGTGACGAAATCCACGCAAGAGGTCGGTGCGTCTGCTACTCAGTGGAGCGGCGTCTCCAGCCCTACTCCGACCCCAGCGGAACTCCGCTAAACTCGAACCATATGGAGGCACGGATGCCCAGAAGCACTCATCGTCACGACGTCGTGATAATCGGCGGCGGGCCCGCGGGGCTAACCGCCGGCGTATACACAGGTCGTTCGGACCTGAGCAGCATAATCATCGAGAAGGCGGTTCCGGGTGGGCAGATAGCACAGACGGAAGAGGTAGAGAACTATCCCGGTTTCCCGGAGCCCGTCAGCGGCGCCGAGCTTTCCGCCCGTTTCGTCGCCCAGGCCGAGCGTTTCGGATCGCGCATCGTGATGGACGAGATCACGACCATCCGTAAGCTGGACGAGGGCGGTTTCATGGTGGAGGGTCTCGAGGCCAACTACCACGCCAACGCCGTGATCATCGCCACGGGCGCCAACCCGCGCCTCCTTGGTGTTCCAGGCGAGGACGAGCTGTACGGCCGTGGGGTCTCCACCTGCGCCACCTGCGACGGCTTCTTCTACCGCAACCGCCAGGTAGTGGTGGTCGGCGGTGGCGACGCCGCCGTCGAGGAGGGCAACTTCCTCACCAAGTTCGCTTCCAAGGTCACCGTCATCCACCGGCGCGGCGAACTGCGGGCCAACCAGGCGGCGCAGCAGCGCGCGTTCGCCAACCCGAAGATGGAGTTCCTGTGGCACACCGTTGCCACCGAGATAGTGGGCGAGGACGGTCTGGTCAAGGGCATCAAGACCGAGAACGTGCAGACCGGCGAAGAAGGCTTCATCCCCACCGACGGCGTGTTCGTCTACATCGGGCACGTGCCCAACACGGAGTACCTCAAGGGCTTCGTGGAGCTGGGCCCCACCGGCTACGTCGCCGTGCGGGACGAGGTCTTCACCAGCGTCCCGGGCGTCTTCGCCGCCGGGGACGTAGCCGACGAGATCTACCGGCAGCTCTCCACCTCCGTGGGCGCGGGCACGCGCGCGGCGATGATGGCGGAGAAGTGGCTCGTGGAGGAGGGCATACCGCCCGTGCCTCGCACCGACGAGAAGGACCCCGAGGCCGTAGCGGCGGGGTGACCCTGCACAGTGGCAGCGGGCGCCGGCCCTACCTGCCCCTAGTCGGATGGCAGATCCCTTCCTCCCGTGCGGTCAGTCGCGCGGGAGGAAGTCGTATATGAAGACGTTCTTGCCCTCGTAGGCCAGCAGGTAGCCCGCGCCGCTCCAGAGCGGGGTGCCGAACGCGGCTCGCCAACTGGTGGCCGACGTGCCCTCCACCCTGGGAGGCACCGTCAGCCTGATGAACGGCCCGTCCTCCTCGGCTCGCCAGCCCGCTCCCTGGACGATGAGCGGGGCTTCTCCCTGCTCGTCGCCTGGCTCCCCACCCGTATCCCCGGCCGGCCCGGCTCCGGCGCCAGCGTCGGTCTCCCCCGGGGCCGCATCGTCCGGCTCGCCGGTGGTGCCATCGTCGGTTCCGTCTTCGGTTCCGTCGTCGGTCCCGTTGTCGGTCCCCCCGGCACCCTCGTCGGACGGCTCCTCGTCTGCCGGCTCACTCCGGTCGGGCGCAGCGTCCTCTCGAGCGTTGCTGCCCTGCCCCTCGCTACCTTCCTCGGGCGCGGGGTACTCCAGTTCGCCGGCGACGGTGCCCGCAGCGAGGTCGATGCGCACGCCGTCCGACAGGCCCGGCAGGTCCTCTGGCTGGAGGCCCAGGAACTGCAGCGGGCCGGCAGGGGTCATGCCGGAAGCGGGCACCCCGAGGCCGAGGAGCTCGGTGCCATCGGGGGCATCCGGCGCCTCCTTCTCGACCACGATCAGGCGCGGCGCTCCGCTGGCGGTGCCGTACCGCGCCGCCCTGACGGTGGCGGGGTCGAGCCCCAGTCTCTCCGCCACCAGTGTGATGAGCGACGTCTGGTAGCCCTCCAGCACCTCATCCGGCTCCATCTGCCAGGTGTCGGGCCAGAGCTGCATGTCGCGCACCATCACACGGCTGCCCTCTTCGTCCAAGCTCAGCTGCCAGGCGCTCACCCGCTCCACGGTGCCGCCCGCCATGACGGTGTACTCGGCCTGCATCAGGGGCGTCCGTTGCTGCGTCCGCAGTGCCAGGGCCTCCCCTACCAGCACCAGCCTGGCATCGGCGCCCGTGAGGTCCTGGGAGAGCACCAACCTGGGGGTAAGGGGCGTGAGGCCGGCCGGGATGCCCTCCGCCAGGGCCGGCACCGGCTGTCCGCCGGCTACGGGCGGCATGGCCTCCGCGTACATGAGTGCGGCGGGCCTGTTGGCGAAGGCGCCCACCCTCACGCGGTAGATGGCGCCCTGGCTCGAGGTCGAGCGCACCACGTAGGCGGGGAACCCCTGCCTGAGGAGCTGTCCCTGGATGTCGATGGCGGAGTCCATGTCGGAGAGCGCCACCACCTGGATGGTGTACGAGATCTGCTGCGCCTGCGCCAGCGGCGTGGCGCAGAGCGCCAACAGCACCGCCAGCACGGCCCCGAAGGTGGGTCGCTGAAGGGCGGTGGGCCGCCGCTGCGGCTTCACACTAGAAGTCCTTCCGCTCGAACAGGACTACCGCCAGCGCCGCGAACAGCGCTCCGTAGAGTGCGATGAGGGCCACCACCCACGCCACTTCCGAACCTGGCGCGGCGTACGCGTTCAGTTGCGTGGTGAGTAGGAATGGCTCGATGGCGGGGAATACCACCAACAGTTGCATGAAGATCAGTGAGGCAAGTGTGGCGAGCGCGCCGCCGGCCGCGTTCATGAAGACCACAGTGAACAGCAGCGCCAGCATGCCGATGGGGATGAGCGCGAGCGCGGCCAGCAGGTAGCCGCGGACGAGCTCCCCCAGCGCCTCGCCGGGCGTGAGCATGCCCTGGCCGAGGAGGCCCGCTTCTCCCAGCCCCGTGCCGCCGAAGAAGCCGGCGAAGCCGAACGGGATGCCTGCGGCGAGCGACGCCAGCAGGAAGACCAGCAGCATGATGAACGGGTAGACGGCGATGACGATGAGCTTCGCCGCCAGCCAGTTGGGCCGCGTGACCGGCCGCAGCAGGATGGTGGGCAGCGTGCCGTTGCCTATCTCCGTGCCCAGCAGCTCCGCAGCCGAGATGGCCACCAGCAGCGGCAGCAGGAACTGCATGGAAGAGAGCAGCGACAGCGCGGGGACCTGGAAGCCCGAGACGAGGAAGAAGCCGTACACCTCGAAGATGCCGGGCGCGTAGGCCCAGAGGAGCGGGAAGATCACCAGCAGCGCCAGGCCGAAGCGCACGCTGCTGAGGCGCCAGATCTTGGCGAACTCCATGCGCAGCAGGGTGCCGATCATGGCCGCCTCCCCGAGTCCGTGCCGTCCACCGAAGGCGCCACGCCGGTGCGGCGCGCCCGCTCGGCGCTGACCCGCTCACGGTAGTAAGCGCGCAGGTCGAAGATGTCGCGGTTCATCTCGAGGACACCGACACCCGCGGCGGCCAAGATGCGGCTGGCCTCGCCCAGGTCCTCCTGGCTTCTGGGGATGAACACGAGTTCGGAGCCTCTGATGGTGGCGTGCGTCACCACCTCCGGCTGGGCCTCGAGCGCGTGGAGTCCGGCGCTCGTGTCCGTGACCCTCAGGCGGAAGCGTTCGCGCCTGTCGAAGAGGTTCACCTCGTCGATGAGAGCTCCCTCCTCCAGGATGGCCACGCGCGTGCAGTACGCCACCACCTCGTCCAGGTGGTGGGTGGAGAGGAGCACCGCGGTGCCCTCCTCCGCCGACCGGCGGAGCACCGAGTGCACCAGGTGGAGGCTCAGCGGATCCATGCCGCTGGCGGGTTCGTCCAGCATGAGCACCTTGGGCCGGGTCAGGATGGCGGCGGCCACGCCCAGGCGCTGCCGCATGCCGAGGCTGTAGACGCCCACCTTGCGGTCGGCGGCGTCCTCCAGCTCCATCAGCGTGAGCACCTCGGTGATCCTGCCGGGCTCCACGCCGCCGGCGAGGTCGGCGTGCAGCCGCAGGTTGGCGCGGCCCGTCAGGTACGGGTAGAACGCCGCCGGCGCCTCCACCACCGCGCCCAGCTCGCGGCGCACGGAGGGATGCTGGTGCGGGTCCTTGCCGAGGATGCGGACCTGACCGCTGGTGGGGAACGCCAGCCCGGCCACCAGCCGGATCACGGTGGTCTTCCCCGCGCCGTTGGGTCCCACCAGCGCGTAGACCTCGCCGGGGTTGACCCTGAAGGTGAAATCGTCGACTACCGTGCGGGTGCCGTAGGTCTTGGTGAGTGCGTCGGATGCGATAGCGGGCGTTGCCATTTATCTCCTCGCGGCAGTCTATGTGTGGCAGCGCGGGCGGGCGATAACATTCTTCATCCCCCTGGTGCGGTTCCCTGACGTCCATGTCCGGAGGACGAGGACGTGCGAGCGGAGCGCGCAAGAACCGCTACGTCACGGAGACGGACGGCGGGCTCTAGAGCCCGCCTTAGTGCGCGCTCTCCCCCGCCTCGAGGCGCCGGCGCTGCTCGACCATCAGCAGGTCCAGCACGTGGTCTATGCAGCGCTCCACCGCGCGGTCCAGGTCGCTGGCCTCCACCACGGGAACACCGTGCCGCACGGCCTGATCGGCCACGTACTGCTGGATGATGCGGATCTCCTCGAAGTGCGCCAGGTAGTTCTGCTGACCCCGCTTGTAGCCGGTCTGGCCCTCGCGCGCGGCGAAGTGCTTGAGGTGGTCGTCCTCGTCCTCCACGCTCAGCACGATGGAGATGACCGTGGCCCCGTCGACGTGCAGAGCGGGCGAGATGCCGGGGATCAGCTGCACGCCCTCCATCACTATCGAGGTGGCCTCGTAGATGTTGCGCTGCACGATGGCCGTGAGCGCCGGCTTGAGCTGGTTGACCTGCGCCAGGAAGCCGCGCAGCACGCGCATCGGTTCCGGGGCGGCCGTCTGCAACTCCTGGGGCAGGAGATCCGCCCGCCACGCCTCGTAGGTGCTGGCGTGCAGGACCGGGCTCAGTTCGGGGCCGATGAGCGAGCGCAGGGCCTGCCGCACGCTGTCGGTGGAGACGATGCGGGGTATGCCCAGGCGGTAGCCGACCTCGCTGGCGATGGCGGACTTGCCTACGCCAGGCGCGCCCCCGAGGAGCACCACCAGCGGCTTGTCGCGCCGGCGGGTCTGCCGCATCATCAGGTAGCGCTGCGCGAACTCGTCGCCCGCCTCCTTCTTCAGTAGCGCCACCACCTGATCGCGCACCTGGTCGCGCTGCACCACCGTGGCGTTGGTGGAGTAGAGGGCGGTCTCCACCCGCTTGGCGATGTTGTGCGACAGCTCGGGGGTGAGGCCGATGGCGGTGAGCGACTGCGCCAGGATGCCGCGCGAGAACGGCAGCGTGTCGCCGCCCTCTTCGTGCACCCTGAGCTCGAACGAGGTGGAGGTGATCATCTCGTAGCGCAGCCGCACGTCGCGCCCGAAGCGGCCTTCCAGGATGAGCGCCACGCGGCGCGCCAGCTCCTCACGCTGGATGCGCTCGAGCCCCTCGGAGCGTATGCCCTGCTCCAGCTGGAGGGCCACCACGTTGGCCTCCTTGAAGCCGAGCCCGATCTTCTCCAGGCTGGAGGTCAGCTTGCGCCGGGTGAGCGGCTTGCCGCGCGGCCCCACCAGGAGCGGCACGAAGGGCGGCGTCTGCTTGAGGAAGCGCTGCGCGGCCTCCTCGCTGGTGCGCCTCCGCACCTCGCTGGCCAGCATGCCCCGCAGCTCCTCGAGTTCTATGGCCTTGGTGCCGCGGTGACGCAGCTTGCGCTCCACGTCCCGCGTGAGGTCCATGGCGTCCTCGGTGGGGACCCCAGCGCTCTGCAGCGCCTCCACCACCGAGCCGGCGGAGTAGGCGAAGCGCTCCTCGCCCCGTAGAACGGTCAGCTCACGTGGCTTGTTGAAGCGGGGACCGGTTCTCAGGTTGTCGTCGCGCTCTGGTGTCACTGCGGTGCCCTCATTCCGGATCGAACGGGTCGCGGCCCTGCGCCTCGCCGTTGGATATCGCTTCTAGCAGGTCTCTTACTACGTTACCCGTGAATCCCCAGATGAGGTACTCGCCCCAGGGGTACGAGTAGAGCAGCCGCCTGTACCTCTGCAGTTCCGCCACCCGGGTCTTGGGCTCGATGGCGGCCAGCTCCGAGAGCGGCACCGTGAAGACGGCATCCACCTCGGCTGGGCTGAGCTTCAGCTCCTGGGGCCAGGGTAGCTGCGCCACGAAGGGGGTGGCCACGTAGCCGGCGGGCGACGGGTGATCCGAGAGGCGCCCCAGTACCTGCTCCTCCGAGACCACCAGGCCGACCTCCTCCTCCGTCTCCCGCAGCGCCGCCTCCACGTGCGTCTCGCCCGGGTCGAGCCTGCCGCCCGGGAAGGCGATCTCGCCCGCGTGGCTCTTGAGCCTGGCGGCGCGGACCGTGAACAGCAGCTCCACGCCGCCTGGTCCGTAGAGCAGCGGCACGAGCACGCTGGCGCGGCGGAAGCCGGCTATCTCCAGGGCGCGTGGCTCGGCCGCCGCCAGGCGGCGCCGCAGCTCCTGCGGATCGGTGGTGGGCGAGGTGGGCGTGTCCTTCACCCCGCCTCGCTCCTCCCACCGTTCGCGTCACGGGGCGCCGCGCTGATGAAGGCCCAGTGCCGCCCCGTCACGCCCTCGTCGCGCCGGTAGCTGTAGAACCGCTCGGGTTGGCAGTGGGTGCACAGCCCGGAGTCGACGATGTTGCCAGCGGGAACGCCCGCCTGTTCGAGGTTCCAGCGGTTGGCCGCCTTGATGTCGAGTCGGTACTTGCCCGCTTCGGCGTCCGGCCACGCCACCTTGTCGGGGAACCCCGCCGCCCGGAACCGCTCCACCACCTCGGGGCCCACCTGGTAGCAGGCGCCCGCCACGCCGGGGCCGAAAAGGATCCGCAGGTCCGGGGGCCGGCTGCCGAAGTCGCGTTCCATGCGCTGGACCACGGACGCCGCGAGCCCGGCGACCGTGCCGCGCCAACCGCAGTGGGCGGCGCCTACCGCGCCGGTGACGGGATCGTGCAGCAGTACGGGCAGGCAGTCGGCCACGCTCACCACCAGGAGTGTGGCCGGGTCGTCGCTCACGGCACCGTCGGCCTTCTCGCTGAACCAGCTGGGCGCGCCCTGCAGCACGCGGTCGCCGTGCACCTGGTGGAAGGCGCAGACCGCGGTGCGCGCGAACCCCAGCTCGCTCAGCAGGGCGTCCCGGTTCTCTTCGACGTGGGTCCCTTTGTCGCCGGAGCTGAGCCCGAGGTTCAGTGCGCCGAAGGCGCCTTCGCTCACGCCCCCGGCGCGGGTGGTGAAGCCGTGCACCACGGGCAGCTGGCCCGAGAGGTAACGGCCGCTGCGAGAGGCGCCCAGTGCGGCGCTCACCGGCCTGCTTCGGCCGCGGGAGAGCCCGGCAGACGCTCACCGGCCCTCACGGGCCTCGTGAGCCAGTTGGAGTTGGGCGGGAAGGGGCAGCTGTAGCCCTCGGCGTAGGCGCAGTACGGGTGGTAGGCGTAGTTGAAATCGAGCACGATCTCGTGGCCGGTGCCGTCCGCGTCGACCATGACGTCGAGGTAACGGCCCGCTCCGTAGGTCTCGGGGCCAGAGGTGGAGTCGCGGAACGGCACGAAGAGCCGCGGCCCGTCCGGCGCGTCCGGCGTGGCGTAGAGCACGAGGCTCTGCAGCTCGCCCTCCAGTTCGAAGTGTGCCGTCCCGTAGTTGAGGAACGTGCGCTCCTCACCGGAGCTGGTGGCCAGCACCACCGGCTCGGCGCTAGCCGGCCGTGTCACGGCGGCACTCACCCTCAGCGCGTCGTCCTCCGGGTAGTAGGTGAGCCCCTCGAAGTCGGGGTCGCCGTAGAGGGGCGAAGCACGGT
>CAZPWN010000029.1:0-11090 GCA_964590475.1 uncultured bacterium | reverse complement strand
CGCGTTCTCGTTCATCGCTTCCTGGTTCATGGCCTCACGTAGCCTCCGTTCCCGCGCCGCGCGCGGAAGTATCGAAAGTCATGCCGCTCTTAGGAGCCGCCTCCCGCCGCTTCCAACGGGAGTGTCAGTAGTTGCGGGCCGTGACCTTCAGCTCGGTCTGCGCCTCCAGCCACTCGGTGACGGCGTGCACGGCGCCCCGCGTGGTCGGCGTTATCAGCGGATCGCCGAACGACTCGAGCCTGACGATCACCTCGTCGGGGGTCCGTTGCTGGGCCACGACCAGCAGCTGCTGCCTTAGGTCCGGCTCGTCCACGGTGGAGCGCACGAGCCAGCGACCCGCCCCCTCCTCGCCGTCCACCACGGCGGCCAGTTCGTGCAGTATCACGTGCCCGTCCTCGAACGGGATGACGCGCTTCTCGAAGGGAGCGCTGGTGGGCAGTCGGCCGCTGAAGAGTGCGTGGGGCATGGCAGTTGGTCTCTCCCAGGTGAGGGTCGGTGGGGCGGGCTCGTGGTTGCGCCGGAACACGACGTAGTGGAGGGGCTTGCCCTGTTCCCGCCATTTTAGGGCGTACTTCGTCTCGAACACGTCGGCCGGGGCCTCCGGCCGGGTGATCTCGTAGAGGCCCGACAGCTCGGCCTCCGCCAGCGCGAACTCGAGGTACTCGGGATGGTCGGTGGCCAGGCGCAGTTCGCCTCCCGGGCGCAGGCGGGAGGCGGCCAGGTCGAAGAAGCCGCGCTGCAGCAGCCGGTGCCGGGCGTGCTTCTCCTTGGGCCAGGGGCAGGGGAAGTTGACCACCACGGCGTCGATGCTGCCTGGAGCGAACAGCTGGCGCAGCGCCACGTGCGCGCCGCACTTGATGAGCCGCACGTTGTTCACGCCGGAGCGTTTCACGCGCCGCAACGCCCGTTGCAAGCTGCCGGACGACACCTCGAGGCCCACGAACCTGCTCTCCGCCTCGGCGGTGGCCCGCCTGACCGTGTAGCGCCCGTCACCGAAGCCGATCTCCACCACCAACGGACCGGCCTGGCTGAACTCCTGCCCCCAGTCGTGCGGGAAGGGCAGGGTGCGCCATGCGAGGAAGGGTGACCGCACGCCGTCGCGGCTCGCGGCGGGGGCGCTACCGTTCCCGGGCTTCAGCGGGCCGCTCACGTCGGATCCGTCACGGGGCGCACGAGGAGCGTCTGGTCCACGCGCAGGTTGGAGCGCACCAGGGTGTCGCGGCTCAGCTCCAGGTACGGGCCGCTGCCCTCCAGCGACACCACCTCGAAGAGGAGGACGCTGCCGTTCTCGCGGCGGCACGCCACCTCCTCCACCGGGATGCCCAGCACGCTCTCCCACGACTGCAGGATGCTCGAGTCCACGCCCACCACGAGCGGCGCCAGGCGTTTGCGAGTGAGCCTTGTAACGAGCCGCGCCGTGCGAGCCCGGCGGTTCTGCAGCTTCAGCACGCCCGTGCGGACCAGGCGCTCGCACACCACGCGCACGTCGCTGACCTCAAGATCCAGGTTGTCGGCTATGCGGCTCACGGTCCGGTGGCCGTCCACCTGGCTCATCACGGCCAGCTCCTCGGGGTTCAGCGCGAACTCGCGCTGCTCGCCGCCCACGGCCTCCGGCACGGCGGGCACGGCCTCGGACGACACCTGGACGCCGCCACCGCCCGGCGAGGCCGGGCGGCCGCTGACACCCTTGTTCACCTCGTCCAGGCGCCGCATGGCCTCCAGCACGAGGTTCTCCGTGCCGACGGAGATGCTCTTGGCGGGGCTGGGCAACCCGAGGCGGAACTCGAACGCGCCCCTCTCGTCCGCGAAAAGGGTGTAGATGGCGTCTTCTCCCGCCAGCTCCCCGAACTCGGCGTGCACGACCTGACCCCTGTCGAAGTAGATCCGCGCCCCGGTGACCGGATGCTCGATGGTGAGCCGACCGGTCCGCCGGGCGGCCGCCAGCAGCTGGAAGAGGTCTACCAGGGAGAAGAGTCCAAGTGTTCCCGTCACGCTCACCATGCTACCCCTGAGCGCCATAACGCGTTGACGGGCGGCGCTACCGGCCCCTACGCCGAAGTAGCGACCAGGACGCACATACGCCGGGGGTCTCCAGGGAACGGCCGGTATACTGCGCCAGTGGTCAAACGCCTGCCCCGCGCGCTGCTGCGAGAGACGGCCGGCCTCTACCCCCTTGGGGTCGGGGCGATCTGCCTCCTCCTGTCCATAGACCAACTAAGCGTGCTCGCGCGCTTCCTCATCGAGCAGGGTGCCTCGGTGCGGGACGTGCTGCTGCTCCTGCTCTACCGCCTGCCGTGGTTCCTGCACCTGGCCATGCCCGTTGGCGTGGTCTTCGCCATCCTGCTCACCGGCGGGCGCTGGGCCAAGGATTCGGAGCTCAAGGCCGCCTACTCGCTCGGCGTGCCACCGCGCGCTCTGCTCGTTCCCCTGGTTCTCTTCGGCCTCGTGGTGGGCGCGCTCTCGCTGCTCAACAACGGCTACCTGGAGCCCCGAGGCGAGGAGGCGTACCAACGGCGTATCGACGCCTTCATCTACGCCCGGCCACCCGCGGCGCTGCAGCTCAACGCCGCCTACCAGATCGAGGGCGACATCTTCTTCGCCTCCCGCGTGCGCGCGGTGGAGGGCGACCCGACGAGGGCGAACCTGGAAGGCGTGCTGGTGGTCCAGCGGGACGGCACCCTCTCCACCGCGCCCAGCGGCACCTGGGACTCCGAGGTGCGCACCTGGGCGCTCGAGCGGGTGGAGACGAGCCGGCCGGGCGAGCCGCCCACCTCCCGCGGCAGCCAGGTCTTCCCTTTCCAGTTGGAGGCCAGCCCTTCGGACACCCTGGAGCGGCCGGCACAGCTGCCCCTCGGCCGTCTGATCGAGCAGCGGCGCATAGTCGGCGCCGCGGGCGGTGACACGACCGAGCTGACCTTCAACCTGCACAGGCGTCTATCGGACGCGTTCAGCGCCGCCATCTTCGCCACCTTCGCGGGCGCCATCGCCCTGCGGGTGCGGGGCCGTGCCGCGGGCTTCGCGTGGACCATCGTCCTGCTGGTCGGCTTCTGGGCGCTCTGGGTGCTGTCCGGCAACCTGTTCGAGTCCGGGGCCGTGGAGCCCCTGGTGGCGGCCTGGCTCACGCCCGCGCTCGCCGGGGTTGGGGCGGCGCTGCTGGCGTGGAGGTCCCTCTCCACATGACCAGGTGGGGCCGCTACCTCATCCGCGAGACCCTGCCGCTCCTGGCCGCCGGGCTCGTGACGCTGGTGCTGCTCCTGCTGCTCTACTTCTTGCTGGACGTGCTGGCGGACGTGCTGGCCCGCGGCGCGCCCGTGGCGCTGGTGGCGCGCTACCTGCTCTTCAAGCTGCCCAGCGCCATCGGGCCGGGCTTGCCTCTGGCGCTGCTCTTCGCGGCGCTCCTCACCCTCACGCGGCTAGGCCAGGACGGCGAGATCAAGGCCGCCCTCCTCGCGGGGGTCGGGCCCAAACGCTTCGTCATGCCGCTCCTCGTGCTGGGCCTCGCCGTCAGCGCCGCGGCGCTTCTCAACAACGAGCTACTGGTGCCGTGGAGCGAGGAGCGCGCCGCCGAGGTGGAGCGTGACATCCTCCTCATCTCTCCCGAGACCATCGTGCAGCAAGGATCGTTCTTCGAGGACGCCCTGGGGAGGAGCATCTTCATCGGAGAGGTCACGCAGAGCGGTGAGTTCCGGGACGTCACGGTGATAACCCCCGGCTCGGCCTCGGGCCCGCGGGAGCTGCTGCAGGCCGAGGTCGGCAGGCCCGATCACGAGGACGGCGTGTGGCAGCTGCAGGACATAGGCTTCCGGGTGCTGCGCGACGCGCGCCTCACCCTCGACTTCCAGGCCGATAGCGCCATCCTGCCCGTGCGCGGCCTCACGGCCAGGAGCCCAACGGCCACGGACCTGGCCTACCTGCCGCTGCGCGAGCTGCTGGCGCGCCTGCGTATCGACCCAGGCACCCCCAAGCCGGCGGAGTGGACGGCGCTGCACCGCAAGGCCGCGGAGCCGCTGGCGGCCACCGCCTTCGCTCTCTTCGCCGCCGCGGTCGGGCTCTTCACCTTCCGGCGCGGCGCGCAGCTCGGCTTCGTGGCCGTACTGCTGCTCACGTTCGTGTACTACGCCACCTGGAGCGTGAGCAAACTGATGGGGGCGCAGGGCACACTGCCCGCCTGGGTGGCGGGCTGGCTGCCGGTGGCCCTCTACCTGGCTGCGGGCGGTGGGCTGCTGGCCCTCGTCTGGAGGCGCTGAGGTGCGCCCTGGCCGTGGGCTCCTCGCCCAATGCACGCTCCTGCTTGCGGTACTGGCGCTGCTCACATCAACGGCGTCGGCGGCGCGCATCGGCATAGACGCGACCGGCGATCCCGACAGCCGGCTGGAGATCCGCACCGTCACCCTGCCGGACGGGTCGGAGGTGCAGCTCTACGTCCTGCGCGGCCAGGGCCTGCGCCTCACCATCGACGATGCGGTGCTGGAGGCCGATCACGTGGAGGTCGACCTCACCAGCCGGTTGGTGCGGGTCATAGGCTTCGGCCGCTACTCCACTGGCGGCGAGGTGGTGGAGGGGCAGGACCTCGTCATCGACCTACGTGAGGAGAGCTTCGCGGGCGACGACGTGCTGATCGTGTCGGACGCCATCTCGGTCAAGGGTGACCGCGCCAGCCGGGTTCCGGGCCTCATCCGGGTGGCGCTGGGTGAGTTCAGCCCCTGCACGCGCTGCGGCCAGGACATCGAGGATTACGGCTTCGAGGCCGAGAGCCTGGAGATCTACCCGGGCGACCGCATAGTGGCCTACGAGGTGACGGTGCTCATACGGGCCGCGGCGGTGATGACCCTCCCCATCATGGTGCTGCCCATAGGCCCGCAGGACCGCCTGCCGCGCTTCGAGTACCTCACGGGCACGGCCACCGAGCGGGCGCGCATCTCCCTCAGCTGGCCGTACGTCATGGGCCCCAACGCGTACGGCGACGTGGGCGTGCGCTACTACGCCGACGTGGTACCGGGCGGCGGGGGTTTGGGCGATTTCCTCCTGGGGGGCACGCCGGTCCGCAGCTACGTGGGCGGCTTCCTGCAACACCGCTTCTACACGGAGACCGGCAAGGGCGTCTTCTCGGTGGATTACACGCCCGCCTTCGCCACACCCGGGCGCGAGACGGAGCGCGAGTTCGTGGTGCGGCTGGCCTACGCGGACGAGGAGGTGCTCGGCCCGCCGAGGACCACCCTTCTAGTAGAGCGCAACGACGACCGCCGGCCCAGGCTGTGGGAGGCCACGGTCACGCACGAGGCCGTGAGGGACGGCTGGCGCGGGAGGTTCAGCAGCCAGGTCTACATCGACCTGGAGCCGGGTGACGGCCTCAGAACGCCGAGCTACGCGGGTCGCTCCGTTCCGCTTCAGACGGTGGCGCGTCTGCAGGTGGAACCGGAGGACCTGCGCTCGCTGGACTTCGGCGCGCTGCGACTCGAGCGCTTCCTGATCGACCTGGGCGCCTTCGAGGACGTGAGCAACAGCCTCAACCGCTCGGCCGCGGTGAGCCCCACCCAGACGGCCGGCAGGGCGGTGGAGGGCCACACGCTCAGCCTCACGGCGCTGCCGCTCTGGAGCGGCTTCACGCTGGAGGGGCGCACCGACTTCACGGGCTACTACTACTCGACGGCCGAACGCCAGGTGGAGTGGCTCAGCCGCCTCACCGCCACGCAACGCTTCGGCCGCACGGGCAGCCTCTCCCTCACCTTCACACGCGACGTGCGTGAGGGCGAAACCCCGTTCCGCTTCGACCTGCTGCCCTACCGCAGCCGCACGGACGTGCGCAGCAACCTTCGGCTGGATCCCGCCGCCTGGATACGGATCGAGCAGACGGGCGGGTACGTCTTCTACGACGACCGCAACCCCGGCGAGGCCGGCTGGCTGCCACTGGAAAGCACCGTGACGCTACTCAGGAACGTCGACTGGGTGACCCTCACGCTGCGCAACGCTTACGACCCGCAGACCGGCGACCCGGGAACGCTGGACGCCACGCTCGAGCTCCGCTCCAGGGGCACGGTCCGGGCCGAACTGGAGCTCACCCACTCGCAGGACCTGGCGGTCAGGCCCGACCGGCTGACCGGCGTGCCGCGCGACACCACCAGCACGAGCCTCGACGCTTCATTGAGCGTCGGCTCCGTGGTGGAGCTGTCGGTGGATACGGCCTACCGCTACTTCCCGCCGCCAGCGGCGTCCGGCGACCCGCCCGACCATTGGGACGACCTCAACCTGAGGCTCATGCTGGGCACCTTGCGGCATGAGGACCCTTACCCCGGCTTGGCCCTCACCTACGCTTACGACCTGGATCGGGGCGCGGTCAGCGCGTTCGAGGTGGCCGCGGCCGCCACCCTAGGTCCGCTCCAGTTCGACGCCTCCGAGCGGCTCTCGCTGCCCACCGGGCAGCTGGCCCGCAGCCAGCTGCGCCTGGCGTGGCCCGGCGTGGCCGCCGTGCAGGCGGACGGGCTCATGTGGCTGCCCACCGGTTGGCTCGGCTTACCGCAGCCGGAACCGTACGCTCGCAACATCGCCTTCACGGTGGAGGAGGCGCCCGAGCGGGGGCGGCCGACGTGGCAGGTGCGCTACAGCACGCGCCTCGACCCCACTCTGGGCGGCGCGCCCGGTCTGTACGGTTTCCGCAACTCGCAGCTGACGGGTCGGGTGCTGCTGACCGAGCAGGCGATCGGCGCGGTGCGCTTCAGCGTGGACGGCTTCGCGGAGCTGCTGTGGCGGGACGACGTGCAGCCCAGCACCTACCTGCGCCGCGCCAACCTGCGCTTCGGCGTAGACGTCTACGACCGCGTGGGGCTGCAGGGCACCATCGGCTACAGCGGGCAGTACTCCCTGGCGGCCGCGGAGGTGGTGAGCGGCCGGCTCAGCCTGCAGGAGGTAGCGCTGGTGGTGAGGCCGCTGGACTCCCTCTACGTCGGCGCCGTCATCACGGACGTGTGGGACCTGACGGGCAACGACCCGAACCAGCCCGCCTTCAACCTGCAGCCGACCTTCGTGGTGGCCTGGAACCGTTGCTGCTGGGCGCTCTACGGCTCCTGGAACAGCCGCAACGGCGCCTTCGCCATCACGCTCACCACGCCGGGCGCCGACCAAGGCATCGGCCACATCTTCGACACGGGCTGGATCATCCCCCGGAGGCAGCCATGAGAACCGAGCGCAGAATGCCCGCGCGCGCCGCGCGTAGGTACCTGCTGGCGCTGTTGGCAGGTTTGGCACTTCTAGTGGCTGCCTGCACGGGCACGAGCGAGGAACAGTCGTCCACGCTGCTGATCGTGGGCACCGTGGAGGGCGGAACGAACCAGCTGGCGCTGGTGGAGGACCGCCAGGACGGCACGGCCGTGGGCGAGAGGATGAGCATCGTAGAGGGCAGCCGCCGCGCCCTCCCCGCCCCGGCCGTCTCAATCGACTTCACGTTCCGCGAGCTGGGCCGCGAGGAGGCGTGGGTGCTGACGCGCGAAGTGGTCGGGGGAGCCGTCTCCGCCTCCCTGCACCGCTTCGAGGTGTCGGCCATCGACGTGAGGGCGCCCGCTGCGTTCACGGAGGTTGGCCCGCCCCTAGAACTGGTGGCACCGGGCGGCGGCGGCATCCTGCCCGCTGACGAGACGACCAATACGGTCATCTGCCCAACCGGCGTACAGAGCAGCCGCGACGGCTCGTGGCTGCTGGTGATGGACGTGCCCACCGAGTGCGTGCCCAGCACCAGCGACTTCCCGGTGGTCTGGCTGGTGGACAGCGACGCCGGCACGGCCTCCTCCCTGCAGTTCACCTCCTCGGACCCGGTGCTGGGCGTGGGCACCTACACCGATCAGGCCCAGGTGGAGGAGCGCGGCTACTTCCTGGTGGGGGCCGTCAACGAGGCGCAGGTGTACGCCACGGAGTTCGGCACGAGCAGCCCGCAGTGGTTCGACGACATGATCCTGCTGGCGGAGCCCACGGAGCTCATCGACATGGCGGGCAGCGGCTCGCTGCTGGTGGGCCTCACCGACGACGCCCTGGTGGCGGTGGACCTGGACCAGCCCTCCGGCGGCGCCAACTTAGACGCCACCGACACCACCATCACCGGCGCACGCGAACTGGTGGTGGACCCGCTTGGCCGCAGCGACAAGGTGCTGGTGCTCAGCGCGGGTCGGGCCGAACTGCACCACGGGCTCTCCGAGGACGCACCCGAGCCCGACACGGTGAACGTGCCCGTGGGCACCACGGGCGGCTTCGCCGGCGCCACCATCGACCCGTTCCGGTCGTACGCCTACATCCTGGTGGACGGGGCCATCGTGGTGCTGGACCTGTACACGGGGGGAGACTCAGGCGAGACGCTGCGGAGCAACAGGTTCGACCTCCCCGAGCTCGACCTGCCCACCGGTCCCGGCGGCCAGCCGCTAGGCACCATCGCCTGGATCAGAGCGGCCGATCCGCTTCCTGCGCCGTGACGGCAAGCGCCGACCGCAGGTGTTCGAGGGCGCGGGCGCGTACGGCCTGCCGGGCCGTTCTCACGGCGCTGGTGACGGCGCGGGCGTCCGAGCTGCCATGGCCTATGAAGGCGTAGCCGTTCACTCCTAGCAGCGGCTGCGCGCCGTACTCGGCAGGGTCCAGCCGGGCCGCCACGCGCTTGAGGGCGGGCTTCACGAGCAGGGCGCCCACCTTGGACCGCAGGTCGCTCACCAGCTCGTCCTTCACCCAGCCGAAGATGGCGCGGGCCTCGCCCTCCGCCAGCTTGAGGATGACGTTGCCGGTGAAGCCGTCGGTGACCACCACGTCGACCACGCCGCTGAAAAGGTCGCGGCCCTCCACGTTGCCGTAGAAGACTATTCCGCTCGTGCTGCTGAGCAGCTCGTGCGCCTCCCTCACCAGCTCGTTGCCTTTGTGCGGCTCCTCACCTATGGACATGAGCCCCACCTTGGGCGCCGGCACCCCCCACACGCGCTCCACGTAGGCGCTGCCCATCTGCGCGAACTGCCGCAACCAGTCCGGCCGGCAGTCCGCGTTGGCTCCGGCGTCCAGGAGGGCCACGAACCCCTCGGACTTCGGCACGTTGGCGAGGATCGCCGGGCGGTCCACGCCCTCGATGCGCCCGAGCACCAGGAGGGCCGCGGCCATGGTGGCGCCGGAGTGGCCCATGGAGACGCAGGCGTCCGCCCGGCCGTCCTTCACGAGGCGCATGCCCACCATCACGCTCGAGTCGCGCCGGCGGCGCACGTCCGCCGCGTTCTCGTCCATGCTGATCACGTCGGATGCGTGCTGGATCTCTATGTCGACGCCGCCCAGCCGCTCGAGCTCGGGCCGGAGGACGTTCTCGTCGCCCACCAGCACCACCCGCGCGCCGCCCAGGTGAGCCTTGATGGCGCCCTCCACGGCCGCCTGTGGCATGTGGTCGCCGCCCATGGCGTCCAGGGCTATCACGGGCTCCGCGGCGGCGGGTTCCGTGCTCGCCACCACGCGTTCCGGCGCCGGGGTCTCGACGTTCTGCAGTGGGGGGGTGCTGCCGTCTTCAGCGCGGTCCATGAAGTGGCAGTATAGCGCTGCAGGGCGGACTTATCTGGCGGGCCGGCGGGGCGGGTTCACGGGGCGGGCGCTAGACTGGCCGGGTGGAGTTCCGAACTTTCGACGCACCGGCCGGGGAGCGCCTCGACGTAGCCATCGCCATGGCGCTCGCCCTCTCGCGTACCTACGCCAAGGAGCTGGTGAGCGAGGGTTACGTCACGGTGGACGGTAGGCCCGTGGGCAAGGCGGCCACCAAACTGACCGGCACGGAGACGGTGTCCGTGGTCCTCCCGCCGCCCAGGCCCATGCACGTGGAGGCGGAGGATCTCGACCTCGACGTTATCTACCAGGACCAGGAGCTGGCGGCCATCAACAAACCGCCCGGCATGGTCTCTCACCCCACGGCCACCCTCAGGACCGGCACCGTGGTCAACGCCCTGCTGGGCCGCATGCCGCTCTCCAAGGAGCGCCTGCAGGACCCCGCCGACGAGGCGTACCGGCCGGGCATCGTGCACCGCCTCGACAAGGACACTTCGGGCGTGATGGTGGTGGCCAAGAACGATGCCGCTCACCGGCACCTCTCCAACTCCTTCAAGAAGCGCTTCAGCGAGAAGGAGTACGTGGCCATCGTGGTGGGCACCATCGAGGACGGCGTGACGGTCGACGCGCCCATCGGCCGGCATCCCGTGCGGCGCCAAACCATGACGGTGGGGGGCGAGAACCCCAAGAGTGCCACCACCCGCATGCGGGTCATAGCCACCATCCCCGGTTACACGCTGGTGAAGGCGCGCCCCCACACGGGGCGGACGCACCAGATCCGCGTGCACCTGGCGCATCTGGGCGCCCCCATCCTGGGAGACGAGGTGTACGGCCGGCCCTCCAGCGCCATCTCCAGGCAGGCGCTGCACGCCTTCCGCCTGACCGTGCCGCACCCCGTCGACAACCAGGCCATGACCTTCACGGCGCAGGTGCCAACGGACATGGTGGAGGCCTGGCTCAAGCTGGGCGGCAGTTGGCCCCCGGCGGAGGACGAGGAACTGTGACAGGTGTTAGCCTCGTGGCTACTCAAGTAACGCGCGCCTGACACGTCGTCGGGACCGAAAGGAACTCAGCGTGAACTACCGCGATCTATTCGACTTGACGGGGCGCAGCGCCCTCGTCATCGGGGCGGGCTCGGGCATCGGTCGCGCCACCGCCAAGGGCCTGGCGGACTTCGGCGCGCGGGTCACCGCCGCGGACGCCAACCTTGAGGCGGCGGAAGCGGCCGCGGCCGAGCTGAGGGAGATGGGTTACGACGCCACCGGCGTGCAGGTCGACATCACCGACGCGGCCCAGGTGCGTGAGCTCGTCACGGGCATGCCCGTGCTCGACGCGCTGGTGTGCACCCCCTCCATCAACGTGCGTAAGAAGCTCACCGACATAACGGGCGACGAGTTCGACCGGGTGATAGAGGTGAACCTCAAGGGCAGCTTCAACGTTATGAAGGAGGCCGGCGCCGTCATGGCGGCCCAGGGCAAGGGCAGCATCGTCTTCTTCTCCAGCATCCGCTCGCAGGTGGTGGAGCCGGGTCAGGGCGTCTACGCCGC
>CAZPWN010000028.1:17689-19827 GCA_964590475.1 uncultured bacterium | reverse complement strand
GACTACGACATGACCATCATCGGTCACTCGGAACCGCGCGACATCAACGTCTACGGCAACCCCGAGTACTACTACCACTACGACAACCCGCGCGTGCGCGAGCTGCTGGACGAGGCCGAGGCCGCCACCAGCGCCGAGGAGGAGAACGCCGCCTACCAGGAGATCGCCACCATCATCGCCAACGACGCCGTGAACGTCTGGCTCTTCTCCCCGCCCTACCTCGTGGCTGCCCGACAGAACGTCTACGGCTTCTGGCAGGACCAGCCCACGCCCGCCATCGACGTGACAGGGGTGTACAAGACCAACTGATCGGTTCGGTCCGCCCTACATGTTCGGCTTCGTAGTCCGGCGCTTCCTCACGGCGCTTCTCACTGTCCTGCTGGCGAGCGTGGTCGTCTTCTCGGCCATGCTCGCCGTGCCTGGTGACCCGGCGGCCATAATCCTCGGCATCAACGCCACGCCCGAAGCGCGCGCGGTGCTCTCGCGCAAGCTCGGCCTGGACGTACCGCCCGTCCAGCGCTACGTGCAGTGGCTCGGCGGCGCGGCGCGGGGCGATTTCGGCGAGAGCATCAACTACCAGAGGCCGGTGGGCGCTCTCATCGCCGACCGGTTACGCGTCAGCGTGCCCCTCTCGCTCGGGGCCGCCCTGCTGGCGTGCCTCATCGCCATCCCCCTGGGCATCTTCGCGGCGGTTAGGAGGGGCACGGCCTGGGACCCGCTGATCACGTCCCTCTCCCAGCTCGGGGCCGCCGTGCCCAGCTTCTGGCTCGGGCTCCTGCTGATCCTCTTCTTCGCCGTCGAACGGAGGTTGCTGCCGGCCGGCGGCTTCACGCCGTTCGGGCAGGACCCCGCAGCGTGGGCGCGGAGCCTGGTGCTGCCGGTGCTAGCCCTGGCCCTGGGGCAGGCGGCCGTCATGACGCGCATGACGCGCGCGGCCATGCTGGAGGTGCTGAACCAGGACTTCGTGCGCACGGCGCGCGCCAAGGGCGTGACGCGCAGGACGGTCGTGCTGAAGCACGCGCTGCGTAACGCCATGGTCACCATCATCACCATCCTCGGCCTGTCGCTCTCCAACGTGTTCATCGGCTCCATCGTCATCGAGCAGGTCTTCGCCCTGCCGGGACTGGGCCGCCTGGCGCTCACCGCCATCGGCACGCGCGACTTCCCCCTCCTGCAGGGCGAGATCCTCGTGTACGCCGCCACCATCGTGACGCTCGGCTTCCTGGTCGACATCTCCTACGGACTCCTGGACCCGAGGATCCGCTACTCGTGAGGCGGGCCCTCAGCGGCGGGCCCTCGCTGGGCCGCCTGAACCTCTACCTGGGCGTCTTCCTCATCGGCGTGCTGGTCCTGGCCGCGCTGCTCAGCTTCGTCTGGCTGCCCTACGATCCGCAGGCCATGAACTTCGCCTCGCAGCTGGCCAAGCCGTCCCTGGCCCACCCGCTGGGAGCCGATCACTTCGGCCGCGACCTCCTGGCGCGGGTGCTGATGGGCGCGCGATCCGCACTCTACGTGGGCTTCACCGCCGTGGGCATAGCCCTGAGCGCCGGCACCCTGCTGGGCGCCCTGGCGGGTTACGTGGGCGGCTTCCTGGACGAGGTGGTCATGCGCCTGGTGGACGTGGCCTACGCCTTCCCCGCCATCCTCATGGCGCTCCTGCTGGCGGCCGTCTTCCAGCCCGGCACCCTCACCGCCATGACCGCCATCGGCATCGCCACGGTGCCGATCTTCGCGCGCATCGTGCGGGCCAGCGTCCTCTCCATCAAGGAACGGGAGTTCGTGGAGGCGGGTCGCGCGCTCGGCATGCGGCCGCCCCGCATCCTGCTGCGGCACGTGCTGCCCAACGCGCTCGGCCCCCTGATCGTGCAGGCGAGCCTCAGCCTCGCGGTGGCGGTCCTGGCGGAGGCGGCGCTTAGCTTCCTGGGGCTCGGCACCCCGCCCGACGTGCCCAGTTGGGGCAACATGCTGCGCGAGAGCCAGAGCTTCATGAGCATGAGCCCGTGGCCGGCGCTAGTGCCCGGACTGGCCATAGTGTGGACCGTCCTCGGCTTCAGCCTGCTGGGCGACGCGCTGCGCGACCTGTGGGACACCCGTAACTAGAGCTCCGTAACCGAGCCCGGCACGGGTGCAGGCGCCCA
>CAZPWN010000028.1:0-17589 GCA_964590475.1 uncultured bacterium | reverse complement strand
CTGCAACCGCTCTGCAACCTTCCTTGCCACAACATGGGTCACCCGAAAGAGACAACAGAAGGGTGCTCCGGAGCTCGCCTCCGAGATCAGTTGGCTAAGGAGCAGGTACATGACCGTAGAACGCGGCATCAACATCGTCACCGCCGACGTGGGTTTCTCCAGCCTCGTCAAGCCCGTGGTCGACAAGATAGACACCACGGCCGAAAACTGGAGCAACGGCAACTACGCGCACATCCTCCTCGACTTCCCCCTCACGTGGGCGGTGGGCCAGCTGACGCGCATGAACAGCGTGGAGCGGGCCAGAACGGTGGTCGCCACTCAGGGCAGCCACGCGGCCTACAAGGACATGCTGGCGGCGTTCCACGTGAGTTCGGTGGTGGACGCGCACGACGCCAACGGCCTCATCACGGGCATCTACGCCGCGGCGTCAGCGCTGAAGGTGTACCAGTGGCAGTCGGGCCTCACGTACATGGAGTTGCGGGTCACCCGGCTGCTGGTGCAGGGCTACGACACGGCCAGCGCCGCCGAGAGCCTGCGGGTCACCCCCAAGACGGTGAACGCGCACGTGTCTAATATCCTCACCAAGCTCGGGCTGGAGACCAGGGCGCAGTACGTGGCCACACTTGTGGCCCACCATGGCGGCTAGAACCTCCGCGGGGCGCTGGCGGCCCGGGCGGGCGCGGCCCCGCCAGCGCCCGGCGTCACATCCGCCTGAGGCGGCTTATGCGTTCCTCGATGGGCGGGTGGGTGGCGAACAGGCCGACCGCGTTCAACTGGCGTTCGGGGTTGATGAAGAAGAGCGAGCGCACGCCCTCGCTGACCTGCAGGCGCTCACCGGAGTAGTTGCCCAGCTTCTCCAGCGCCAGGGCCAGGCCCTCGGGGTTGCGGGTGATGAAGGCGCCGGCGGCGTCCGCTAGGTACTCCCGCTTGCGGCTGACCGCCATGCGCGCCAGCGCCCCCAGTATGGGCGCGAGCACCAGCAGCACCACCAGGAGGATCATGGCGATGCCCTGCCCCTTGCCGCCGCCACCGCTCGAGTCGCGGCGCGAGGAGCGGCGCCCGCTGCCCCCGAAGCCACCGAAGTAGGACCAGCGGAGTATCAGGTCGCGCAGCACCACAATGGCGCCGAGCGTGGCTACCATCATCGACATGAAGCGGATGTCGTAGTTGCGGATGTGCGCCATCTCGTGCGCCACCACGCCTTCCAGCTCCTGCCGGTCGAGGATCTCGAGCAGGCCCTTGGTAACCGCGATGGCCGAGTGCTCGGGGTCGCGCCCGGTGGCGAACGCGTTCGGCACCTCCGAGTCGATGACGAACACCTTGGGCATGGGCACGCCCGCCCCGATCGCGACGGCCTCGGCCACGTTGACCAGGTAGCGGTGCTCCTCGACGGTCGCCGGGCGCGCGCCCGCGGCGGCCAGGGCGAGCTTGTCGGAGAACCAGAAGCCCGTAACGGCCTGGCCGGCACCCACGAAGAGCGCGACGCCGACGAAGAAGGTCGTGGAACCCGGGCTGGTGACCTGCGCCAGCAGGTACGCGAGCGCCACGAGCAGGAGGATCGTGACCAGAGCCAGCAGCCACGAGAGGCGCTTGTTCCTCGCCTGGTAGTCCAGCAGGTTGATGCGCCGGCCGGTGTTGGGTTCGGTGAACTGGTCGGGCAGGCGTGGGGCGACGTCGCTCACGGCGTCACCCCCTGCCTACGGCCCGAACGCATGCGCGTTTCGGCACCGCGGCCACCTCTCGGCCGCTCAGGCCTCGGGCTGCTGTGGCGCGCCGAACGACACCTGCGGCACGTTGCGGTCGCCCTCCGGGATCTGGAGGAAGACGGCCGGCTGCTTGCCCATCGGGCCCGCCAGGAAGACGGCCGGGACGGTCTCGATGAGCGTGTTGTACTGCATGACGGCGTCGTTGTAGAACTGGCGCGCGTAGGCGATCTTGTTCTCCACGCCGGAGAGCTCCTCCTGCAGGAGCAGGAAGTTCTCGTTGGCCCGGAGCTGCGGGTAGTTCTCGGCGATGGCGAAGAGGCGTCCGAGCGCGGCCGACATCATGTTGGCGGCTTCCGCCGACTCGTTGACGTTACGAGCGTTCATCATGGCCTGACGGGAGCGCGCCACCTCTTCGAACACCTGCTGCTCGTGAGCGGCGTAGCCCTTGACCGTTTCCACTAGGTTAGGCACCAGGTCGGCGCGGCGCTTGAGCTGCACGTCGATCTGGCTCCAGGCGTTCTGGTAGCGCTTCTCGTAAGTGATTATCCGGTTGTATATCGAGACCGCGTATAGAGCTAACGCGATCAGGATGACTAAGACGATGAGGCTTCCCACGGTTGGACCTCCTGCGCTGATTGTAGCGCAGAGAACGCGTCACAGAGGCGGGAAGCTCAGTTGGAGCGTTGCCTGATGACCCCACCACCGAGGAGCCTGTCGCCGTCGTAGATGACGGCGCTCTGACCCACCGCCACCGCGAACTGCGGGTCCTCGAACTCCAGCCGGAAGCGGTCGTGGCCCACGAGGGTCAAGCGGGCCGGTTCGGGCTTCTGGCGGTAGCGCACCTGCGCCTGCACCCGGGTGGGGAGTAGCTCGTCCTCCAGGAGGAAGTTGCGCCTGTCCGCCTCGAGGCCGCGCCAGTGGCACATCTCGCGCGTGCCGACGATGACCTCGTTGCTGTCGGCGCGGAGCTCGATCACGTAGCGCTCCAGGTGGGAGTGGGTCAGTCCTAAGCCCTTCTTCTGACCGATGGTGTAGAACATGACGCCCTGGTGCTGGCCGGCCACGGCGTAACCGTTCGCGGCGTCGAGGACGTTACCGGGCTTGGCCTTCGTGGCGTGTTCCAGGTAATCCTTGACCGTGGTCGGCACGAAGCAGAGGCCGGAGGAGCTCTTCTTCTCCGCCGTGCGCAATTCGAGGTCCGCGGCCAGGGCGCGCACCTCCTGCTTGGTCATGTCGCCCAGCGGGAAGAGCAGGTAGGGCAGGACCTGCCGCGGCAACGCCCACAGGAAGTAGGTCTGGTCCTTGTCGTCGTCCACGCCGCGGTGCAGTTCCGGCCCGTGAGTTCCGTCGATGCGCCGCACGTAGTGGCCGCTGGCCATGTACTCGCAGCCGAGCGCCTGCGCGCGCTCCACGAAAGCGCCGAACTTGATGTGGCGGTTGCACCAGACGCACGGGTTCGGGGTCTCCCCCGCCGTATAGCCAGGCACGAACGGATCTATCACTATCTCCTGGAAGGCGCTGCGGAAGTCGAGCAGGTAGAAGGGCACGTCCAACCGGTCCGCCACGCGCCTGGCGTCGTAGGCGGCGTCGGGCGAGCAGCAGAGGTCGAAGGCGCCCGTGGGCCTCTCGTCGGGCCAGAAGCGCAGCATGCTACCCACGACCTCGTAACCCTGCTCCGCGAGGAGCGCGGTGGCGACGGACGAGTCGACGCCCCCCGACATGGCGGCCAGCACCTTCACGGGCGCCACTCCGGCCTGTCCGGCCGCGCCGGTGTCCACGCCCTGCACGGTCGACGCAGCACTCACGAGATCGTTATCGGTCGTTGCCTCGCTCACGAAGAACGATTGTATTAGAGCCGGACGGGAACGGAGGTAGCGGGATGAGCGCAGGGGTCGGCACCGCCGCTTACTCGCGCCCACCGCCTGCGGTAGACTCGGTGCCGGAGGTGCACGTGAAAGTCGGACGGATAGTCGGCATCGTTCTGCTCGTTCTGCTGGTCCTCTACATGCTTCTGTTCCATGCGGCCAACCCGGTCCTGCTGGCGTTGCCGTGGCTCAACGTGTTCGTTCCTCCCCTGCCCGCCTCCTACATCGTGGCCTTCGCCCTCGTCGTAGGCTTCCTCGTGGGCTGGCTGCCGGCACGCCTGTTGGCCTGGCGCCGGGGCCGCGAAGTGAAGCGCCTCGAGAAGCGCCTGGTCGAGCTGGAGCCCGTGCCCGCCGTTGCGGTCACCGACACCGGCACGTATCCGAACCCCGAATACCCCGTGATCCCCGACCGCGGGGCGCAGCACGAGCCCTATCCTGCCGCCAGCGGCACCTACGACGGCTCGTACGACACTAACGACGACGAAACTGTTTGATGCTTGAGGCACCCGTAACGCGGCCGGCGCAGCCTGCTGCGGCAGCAGCCTCGGGTCCGAAGCCATGACCACGCCCAGACCAGCCACAGCCACCACCGCCGCTAAGCAGGGGACGCCCGCGCTGCGCTGGCTGGTTCGGCCGCCGGCGCCGCCTGCCGCGGTCGCCGCTCTGGCGCGTTCGCTGCAGGTGCCGCCCGCTCTGGCGGCCCTGCTCTGGTCGCGCGGCCTGCGTGACGCAGCGCCCGACCACCTCACCCCGCCGCTGGTCCTGAGCCCCAACCCCGCCCTGGCGGCAGCGGCGGAGCGCCTGGCGAAGGCCGTGAAGGAGCGCAAGCGCATCCTGATCCACGGCGACTACGACGCCGACGGCATCAGTGGCACCGCCATCCTGGTGCTGGGCCTGCGTGAACTCGGCGCCGACGTGGCGGCGTTCGTGCCGAACCGCCTCACCGACGGTTACGGCGTGAGCCCCGAGCGCGTGACGGAGCACGCCGAGCGGGCGGACCTCTTCGTCACGGTCGACTGCGGCATCAGCAACGTCGCCGAGGTCGGCGCCCTGCAGCGCCTGGGCGTAGAGGTGATCGTCACGGACCACCACACGCCCGGCGAGGAACTGCCGGACTGTCTGGTCGTGCACCCCGGTCTCTCGCCGCTGGCGCAGCAGGGCCTCCCGGAACTCACGGGCGCGGGCGTGGCCTTCCATCTGCTGTGGGCTCTCAGGCAGCACCTCGACCTGGAGGCACCCCTCGATTACGCGGACCTCGCTACCTTGGGCACCATCGCCGACGTGGCGCCGCTCCTGGGAGAGAACCGCGCGCTCATCCGCGAGGGCCTGGCTCGCATGAGCACCTCTCGCTGGGCGGGCGTCCGCGCCAGCGTGGCGCAGGCGCGGCTCGGCGGCGAGGTCACCGCCCGGCAGGTGGCTTTCGTGCTGGCCCCGCGGCTCAACGCCGCCGGTCGGCTGGGCGAGGCCGACCTGGGGCTCGAGCTGCTCACCACCTCCTCGGAGCGCCGCGCAAGTGAGCTGGCCGTGTACCTGGACGCACGTAACGCCGAGCGGCGGAAGATCCAGGACGCGATGTTCACGGAAGCCCTCGCCAAGGCGGACCCGGAGGCGCCGGCGCTCGTGCTCGAGGACCCCGGCTGGCACCCGGGCGTCATGGGCATCGTGGCCAGCAAACTGC
This sequence comes from uncultured bacterium, assembly GCA_964590475.1. Taxonomy (GTDB): domain Bacteria; phylum Deinococcota; class Deinococci; order Deinococcales; family Trueperaceae; genus JAAYYF01. The sequence continues at coordinate 12,340 of CAZPWN010000028.1, read as the reverse complement.
TCGAGACGTTCTACCTGCCCGTTTACATAGCGGCGGACGGCAAGGGCTCCGTGCGCTCCACGCCGGGCATCTCGGCGGTGGGCGGCCTGCGCGCCGCAGCCCCTCACCTCAAGAGGTACGGCGGCCACCAGCAGGCAGCCGGTTTCGCGCTGGACATGGCGGAGTTCGGCGGCTTCCGCGCCGCCATCTACGATTACGCCCGCACCTTCCCCCGGCCCGTGCCTACGGTGGTGGCCGACGCCATAATGGCGGCAGACGAGATCAACCCCGGTCTGTGGCGCGCCATCACGGAGCTCGAACCTTACGGCGAGGGCCATCCGGCCCCGCTCTTCGCGCTGGTAGACAGGCTGGACATGGCGCGCGCCGTGGGCCAGGGCGGGAACACCCTGCAACTGCGCGTGGCCGGCGTGAAAGGGGTGGCGTGGCGCCAGGGCGACCTGGCTGCCGGCCTGGCGCCGGGCAGCGCGGTCGACGCCGCCGTGACCCTGAACGAGAACGAGTGGCAGGGTGTCAGGAGCCTGGAGTTCGTGGCCGAAGCGGTGAGGCCGAGCGCGCCGCTGGCGCTGGCGGACGATGTACCGGTCGGCGCGGTGGATAGGGCGGCGGACGAGGTTCCGGACGGCCCCGCCGGAGGTGAGGTCCCCGCCGGAGCGAACGCGGACGCCGCCACACCGCTACGTCACGTGGTCCGGCGACGCGGCGACCCCCTGGCGCGGGGCCCCATCGTGCGCGAGCTGCCGGGAGCCGACTCGGTGAGCGCTCTAGAGCAGCTGACCGCTGGCGAGGGGGCCACGTTGGACCTCCCCGCCACGCTCGTCAGCGAGCTTGAGCGGGAGGCCCTCGACCTCCCCACCGTGTCCGAGTTGCGACACGGGCTGCAGTGCTCCATGCGGGGCCGCCCCCTGCCGTACTCGGCCGGCAAGAGCGAGCGCATCGAAGTCGCCTTGGATGAACTCGGGTTGCTGGACGAGCGCGGCCACGTCATCCGGTTGGCCAGCGGCACCCGCCTGTCGCCGTACGAGTCGCCCAGCTTCCTGGCCGGCCTCGTGCGCCGCTACCAGCTCCGCACGTTCGTGCACGCCTACCGGCACCTGGACGACGAGGGCCTGGCCCGCACGGTCACCACGCTGTTCGGTGGGGACCGCGGGGTTACGGGACAGAGCCACACGGCGGCCTAGGCCACCGTGGACGGCTACTGACTACGGTTCGTCTACAACCTGGCTACTGGTTGACCGTGAACGACACCTTCACGTTCACGCGGTACTGGGTGATCTTGTCGTTCTCGACTATCGCCTGGAAGTCCTTGACGTAGACCGACTTGATGTCGCGGATGGTGCGGGCGGCCTCTTCCAGTGCCACCTGCGTAGCGTGCTCCCACCCTTGCTCCGACTGTGCGAGTAGTTCTACTACCTTCACGACTGCCATCTGCGCACCTCCAGCCGCAACGTAGCAGAGGCAACGCCGTGCTGGACGGGCAGGCGTACGTCGGCCGCTGCAAAAGCGAGCCCGTGCATGACCCGCTAGCGCAGGCCGTTGACTACATCTCTTCCGGGGCCTCGACGCCTAGCAGTGCGAGCGTGTCGGCGAGGGTGCGGCGCACCCGGTCGACCAGCAGGAGGCGCGCCTCGCGCATGCCGGCGGGCGAACGCAGCACCTGGGTGTCGGGCCTGCCGTCCGGCCCTTTGTGGTTGTAGTAGCCGTTCCAGGCCGTGGCCAGGTCGAGAGCGTACTGCGCCACCTGGTGCGGCGCGAGTTCCGCCGCCGCAGTCTCGACCACGGTGGCGTAGCGACCCAGCGCCCGGGCCAGGCGCACCTCGAGGTCGCCCAGGGCGCCGAAGTCGGCGGTCTCCCTGGCCGCGCCGAGGTCGATGCCGGCCGCGCGGGCGGCACGCAGGATGCTGCAGGCGCGCGCGTGCGCGTACTGCACGTAAGGTGCGCTGTCGCCGGCCAACGAGAGCGCCTGCTCCCAGCGGAAGTCGATGACCTTGCGCGCCTCGTTCTTGAGCATGGCGAAGCGCAGCGCGCCTATCCCCACCTTGCGCGCCACCTCGTCTATGGCGGCCAGCTCCGGGTTCTTCTCCTCGACCACCGCCCGGGCCCGCCTCACGGCCTCTTCGGTGACCTCGTCGATGGAGAGGGTGATGCCCTTGCGGCCGCTCATGGTCTTGCCTTCCAGCGTCACCACTTCGTAGGCCAGGTGGTGGCTGTTCTCGTACGCCTTCTTGCCCTCGGGCGTGCCCGAGAGCGCCAGGGCGGTGCGCACGATGGTCTGCGGGTGGCTCTGGCGCACGTCGATGACGTTGATGATCTCCTCACCGTGCGCGAACTGCCGGCCGTCCGGCTGCAGCTCGCCCTCGGGGCTCGACGTGTAGAGCGGCTTGCCGCTCGGCTGCAGCGAGAAGCGCTCGAACGAGAGCCCCTCGAAGATGCCCACCTTCCAGAACTGGTAGCCGATGTCCTTGGTGACGTACATGGCGGCCCCGCCCGAGCGGACGAGCACCACCAGCGGCTCCTCCAGCCCCGGCAGGAACTCCGAGACGTCCATCACCGTGGCACCGGCGTACTTGCCCTCCTCCGGTTCCGACACGTACGGGCTGGCCTCCATGACTTCGAGGCCCTTCTGCAGGAGGCCGCCGTTGACGATGTCCGACTCCCACACCAGGAGGTCGTACTCCACCCCGAGGGAGTGGTAGGTCTCGAGCTGCGCGCGCAGCACGCGCTCCACCTCGTGCCTGAGCTCACCCCGCTCGAGGCGGTGCATGATCTCGGCCACGCCGCGCTCGATGGCCTCGCCGTCCGTCTCCTTGGCCTGGCCCAGCCGCACGTAAAGTTCACCCAGCCAGTGGTCGTACTTACGGCTACTGGCGGCGTCGTAGCGCGCCTGGAAGTAGGCGACGGCGAACAGGCTCTCGGCCGCTTGCCGACCAGTGTCGTCGATGTAGTTCTGCACCTCGACGTCGTGCCCGGCGGCGTTGAGGATGCGCGCCGTGGCGTCGCCCAGCACGATGTTGCGCAGGTGGCCCACGTGCGCTTCCTTGTTGGGGTTCACGCTCGTGTGCTCCACCACCACCTTGAGGCCATGGGCCTCGGGCTTGGCGGGCGCCAGTGCGATGCTCTCCACGAAGGCAGCTGGGTGCAGGAAGAAGTTTATGTAGGGGCCAACCGCCTCGGCGGTGCGCACCCCGGTGGGCAGCTCCAGCGCTTCTACGATCTTCTCAGCGATGGCGGCCGGCGGCTGCCTGAGTTCGCGGGCCAGCGTGAAGGCCACCGGCGTCCCGAAATCGCCGGGCTTACCCTCCGGTACCTCCTGGATGCTGACCTGCGGCTCCGCCACGCCGAGACCCTTGACGGCCTCCGTCACAGCGCTCTGGAGGGCCTTGACGACGCTCTTCATGACCGAGAACGGTACCACAACGGAACACGCGGCGAAGGTGTCCGGGTCGGTTAGAATCGTGGATACGCAACCCGGCCCGTGGCACCGGAAGCCGCCTTGGTGCCCCAGGCTCCACCCTGAGTGCAGTAGACCTAGTAAACTTGAGCAATGTCGGCTCAAGTTCGATCTCCCCGGCACCTGCTCGCAGCGACTCTACGCAGCGTCCCCCTACCGGGTCGGCCTTCTACCACCCCCAGTCCGTCCGCGGTCGGCTACGCTGGGCGCGTAGCCCAAGCGGCTCCGTCCGCCCCCCATCCGCCTCTGGTGAGGCTTAGGAGTGTCACATGGCAGACGCCGTGAACCAAGCAGACTTCAGCCAGAGCATCCCCGTCTGCCCCGTGCGCGGGTCGGTGCTCTATCCCACCATGGTCATGCCGATCGATGCCGGTCGTCCCGTCAGCATCCGGGCCATCAACGCCGCGCTCGACCGCGACCGCACCATCATCATCGTCAGCCAGCGCGACCGCGATATCGAGGATCCCGGCATAGACGACCTCTACGAGGTCGGTACGGCCTGCAACATCATGCGCATGAAGAAGAACCCCGACGGCACCATCCAGATGCTCGTCCGGGCCTTCGCGCGCGTCAACGTCACCGAATACGAGCAGGAAGGCGGCCTCATAGAGGCCACCGTCGAGCCGCTCGAAGTGCCCGAGGGCGACGCCGTCGAACTGGAAGCCGCCTACCGCGAGCTGCGTGAGAAGTTCCGCGAACTCATCGAGAGCGGCAGCCGCAGCGTGCAGTCCGAGGTGGCCCAGTTCGTCATGAACCTGGAAGACCCCGGGCAGTTCGCGGATTACGTGGCGTACCACCTCGACTTCCGCCTGTCCGACAAGCAGGCCGTGCTCGAGGCGCCCTCCGTGGCCGACCGCATCAAGCACGTGCTGCTGCTCATCGACACCGAGATCGAGCTGCAGGAGACCCAGCGCCGCCTCCAGCGCGAGGTGAAGGACGAGATCGACCGCAACCAGCGCGAGTACTTCCTGCGCGAGCAGATCAAGGCGCTGCAGAAGGAACTCGCCGGTGGCGAGGACGAGGAGGACGAGGTCGCGGCCTTCCAGGAGAAGCTCGAAGCGCTCGAGCTGCCCGAGGCCGTCATGAAGGAGGCGCAGCGCGAGCTCAACCGCCTGGCCCGCATGCACCCCGACTCCGCCGAGGCCTCCGTCATCCGCACCTACCTCACCACCATCACCGAGCTGCCCTGGAACGACCGCTCCGAGGACAGCCTGGACATCGCCGAGGCCGCCAAGGTCCTCGACGACGATCACTACGGTCTGGAGAAGGTCAAGGAGCGCATCCTGGAGTACCTGGCCGTACGCAAGCTCAAGAGCGAGCGGGCCGAGAAGGGCGAGTTGGAGCAGGCGGACGTGAACCGCGGCCCCATCCTCCTCTTCACCGGCCCTCCCGGCGTGGGTAAGACCAGCATCGCCAAGTCCATCGCCAAGGCGCTGGGGCGCGAGTACGTGCGCATCAGCCTGGGCGGCGCACGCGACGAGTCGGACATCCGCGGTCACCGGCGCACCTACATCGGCTCCATGCCCGGCCGCATCATCCAGGGCATCCGCCAGGCCGGCACCAAGAACCCCGTGTTCCTGCTGGACGAGGTGGACAAGCTGGGCGTCTCCTACCAGGGCGACCCCTCCAGCGCGCTCCTCGAGGTGCTGGACCCGGCGCAGAACTACAGCTTCGTGGACCACTACCTGGGCGTGCCGTTCGACCTCTCAGAGGTGCTGTTCATCGCCACGGCGAACTACGTGCAGCAGATCCCCGAGGCGCTCTACGACCGCATGGAGAACCTCGAGTTCTCCAGCTACATCGAGCAGGAGAAGCTCGAGATCGCCAAGCGCTACCTGCTGCCCAGGCAGCTCCAGGAGAACGGCCTGGCGCCCAAGCAGGTCACCTTCACCGACGGTGCCCTCTCGCGCCTCATCACCTCCTACACCCGCGAGGCGGGGGTACGTAACCTCGAGCGCATCATCGGCACCGTGGCCCGCAAGGCCGCCCGCACCATCGCCGACGGCGAGGCCAAGCGCATAAGGATCACCGAGCGCAGCATCGAGAAGTACCTCGGCGCCGAGCGCTTCACCCCCGAAGCCGAGGCCGAGGAGGACCTGGTGGGCGTGGCCACCGGCATGTACTACACGCCGGTGGGCGGCGACATCCTCTTCGTGGAGACCTCGGTGACGCCCGGCAAGCAGAACCTCGTGCTCACGGGCCAGCTGGGCGACGTCATGAAGGAGTCGGCGCGAGCCGCTCTCACCTACGCCCGGGCCAACGCGGAGCGCTTCGGCATCGAGAAGAGCCTGCTCGACGAGTCGGAGATCCACATCCACATCCCGGCGGGCGCCACCCCCAAGGAAGGTCCCAGCGCCGGCATCGTGCTGGCCACCTCCCTCATCAGCGCCCTCACCGGCGTGCCCGTCCGCAAGGACGTGAGCATGACGGGCGAGATCACCCTGCGCGGCCGGGTGCTGCCCATCGGCGGCCTCAAGGAGAAGATCCTCGGCGCCAAGCGGGCGGGCATCAAGCACATCGTCTACCCCGACAAGAACGACGCGGACATGAAGGACATCGCCGCGCACCTCACCAAGGGCCTGCAGCTCCACCCCGTGGAGAACCTCGACGAGGTCCTCGACGCGGCGCTCGTGGGGGGCCTGGCCGCCCTCGAGTCGGGAGCGCAGCAGGAGGGCCCCGGCGGCTCGGGCGAGAAGAAGGCGCCCCGCCGCCGCAAGAGCCCTGCCAAGCCGGTCGACAAGGGCGTTCCGGCCTGATAAGCCACAACTGCCGGTGAACTACTGCCGGCCCTAAACCCAAGGAGGCGGCACGCGAGAACTGCGCGTGCCGCCTCCTTCTTCTATGCGCTTCGCCGAGGACGGTGCTGCCTTAGCTCAGCTCCGCCCCGTCCACGCAAGGCGTGACCTCCACCGGGCCCGCCACCCCGGGGCGGCCCGGAACTAACCGGGTCCGTTCCGCGGCGACGCGGTATCTTCGGGCATGGCAACTAGAAGCATCCAGCCGCTCATAGCCGGCAACTGGAAGATGAACCGACTGCCCAGCGAGGCCGTGCAGTGGCTCCGCGAACTGCTCGGCGAACTAGAAGAGACCCCCGACCGCGAGGAGCGCAGCCAGCTCCTGCTCTGCGTGCCCTTCACGCACCTGCCAGGCATGGCGCAAGCCGCCTTCGGCTCGCCCGTCGCCTTGGGCGCGCAGGACGTGAGCCAGCACGAGGAGGGTGCCTACACCGGTGAGGTGTCGGCGGCCATGCTGGCCGACCTCGGCGTGCGGTACGTGATCGTCGGGCACTCCGAGCGGCGCCAGTACCACTCGGAGGACGACGCCACCGTGGCCGCGAAGGCGCGCCGGGCGCACGAGCACGGGCTCACGCCGATAGTCTGCGTTGGTGAGAGCCGGGAAGAGCGCGACGCGGGCCGCGCGGTGGAAGTCGTGTTAGGGCAGCTGGCCGGCTCGCTCGCCGGGCTCGAGCCCTCTTCCGCAGACGAGATAGTCATCGCTTACGAGCCCGTCTGGGCCATCGGCACCGGCCTCACGGCTACCGCTGACGACGCGCAGGAGATGAGCGGCGCCATCCGGCAGGCGCTGGGGAACATCCTCCCGGACCTCGCCGACGACGTGCGCATCCTGTACGGCGGCAGCATGAAACCCAGCAATGCCGCGGAACTGCTGGGCCAACCCGACGTGAACGGCGGCCTGATCGGCGGCGCCAGCCTCGACGTGGGCGACCTGCTGGCCATAGAGGGCGCCACCAAGGGCACAAGGGGCGCAGCATGAACCAGACGCAGATCATGAAGGAACGCCTGGAGCGGCTCCGGGAGCGCCTGACGGAGACCGGCGCCGAGGCCCTTCTCGTGACCACGCCCGCCAACGTGCGCTACCTCTCCGGCTTCGGCACCCCCGAGGACGCGGTGGTCCTGGTGCAGCGCTCGGGGGCGGTGCTGCTGACGGACGGCCGCTACACCGCCCAGGCGGAGGAGGAGTCCACGCTGCCCTACGAGATCGTCACCGGGCTCCACGGCGCCGCCGCGGAGAAGGTGCAGGACGCCAAGCTGGCTGTGGAGGGCGAGGCCATGAACCTCACCGAGTACCGCAGCCTCGCCGACAAGCTCGGCTACGAGCCGATCGTCACGGAAGGCCTCTTCGCCCCCCTGCGGTTGGTGAAGAGCGAGGACGAGATAAGCAAGCTGCGGGAGGCCGCGCGCATCACGGATCTGGCGTACGAAGCGGCCCTGGCCGTAATGCGGCCCGGCGTCACCGAGGTCGAGGTGGCGCTGGAACTCGAACGGGCCATGCGTATGAACGGCGCGGAGGGCAGCGCCTTCGACATCATCGTGGCCAGCGGCAAGCGCGGCGCCATGCCGCACGGCACGGCGTCGCAGAAGGAGCTGGCGGCCGGCGAGCTGGTGACGCTCGACTTCGGCGCCGTGGTCGACGGCTACCACGCCGACATGACGCGCACGGTGGCCATCGGCGAGGTCGGCGCGGAGGAGCGGCGCCTGTTCGACGCGGTGCTCGAGGCGCAGAAGGCGGCCCTGGCGGCGGTGGGCCCCGGCAAGAGCGGACGCGAACTCGACAAGGTGGCGCGCGACATCCTCGCGCGTCACGGCCTGGCTGAGCAGTTCACGCACAGCCTGGGCCACGGCACGGGCCTGGTCATCCACGAAGGCCCCAGGCTCTCGAGCCGCAGCGAGGACGTGCTGCAGCCGGGCATGATCGTGACGGTGGAACCGGGCGTCTACTTCCCGGGCTTCACGGGCCTGCGGATAGAGGACCTAGCCGTGGTCACCGAGACGGGCCACGAGGTGCTGTCGCACAGCCCGAAGGAGTTCAGGGCGCTCTGACCCTCTCTCGGTTCGGGGCCGCGGTCGCCCGGCCCCGGCCCCCCGAACCGTGCTTCTGCCCTTCTCTACGCTTCCGAAACGAGTTCCCGCGCGGCCGCCAACGTGGCCGCCACGCTCTTCTCGTCGGGCGCCTCGCAGTAGATCCTGAGCACGGGTTCCGTGCCGCTGGCCCTCACCAGCAGCCAGGCGTCGGCGTCAAGGTTGAGCTTCACGCCGTCCAGGCGCTCGACGCTCGTGACCTGTCTCCCCGCCAGGGAGGGCGCCGCCTCCACCGCGGACAGGGCCCGCACCTTCACCTCGTCGGACGCCAGCTTCAGGTCCAGCCGGTCGTAGGCGTGACTCCAGCCGACCTCCCGCTCGATCTCGGCGAAGCGCCTTTGGAGGCTCGTGCCGCTCTCCGCCACGGACTGCAGGAGGAGCAGCGCGTTGGCGAGGCCGTCGCGCTCGGGCAGGTGGCCGCTGACGCCGATGCCGCCCGACTCCTCGCCGCCGATCAGCACGTGCCCGCTCAGCATGGCGTCGGCAACGTACTTGAAGCCCACCTTGGTCTCCTGCACCGGTAAGCCGCGGCTCGCTGCCAGCTGCTCCACGACGCGGCTCACCGTGAAAGTCTTGACCACCGCTCCGGTACCGCCGGCGCGCTGCAACTGGTCGAGCAGCACCGCGAAGATCTGGTGCGAGTTGAAGAACGCGCCGCCCGGCAGCACGACCCCGAGCCGGTCGCCGTCACCGTCCGTGGCCACCGCGAACAGCGGCGTGCCATGCTCCTCGGTCATCCGCTCGGCGGTCGCCGCCAGGTTGGCGGGGATGGGCTCCGGATGAACGCCGTGGAACATGGGGTCGGGCCGCTCCCGCATCTCCACCAGCGCCTCCGGCAGCCCCACGTAGCGGAAGAAGCCTTCCAGCCAGCCCGCTGCCGCGCCCCCCATGGCGTCGTGCAGCATGGGCGCCCCCGCCTTGGCGATCACGTCCAGGTTCACGAGAGAGGAGAGCGCGTCGTAGTAGGCGTTCCGTACGTCGAGAGGCTCGATGTCGTGGCGGCCGCTCCCCACCCGCGCCACGTCGACGCCCTGTACCCGCGCCGTGAGCTCCGCCACGCTGCGGTAGGTGGCGTCGCTGGCCGAGCCGCCGTAGGCGCCCTTGAGCTTGAAGCCGTTCCAGATGGACGGGTTGTGGGAGGCCGTGAGCATGACGCCGCCGTCGGCCCCCAGATGCTTCACCGCGAACGACAGCGCGGGCGTGGGCAGGTAGCCCTGGCTGAGGTACACCTGCAGACCGTTCGCCGCCAGCACCTCCGCCACGTGGCGCGCGAACCCGCCACCCAGGAAGCGGGTGTCGTGCCCCACCACCACGCTGCTTGCGCCCGTGGCGGCCAGGTGATCGGCGTACGCCTGCGCCGCCCGGCCGACGTTGGCGAACGTGAAGCGCTCGGCGATCACGTCGCGCCAGCCGTCCGTGCCGAAGACCAGCTCGTCCTGCCCCGGACCAACGAAGCTCGGTTCTCGCGTCATCCGTGCGTCTCCCCCTTCCGGGTCGTGCGCGACCCCGGCCCTGCCGCCGGCGCCGCTGCCGCCTCCGCCCGCCCGCATTACTTAGACTGGTGCCGTGAGCATGGTCATCAAGTACGGCGGTAACGCCATGACGGACGAAGCCACGCGCAGGCGGGCTGCCGCGGCACTATACGACGCCACGCGGGGCGGCGAACCGCCCGTCGTCGTGCACGGCGGCGGTCCCTTCATCCAGGCGGCCCTGGATGCCGCCGGCCTGGAGCACCGTTTCGAACGGGGGCTCAGGGTCACCACGCCCGAGAGCCTGGAGGTCATAGAGGGTGTCCTCACGCTTCTCGGCAAGAAGCTGGCTCAGGAGATAGGCCCCGCGGTGGGCGTGACCGGGCGCGACGCGGCGCTGCTGCAAGCCACGCAGCGCACGGAACTCGGCCGCGTGGGGCGCATGCAGCGGGTAGAGCCCAGGCTCCTCACCTCCCTGCGCGCGGCCGGCTACGTGCCGGTGGTGGCCTGCCTGGCGCTGGGTGAAGACGGTGGGCTCCTGAACGTGAACGCCGACGAGGTAGCGGGCGCCGTGGCCGGGGCGCTGGGCGAGGGCGTGGTGTTCCTCACCAACGTGCCCGGCGTGCTCGACGACCCGCACGACCCGGCCAGCCAGCTGGCGCACCTCACGCGCGCCGAGGCCCACGCCCGCATGGCGGACGGCCGCATCGGCGGCGGCATGATCCCCAAGGTGGAGGCAGCGCTGGCGGCGCTCGACCAGGGAGCGCCGTTCGCGGTGGTGGCCGACGGGCGAGATCCGGCCGGCGTGGCGGCCGCCATCGCCGGGGGCGGCACGCGGGTCACGGCAGGCTGAGGGCGCCCGCGGGCGGTGAGTTTCTCGTAAGAGGGGGGTTGCTACCTTCCGTCTACGTCCCCGTTACCGCGGCGCTCGCAGCCGCCTGCTCGAGCCTTCGGCGGACCTCCGCTCGGCTCAAACGCTTACCTTCAGGGAGTATTCGGATGCTGGAGAAACTGTCTGCCCTACCCACGCCGTTACTGGTCGTCGAGTCCAGAAGGCTCGAAGAGAAGCTGCTCCAAGGAACCTCCACCGCCATCGACACGGAGCTCTACTGCTTCATCCAGATCGAGCTGGGCGGCCGCCTGGCGCGGGAGATGGTGCTGGATCCGCGCGACTGAGCGTCCCCGAGCCCAGGAACTGTGGGCGCGCCCGCAGTTCTGTGTCACCGCGGGCGAAGATGCCAGGAATTTCCTGTTGCACTGGCGCTCATCTCTGGTACATTTGCTAACGTGTGCCTCCAAGCCTTACGCCGCGTCCTCTTCTCTACGATCGTCATCTGCCTATGCTCAGGGGCACTCGCCAGAACCATCACCGTGCAGCAAGGTGAGTCGCTGTGGGGCTTGGCCCAGAAACACGGCACGAACGTCGAGACCCTCCGCCAGCTGAACGGCCTTACCTCCGACCTCCTGCGGGTCGGTCAGCAGCTGGTGCTACCGGGCTCCGAAGACGGCTCCGATGCGGAGCCGACCACCGTCACCGTAAGGCCCGGCGATACCCTCTTCGAGATCTCACTGCGCCACGGCGTGTCCGTGGCGTCTCTCATCGCGTACAACGACCTGGACGGCACGGTCATCCATCCCGGCCAGGAACTCGTGCTCTCCCCCGGCGACACGCCCCCCGCACCGCTCGAAGTGGTCCTGGGCGTGGGCGATTCGCTGTGGGTGCTCTCGCGCCGCTACGAGACGAGCATCGACGAGATAGCCGCCGCCAACGGACTCGCACGGGACGCCACGCTCCGGGTGGGCGACAGGCTCGTCATCCCCGGCCGCTACCCCACCTCCGACGTGGACGTGGGCGGTCCCACACCGGTGGAGGTAGTGGTAGGCGCCAGCGACACCCTGTGGGGCATCGCGGTGCGCTACGACAGCAACGTCTCCGCCATCATGAGCGCCAACAACCTCACCACCGACAGGCTGCGCGTGGGCCAGCGCCTGCGCATCGTGCCGGGCGCCGAAGTCAACGCCACTCGCGCTGCCTCGCCCACGCCCACCCTCTCCGACGCGGCGGGCGCTCCGATGGTGTGGCCGTTGAGCGGCATCATCACCTCGCGCTTCGGCTACCGCCAGCTGCGCGTCAGCGGCTCCAACTTCCACACCGGCCTTGACATCGACGGCGACACGGGCGACCCGATCGTGGCCGCCGTGGCTGGCACCGTCACCTACTCCGGCTGGCGCGGTGGCTACGGCTACCTCGTCGTCATCACCAACGGCAACACCGACTACTACTACGCGCACGCGTCCGAACTGCTGGTCGAAGAGGGCACCCAGGTCCAGGTCGGTCAGTTGATAGCACGCGTCGGCAGCACCGGCAACTCCACGGGCTCCCACCTGCACTTCGAGGTGCGGGTGGACGGCGACCCGGTAGACCCCCTCCCCATCCTGGAGACCACGGCCGCCGCCCGCTGAGCCGGAGCCGCAGAGCTGGAGAACCCCTTGCGTCTCGTCGTCATCGGCGACATTCACGTTCAGGCCGAGAAGCTATGGCG
>CAZPWN010000027.1:0-20206 GCA_964590475.1 uncultured bacterium | reverse complement strand
GCGGGATGACCGCTTGGGCGCCCTGTCCGCTTCCTGGGCCGGCTTCCCGTCCGGCTTCCCGTCCGGCTTCCCGTCCGGCTTCCCGTCCGGCTCCGCGGCCCCCTTCTCATCGGGCTTGTCCGGCTTCGGAACCACCACTTGGCTCTCCTTCTCCATGGCCAAGAAGCGCGGCATCCGCCTGAGCGACATCAGCGTGAACACGCCCAGGATCACGCCGGCGCCGGCGAAGCCGACCGCGTAGCTGGTCACGGCCACCAGGATGCCTGCGAGGGCCGGCACCAGCGTCTCGACCAGGTGACTGGCGGAGAGCCTGAGCCCCAGCGCCATGCCGCGCTGCCGCACGGGCACGTGCGTGGCCACGGCCACGATGCTGAGCGGGAAGCCGATGCCGGTGCCGAAGCCCACCACCACGGCCAAAATCACGAACGCCGTCACGCTCTTCGCCACCGCCAGCAGGCCGATGCCCAGGGCCACGGACGCCATGGTCAGGATGAGGGTGCGGCCCGTGCCGCCCAGCAACCGCACCACCGGCGCCATGACCAGGCGGATGAGCACCGCGGTGAGGGAGCCGATGCTGACGAGGGTACCGATGAGCGTGGCGGACATGCCCATCTCCTCGAGCATGACGGGCAGGAACGCCTCCCGCACCGTGAGCGCCAGGAAGATGCCGGCGCTGGCGAGCACCGCCACCTGGAAGCCGACGTTGCCGACGATGCTCTTGAACGCCTTGCCCGAGCCCACCACGTCCGTGGAGCCGTCCGCCCTCAGGCTGCCGGTCCGGCGGTACACGAGGTAGGCCAGCCCCGCGCCCGCGGCGAGGATGCAGAACATGACGAGGAACGTGAGGTCGAAGCCGTAGGCGTCCAGCAGCACCCCGAAGAGCACCGGGCCGATCATGCGGCCCACCGCCTGCCATGTGGCGTACGCGCCGTAGTTGGCCTGGTGGCTGCGGCCGTTGTCTACCACCGCCGTCAGCGACTGCGCGGACAGCGAAACGAACAGCACGAAGGCGCCGATCACCATGCGCGATATCACCAGCGACGCCACCCCGGGCGCCACCAACAGCACGCCCGGCGCCAGGCACATGCCCAGCATGCCTATCAGCAACCAGCGGCCCGGCCCGCCGCGGTCCACCATGCGGCCCGCCTGCAGGGCCAGCAGCACGGGGAAGACGCCCGGCAGCGCTATGAGGAAGCCCAGCCACTGCGGCCCCAGCCCGAGGCTGACGGCGTACAGCGGCACCATCACCTGCATCATGCTGGAGGCGGTGGTCATGAGCGAAGTGGTGATGCACTGGAGGAGGAAGGGGTGGATGCGGCTCACGAGATAGTCGCTAGGTTAGCGCTGGCGCCCCGAATAAGTCTCGCGTAAGAAAAGTAACAGTAGAGTCGGAGCGGAATCTCAAGGTGACCCGGGTGGAGCGGGGCACGAGGGAAGGAGGCGGGATGGCGCCGCTAGAGACAGATGCCCAGCTAAGTCGCGTAGCCGAGACATGGCGGCTGGCCGACGCCATCCTGCGTCTGCCGGAAGGCGCCCTGACGGCCACGGAGCGCGCAGACGCGTTCCTCGAGCACGTGGCGGACGCGCTGGAGGCCCTCCTTCCCGTACGGGTGGAGATCAGCTGGGCGGGTCTGGACGTGCACCCGCCCAGGCCCACCATGCCGCACAACCAGCGCCTCAGCGTGGAGCTGAACGAGACCCCGTACGCCGTGCTGGACGTGCTGAGCGCCTCGCCCCTGGACGAGCACGTGCGGTTCGCCCTCGAGCACCTGGCCGACGACCTCACCTTCCACGTCGACGCCCTCACGGTGCGGCGCCTGCGGCGCGTGCTGCGCGAGCTGCGGGCCGCCATGACCTCGGGCGCGGACCTCGAGGCGGCCGCCTACAGCGCGGTGGAGGTGGCCCTGAGGCACATGGAGGCGGAGGCCGCCGTGCTGCTCCTCAGCATGTCGGGCGAGCTCAAGCCGCTCGCCTCATTGGGCGAGTGGGACGCGGGTGCCGCCGCGGTGGCCCAGGTGGCCAGCATCGCGCGGCAGGGGCTGGAGGCCCTGGCGCCCATGGCGCACGCCGACCGGTTCGTCACCGTGCCCGTAGCCACGCGCCGGCCGGCGCGCCTGGTGCTGGTGCTCAGGTTCTCCCCGCTCAAGCAGTCGCACAGCCTCACGTTCCCCGTGCTGGCGGAGATGGCCAGCGTGGCGGCGCCCTTCCTGGACGCCAAGTGGCGCGACCGGGTCTTCATGGAGCTGCTGGCACTGAACAGCGCCTCCGAGGAGACCAGCACCTCCGAGATGTACGGGCGCGTACTGCACACGGCGCTGCGGCTAATGCCCGGCGCGGACAGCGGCACGCTGCTCAGCAGGTCCGAACCCGACGCCCCCTTCCGCTACCAGGCCGCCATCGGCTTCGACCTGGAGCAGCTGGCGCAGCAGACCGTGAGCGAGAGAGCGGCGCGCGCCTGGTACGGCGCGAACGACGAGGGCTGGGAGATGGGCGCGCCGCGCATCCTGTGCCGCGCGGAGGCGGAGCTGGACGATCTGGCCGGGCACATAGCGCAGGACCTGGACCCGGGTCCCATGCTCTACGACCAGATCGAGGCCACCCTCTGCCTGCCGGTGCTCCGCGACGGCAAGGTGATGGCCATCCTCAACCTCGACAACCTGCGTGAGGCCGGGGAGTTCGGGGAGGACACCCGGCAGCTGGCCAACCTCTTCGGCCCGCCCCTCGCCAGTCTGCTCCACAGGCAGAACACGAGGGACCTCCTCACCAAAGCCGCCCTGACGGACGAGCTCACCGGCCTGGCCAACCGCCGCGCATTCAACGACGCCCTGGCCCGCGAGCTCAGCCGCGCGGACCGCGGCGGGAACGGCCCCAGCGTGCTGCACATGGACCTCAGGGCGTTCAAGTCCATCAACGACGCCCTCGGACACGACATCGGCGACAACGTGCTGGTGGGGGTGGCCGGCGCCATAAAGGCGAACATCCGCGTGGTGGACGTGGCCGCGCGCTACGGCGGGGACGAGTTCATGAGCCTGCTGGTCGACACCCCGGTCCTAGAGGCGCACAAGGTGGCGGACAGGATCCGCCATGCCGTGGCGCAGATCGACGTCGGGCTGGGCCCCACCCGCATAGACATCGGGGTGGCCGGCTACGGCAGGGACGGCCACGGCAGCGCGGAGCTCATCCGCGTGGCGGACCAGCGCATGTACGCGGCTAAACAGGTCGCGGTCTAGTCACGGGCTCGGCCTCGGGTTCGCCGGCGCCCACCGGCCCGGGTCCGGTGTCGCCCGCCGGGGTCGCCGCCTCAGCCAGCCCGCTGGGAACATCATCCACCGGCTCGGCGTGCGCCTCGTCCAGCTTCACCAGCACCACGCCCGCGAGGATCAGCGCGCCGCCCACCAGCTGCATGGCGCCCGGCAGCTCGCCGAGCAGCAGCACGGCCCACACCACCGCCAGCAGCACCTCGGAGAGCCCCACGAACGACGCCAGCTTGGAGCCCAGCCGCCTGTTGGCCTGGATGCCGGTGGCGTAGGACAGCGCCGCGGCCACCAGCCCGAGAGCCGCCACGTCGAACCACCACGGCACCATGCGGCCGGCCAGCTCCACGTCCTGGGTGTTCCAGTGCAGCGGCGCGATGCCGGTCATGCCGGCCAGCGCCAGCACCACCGCGCCGACCAGTAGGCCCGTGGAGGCCAGCGTCAGCCCTGGCACGCCGTCCGACGTCTCGGCGGAGATGAGGAAGTAGGAAGCCAGGCCCACGGCGGCCAGTAGGGCCCACAGGGCCCCGACCAGGTCTACGCCCTGCGCTCCGAACACGTCCAGCACGAACACCAGGCCGAGGATGGAGAGCGCCGCCCCCATTACCGTGAGCGGCCGGGGCCTCTCGCCGCGCCTGAGCCAGAGCCACACCACCACCATGACTATCCCGAGATACTCGATGAGGAGGGCCACCGCTACCGGCAGCGTCTGGATGGCCTGGAAGAAGGCCAGCTGCACCACCGCCACGGAGACGAAGCCGAACATCACGATGCGCTTCCAGCCGCCGGCCAGCGTTTGCCACCGCCCCCGTAGCGCCAGGAGCCCGAACGGCAGCAGCACCAGCGCGCCGATGCTCACGCGCCAGGTGACCGCCGCGTTGGCCGTCCACCCGGAGCTGAGCAGGCCCTTGGCCAGCGGGCCGGAGGCGCCGAAGGAGGCCGCGGCCACCAGGGCGAAGAGCAGCCCGACGATGAACGTGCCGTTCAGCGGTGGCGTGCGCATTCAGTCGTTCCGACCCTCGTCCCCATGCGCGCTCCAGGCCTCCAGGAGCTCCCGCTCGCGCTCCGGACTCATGCCGACCTTCAGCTCCGGGTCGCCCCGCTGCGCCTGCCACTCGAGGGTGGCGCGCACCGTCTCCTCCACGTCGCGTATGCCAAGTCCCGCTTCCCTGGCCCGGGTGGCGTCGACGCGGAACATGTTGCTCTCCGGCGCGGGCAGCCAGAACGGCAGGTCGGCGAACGGCCTCACGCCCTGCTCCAGGAGGAACTCCTCGTCCACGTAGACCGGCTGGGCGCCAGGCCCGCTGACGTTCATGGCCGCACCGAGGACTCCGCCGAGGGAGAACTGGTCCGCCATGCTGGCCGCGTTGAAGGTGCCGCTCAGGTCGGCCTCGAGGCCGTGCAACATCCACTCCGCCAGGTCGCGCACGTCGATCCACTGCAGCGGCATGTCGGGACCGCGCGGGGCCAGCACCGCGCCGCCGCGGCTCGTCCGCACGGGCCAGTACGTGAACCGGTCAGTGGGGTCGTCCGGGCCCACGACGATGCAGGGGCGCACCACGAAGGTGCGCTCCGCCGGGTACACGGCCGCGAGCTCCTCCTCGCAGAGCACCTTGAGGCCGCCGTAGGTGGCGCCCGTCACCTCCTCCGTGTGCGGGTCGTCCAGCCGGATAAGCTCGCTGTCCTCGTTGACGTATGGCACGCTCATGTCGGCGTACACGCTGATGGTCGAGATGAACAGGTAGCGCCGCACCCGCGGCTCCAGAAGCCGGGCGGCCTCGCGTACCTGGCGCGGCACGTAGGCGCTGGTGTCTACCACGGCGTCCCACTCGCGTCCGGCCAGTAAGTCCAGGTCCTCGTTGCGGTCGCCCTTGATGGACTCCACGCCGTCCGGCGCGGGCCTCGAGCCACGGTTGAAGAGCGTGACCTCGTGGCCGCGCGCCAGCGCCTGGCTCACGAAGTGCTTGCCGATGAACTGGGTGCCCCCGATGACTAGTAGCTTCACGTGTGCTCCTTGCGTGCCTGAAGCGGCGCTCAGAAGTCGCCTTCGGCCACCTGCAGGCAGGTTACGCCCAGCTCACGGTACATGGAAACCACGCGAGAGCGGTCCTCCAGGGCGAGGAGCACGTCCTTGCCGCGGTAGTCGGCGTCGAACCAGCGCTTCTTGAGGATGTGGTCCGGCGTTCGGTCGTCGTAGGGGCGCAGCAGCAGGCGGTGGTAGGGCACACCGTGCTCCTCGAGCCAGCGCTCGGTGGCCGCGCGCGTGTCGTCACGCCGGCCGCTGACGATGTGGATCTGGTGCCCCTGCGCCGCTAGCGCCTGCACCAGGGTTATCACCGGCCACATCGGCTCGTCCTCCCCGGCGGCGGCGAAGAACGACTCGTAATCGCGCCTCTTGCCGCGCACGTGGTGCACGCGGTGTTCCGCGTCCGAGAGGGTTCCGTCCAGGTCGCACAGCACGATCTTCTCCATGGAGCGAGTCTAGGACGGGAGAGGGCGAGGGGAGCCGCCGAACGCCCCAGGCCCTAGTCGCGGCACACGACCACGCCGGAGCGCGCCTCGTGCCCCTCGTAGGCCCAGCTGTCGACCACCTCGCCGCCGCGCATGAGGTAGACCACGTCGCCCGAGTTGTTCCACACCCCCTGCCCGGGGTTGGGGATCCTGAGCTCGCCAGCCGGCTGGATGCCGGCGGGCAAGCGGAAGATGGAGGCTGAACCCTCGTCGTAGAGGTAGTAGCCGCGCGTGTCGTAGGGCTCCTCGAGCATGACCGACACCCACTCGCCCACGTCGTTGGGCGCCGTGGGGTTCAGTAGGCCGCAGTGGAGCCTGATGGGGGCAGTGGCCGCGGGGTCGGCGCCCGGTGCGGTGCCCCGTTCGGCGTCCGCCGCGTCTGCCTCGGCACCGGCAGCGTCCTGCCCGACCGCCGCCGGGTCCGTGGCGGCCTGACCCGAGGAGCCGTGGTCTGGCGCCCAGATGCCCCGCTCCTGCGCCGAGGCGCGTTGGGCCGCCGCCTGGTACAGGTCGGCGTAGGTGCGGTTGGGCTCGATGGTGAGGGTGCGCGCCCAGCCCGCCTCCACCATCGCCAGGTTCGCTTGCGTCAGCCGCATGCCCGCGTGCTCCCAGGCGCCGTCCGCGTCCGGCACGTACACGTACGCCAGCAGGCGCCCGTAGATGTCCTCCAGCCCCAGGTCCAGCTCGAGCCAGATGAGCACGCCCGGGCCCAGCAGGCGGGTCAGGTGCGCTTCCGCCTCGCGCCCGCCCCTCTCGCCGGACGCGAGTTCGGGGGCATCGATGCCGATGAGGCGCACGGTGCGCGGGCCGATGTTCGACTCCACCACGATGGTGTCGCCGTCCACCACGCGCACGAGCGGCACGGGGCCGTAGAGCCGCGAGACGGGCGTGGCCGCCTCCGTGACCGACTCCGTGGCGCCGATCTCTGCCGACCCCTCCTGAGCCCAGGCCCAGTGCAGGCCGGCCGCTGCGAGCAGCGCCAGACCCAGCGCCAGGAGGAAGCTAGAACGCAACGGCCTGCCCGTCCTTGCGGTGGTCCGAGCCGGCCACGTAACCGCCGTCCTCGGTGCGGACTACGAGCTGCGCCCCGCCGAAGGGGCCGCTGCCGTCCGCCACCGTTACCTCGTGCCCGAGGTCCCTGAGCGCCTCCACGGTCTTCAGCGGCACGCCCTGCTCCACGGAGACCCCGAGGCCGTCCGTGACCTTCCAGCGGGGTGCGTCGCTGGCGGCCTGCGGGTTCTGCCCCCATACCAGGAGCCTCAGCGCCATCTGCAGGTGGCCCTGGGCCTGCATGTCGCCGCCCATAACGCCGTAGCTGGCGAACGGCGCGCCGCGCTGCATGAGGAACGCCGGGATGATCGTGTGGAACGGCCGCTTGCCGCCGGCCACCACGTTGGGATGCCCCGCCTCGAGCACGAAGCCGGCGCCCCGGTTCTGCATGGCTATGCCGGTGCCGGGTATCACCACCCCCGACCCGAAGCCCATGTAGTTCGACTGGATGAGCGACACCATCCGGCCCTCCGCGTCGGCCGCCGTGAGGTAGACGGTGCCGCGCTCGTGCGGCATGCCGTGCTTGGGGTCGCGCGCCTCCGCGAAGCTGATGAGCTTGGTGCGGCGCGCGAGGTAATCCGAGCTCAGCAGGTCCTCCACGCTGGTCTTCATGGCGGCCTGGTCCGCCACGAAGCGGTACGTGTCCGCGAACGCCAGCTTCATGGCCTCGATCTGCAGGTGCATGGCCTGCGGCCCGTCCGGGTCCATGGAGCCCAGGTCGAGCCCCCGCAGCATGCCCAGCGCCATGAGCGCCGCGATGCCCTGCCCGTTGGGCGGGATCTCGTGCAGCTCCGCGCCGCCGAAGGCAGCGGCGATGGTGCCCACCCAGTCCAGCTTGTGCTCGGCCAGATCCTCCTCCGTGAGCAGCCCGCCCGCCTTGGCGGACTCCTCCGCCATGCGAGCCGCGAGGGCGCCGCGGTAGAACGCCTCGCCCTTGGTGCCGGCGATGGCCGCCAGGGTCTTGGCCTGATCGGCCGAGCGGAACAGCTCACCCGCCCGCGGCGCCCGCCCTTCCGGCAGGAAGTGCCGGGCGAACTCCTCCCTATGACCGTGCAGCTCCGCGGAACGGGCCCACCCCTCGGCGGTGCGCGGCGTGACGTGGAAACCCTCCTCGGCGTACGTGACCGCCGGCGCGAAGAGCTGCTCGAACGGCAGGCGTCCGTGCTCGCGCGACAGCTCCACCCAGCCGGACACGGCGCCCGGCACGGTGACGGCGTCCCAGCCGTACTTGGGCATCTCGCTGCGGCCGGCGAACCGCTCCAGGCTCAGGGCTGCGGGCGACCGCCCGCTGGCGTTGAGGCCGTGCAGCTCCTCACCGTCCCACACGATGGCGAACAGGTCCGACCCGATGCCGGTACCCGTGGGCTCGACCACCGTGAGGCAGATAGCGGCGGCCAGGGCGGCGTCGACGGCGTTGCCGCCGCGGCGCAGCATCTGCAGCCCCGCCTCCGCGGCCAGGGGCTGGGAGGTGGCCACCACGTTGCGCCCGAACACGAGCGGGCGGCTGGAAGGGTACGGCATGCTGGCATCTGTGACGCTCATCGACGACTCCTATACGGCAACCAATACTTGGTGCGTCTCTGCCGGGAATCATACGGAGTAAGCAACCACGGCTGCAGCGAGGCGTTGCTATACTCCTTTCACCCACCCGGGTTACCAGGTGGGAGTTGCAACTCTTGTGAGAGGCCAGGACCGAGTGCGTAACCACCGCTGACGAACCAGACCGAACCAAGGTACTAGTTTCCACTCCTAACCAGGAGGTCAGCGTGAGTCTTAGGCTTCAGGCCGTAACCAAGCGTTACGGCGGTAACACCATCTTCGAGAATTTGAGCATGACCATCGGCCGCGGCGAGAAGGTGGCGCTCATCGGCGCCAACGGCAGCGGCAAGAGCACCCTGCTGCGCCTGATAGCCGGGCTGGAACGGCCCGACAGCGGCACGGTCCACGTGGACGGCGTGGTGTCGCTCCTCGAACAGCACGCCGCGGCGGACACCTCCACCGCCCTGGAGCAGGTGGTGCCTGCCGAACTCGAGGCGGCCAGGGCCGAGCTCTCCCGGGCGGAAGCCGCCCTGGCGGAGCCCAGCGCGGAGAACCTCACGCGCTTCGGCAACGCCGAGGAGCGCTTCCGGGCGCTCGGCGGCTACGAGTTCGAGGCGCAGGCGGAGGCCACCCTCACCGGCTTGGGCGTAGACCCGCACCGTGCCGTGGCCCACCTCTCGGGCGGCCAGCAGCGGCGGGTGCTGCTGGCGCGTCAGCTGCTGGCGCCGGGCGACGTGGTGCTTCTGGACGAGCCGACCAACCACCTCGACGTGGCGGGGCTCGACTGGCTGGAACGCTGGGTGAGGGAGAGCCCGGCTACCGTGCTGGTCGTGTCGCACGACCGCGCCTTCCTGGACGCCAGCGTCACCAGCGTGGCGGAACTCGAGCGCGGGGAGCTGAGCGTGTGGCCCGGCAACTACACGCAGGCCACGGAGCTCAAGGCCGTGGCGCAGGCGTCGCAGCAGCGCCAGCACGACGCCCAGCTGAAACAGAAGCGGCAGCTGGAGCAGGAGGCCGCCCGGCTCGGCTCCGTGAGCCGCAGCGCCGGCAAGTTCAACCACAAGCGCGCCGGCAACCAGGCGCTGATCCTCGCCAAGAACAAGGCGGAGAGCGTCTCGCGCACCATGGCGCGGCGAGCGAAGGCGCTGGAGAAGCGGGTCGAGCAGCTCGAGGTCACGCCGGCGCCGTTCGAGGAGATGGGCCTCGCCGCCATACCGCTGCCGGACGTACCGGCGGGCCCGGGCGAGGTGCTGCGCTTCGAGAACGTGACCTTACGCCGCGGCGGGCGGGTGCTGGTGGAGGACCTCGACCTGCTGCTACGCCGGGGCGAGAAGCTCGCGCTCGCCGGACCCAACGGCAGCGGCAAGAGCAGCCTCATGGAGTGCGCCCTGGGCCGCCTACAGCCGGAACGGGGCCGCGTGGTGCGCGGCAGCGGCCTGACCACCTTCCACGTGAGCCAGCACGGCGAGGAACTGGGCGCGTTCGATACCCTCGGCGACGCGCTCAGGGACGCGCAGCCCGTCATCCGGCGGCAGGACGCCTACCACCTGCTGGCGCGGCTGGGCCTCCCGAACGACCCGGCCTTCCGCGTGGCGGACCTCTCGGGCGGACAGCGCACGCGGCTCGCGCTCGCTCGCCTCTCCGTCACCCGCGCGCCGCTGCTCGTGCTGGACGAGCCCACCAACCACCTGGACATCCGCATGGTGGAGGCCCTGGAGGAGCTCCTCGTGAGCTTCCCCGGCACCATCCTCATGGCCTCGCACGACCGGCGGCTGGTGCAGGCCGTGGCAACCCGCACGCTGAACTTGCAGGACGTGGTTCAAACTTGAGATGAGTCCAAGAAAGTGAGGGAGCATCTGGTGGCACACGTTCTGCTTTTCCATCACGTGATGGGCCTGACGGACGGCGTGAAGGCGTTCGCGGAGCGGCTGAGGCGAGCGGGTCACGAGGTGGAGGTACCCGACCTGTTCGGCGGCCGGGTCTTCCACAGCATCGAGGCGGGCCTGGAGCACGCCCGCCTGGTGGGTGAGGACCAGATCGCGGAAGCCGGCATGGCCGCCGCCCGGGGCCTGCCGCCCGAGCTGGTCTACGCGGGCTTCTCCATGGGCGTGGCGCCCGCCATGAAGCTCGTGCAGCAGCGCGCCGGAGCGCGGGGCGCCCTCTTCCTGCACGGCATAGTGCCGCTGGGCTACTTCGGCGACAGGTGGCCCGCCGGCGTGCCGCTGCAGATCCACATGATGCGGGGAGACCCATACGAGGACCCCGCGGAGGTGCAGGCGCTGGCGGAGGCTGCCCACGGCGAGCTCTTCGAGTACGAGGCAGGGGGCCACCTGTTCACCGACTCCTCGCGCAGCGGCTACGACCCGGCGGCCACCGACCTGGTGCTGCAGCGCTCCCTAGAGTTCCTGGGCCGGATCACGAACCGGGCGCCGGCTGCCTGACACACGCCCACGGAGCCAGCGCGGCAGCCTTGATGCGGGGCTGAACCTCAGCCGCCCTGCCTGAAGTCCACCAGCACGTCTTCCACGTCCAGCTTGCGGTGCGGCCGCGGCATGGTCTCCGCCAGTCCGTAGAAGATGAAGGCCACCAGCCGCGTGTCGGCCGGCTTCTCCGCGTGCCCCAGCAGCGGCCAGAACTCCTCGTGCGCGTCCACCCCTGCGGTGGACCACTTGGTGGCTATGCCCTTCGACCAGAGGTGTAAGCACATGTTCTGCACGGCAGCGGCCGTGGCGGCGTAATCCTCGAGCCGCATGAGCTCGTCCGCCTCCTCGCGGCTGGTGCAGGTGACTATCACCACGCCGGGCACCTCCGCCCACTCGCGCCCCTTGGCGCTGGCTCTCTCGGGCGTGGCGCCGTTGCGCTCCTGCTGCTCGGACCACAGCTGCGCCAGGCGCTGCTGGCGCTCCTCGTCGAGCCGGTAGAAGCGCCACGGTTCGGTGCGCTTGTGGTTGGGCGCCCAGCGGGCCGACTCCACGGCGGCCACCACCTCGCCGTGGTCCAGCTCCGGGCCGTCCACCAGGAACGCCTGCCCGACCGAGCGGCGGCTGCGGATGACCTGGGTGACCGACAACGCGCCGGCGGCCTCGGCCTCCATCAGCAGCTCGCCCACGGGACCGGGGTTATGGGCCACCTCCCACACGAAACCGTTGGGGTCGGTGAAGTAACCCGAGTAGCCGCCCCACTCCCGCTTGGTGGCGGGTTGGAGCACGTTGGCTCCGGCTGCTTGGGCGGTGGCGAGCACGGCGTCCACCTCGGCCGGCTCCGGCACGTTGTGCGCCAGGGTGAGGGGCGGATGGCCGTCCCCGCGCCGCAGGCCGCCCACCTCGGCCTCGAACTCCGCCTCGTCCCACAGCGAGAGGACGAGGGTGGGAGACACCTGCAAGAACACGACCTTGCCCGGCGCTTCGAACACCGGCTGCCAGCCGAGGCCATCGACGTAGAACCGACGGGAGGCACCCATGTCGGCGGTAGCGAGCGTGATGAAGTTGATCCTGGGGTTCACGCCGTGGATGATAACCAGCGCCCTCCGCCAGCGGCGTAGTGCCCGGCGGTAGTAATATCGGCAGAGGCTCATGCCACTGACTAACGCCAAGATGACTCCCCTCTGGTGGGACGGGCTGGACCTGCGCGAGGCGCGCGACCCCTTGCCGGGTGACGCGCAGGTTGACGTGGCCATCATCGGCGCCGGCTTCACGGGGCTGTGGACCGCCTACTACCTGGCCGGGCTCGAGCCCACGCTGGACATCGCGGTGCTCGAGCAGAAGCACGTGGGTTACGGCGCCTCCGGCCGCAACGGCGGCTGGTGCCACGCCGCCTATCCCCTGGGCCTCAGCATGCTCGTCAAGGACTTCGGCCCGCAGGGTGGCGTGGCGTTCGAGCGCGCACTGAACGGCGCCGTGGCCGAGGTGGGCCGCGTGGCGGCCACCGAGGACATTGAGTGCCACTACCAGCGGGGCGGCCGCATCCTGGTGGCGCGCAACCCCCTGCACCTGGCACGCGCCCGCGAGGAGGCGGAGGAGTACCGCTCGTACGGCTTCAGCGAGGAGGACATGCGCCTCCTGGACGCGGACGAGGCGTCGGAGATGGTCGGCGCGGACGGCGTCATCGGCGGCACCTACTCGCCGCACGCGGCCTCCCTGCAGCCGGCCGCGCTGGCCGCCGGCCTGGCCGAGGCGTGCGAGCGGCGCGGCGTGCGCATCTACGAGAGCACCACGGTGAACTCCTTCGCGCCGGGCACCGTGAACACGGACCGCGGGATGGTCAACGCCCGCCACGTCATCCGCGCCACCGAGGCGTACACGCCCCGGTTCGGCAAGGTGCGGCGCAAGATCGCGCCCCTCTACTCGCACATGATCGCCACCGAACCCCTGCCGGAGGAGGTCTGGGCCGAGCTGGGGCTGCAGGGCAGGCCCACCTTCGCCGATTACAGCCCCTCCCTGATCTACGGACAGCGCACGCACGACGGCCGCCTGGCCTTCGGCGGGCGCGGCGCCCCGTACCACTGGCGTTCCGGCGTGGCGGACCAGTTCGATAGCAACGACGCCGTGCACATGGACCTCGTGCGCGTGCTGCGCGACTTCTTCCCGGCCGTGGAGCAGGCCGAGGTCACGCACCGCTGGGGCGGCCCGCTGGGGGTCTCGCGCGACTGGCGCCCGTCCGTGACGTTCTCACCCGAGACCGGGCTCGGCTTCGCCGGCGGCTACGTGGGCGAGGGCGTGGCGGCCTCGAACTTAGCGGGCCGCACCCTGGCCGATCTGATGCTCGGCCGCGATACGGAGCTTACGCACCTGGGCTGGGTGAACCACGCCTGGCGCGACTGGGAGCCCGAGCCCCTGCGCTACGTGGGCATCAACGCCGGACTGTGGCTGGCGAAGTCGGCCGACCGCGAGGAGCGCCGCACCGGCAAGGACAGCTGGCTGGGCAACGTGGGCGACTGGCTGCGGGGCAAGCGCGGGTAGCCCCTCCACTCCACGGCCTCCTTGTAAGACGGCCGTCATGCCAGCAGCTGCATAGTTCTGTACGGGAATCGCCACCCTCTCCACTAACGAGAGAGTGAAAGTTGGGCCGACGCGGCGCGGTGTGCGCAAGACCAAGAGCGCACCGCGCCGCGCTGTAATGTTGCCTCGTGATGGGCCTTCTGGACGGTATCAAGGACCTGCTTCTGCGCCTGGTGGAGACGGTGGGTTACGGCGGCCTGGCGGCGCTCTCCCTGCTGGAGAACCTGCTGCCGCCCATCCCCTCCGAGTTCATCCTGCCGTTCGCCGGATTCCTGGCCGCCGAGGGGCGGTTGCAGTGGTACTGGGTGCTGCTGGCCACCGTGGCGGGCAGCTTCGTAGGCACTACGTTCTTCTACTGGTTGGGTCGCCGGTTGGGCGAGCAGAAGGTGCGCGCCTTCATCGGGCGCTACGGCCGCTTCGCGCTGCTGCGCGAGTCCGATTACGACCAGGCGCTGGAGTTCTTCCAGAAGCACGACGCCAAGGTGGTGTTCTGGGGCCGCTTCGTCCCCGGGGCACGCAGCCTCATCTCCCTGCCCGCTGGCGTGGCGCGCATGCCGTTCGCCAGCTTCGCGCTCTACACCCTGCTCGGCACCGTCATCTGGAACGCCGCGCTGCTCTACGCCGGCTGGTTCCTGGGCGAGCGCTGGTCGCTGGTAATCGGCGCCCTGGATCAGTTCGAGTTCGTGCTGTGGGCGGTGCTGGGAGCCGGCATCATCGCCTGGTTCGCCTGGCGGCTGCGGGTCCAGGCGCAGGAGCGCAGATCGTAGGGGCGCCGCGCGCGCCTGATGAAGTCTCACGATGCAGGACATGTCGATGAAATCGCAAAACGTCGACACGTTTCATGGACGTGTACACTCCGCGTACATATCCCCCATAGGTGTCTACCAAATGGGGAAACGTCGACACGTCGGCCCCTCACTACGGGCCGAAGATCTCCGTGTCGACACTGGCGATGACCAGCTCGGTGACATGGAGGACGCGCTCACAGCTCCAGGTACGTAGCGCAGTGCGACGACCACGCGTAGTGCCGCTGGGCCCCGAGCACGCCGTTCTCCGAGCTGGTCTGCCAGAGCTCCTGGTCGACCAGCAGCGTCTTCAGAGCGCCGCGGATCTCGGCCAGATCGTTCGAGTCCACGAGGATGCCGTTCTGGCAGTTCTTCACTATGTCGTTGGGTCCGCCGAAGTTGGTGGAGACTATGGGCAGCCCGGAGGCCGCCGCTTCGATGAGGGTTATCCCGAAGTTCTCCACCAGCGCCGGGTTGATGAACACGCCGCGCCCGCGCGCGGCGATGCGGTACAGCTCTGGGATGTCCGTCTCGGGGTCGTGCTTCTTCGGCAGCGCCAGTTTGCCGTACAGGTCGTAGCGGTCCATGAGTAGGAGCAGCTCGGTCAGCACTTCGCGCTCGTTGTCGTCCATCGCCTCGATGTTCCGGCGGACGCCCGCGAAGATGACGAGGTTCGCGAGCGACCGCAGCTCCGGATCGGTCCCGTAAGCCTCGATGAGGCTGGGGATGTTCTTGCGGCGGTCGGGGCGACTGATGGCGAGGATGATCGGCTTCTCCGGGTGGGTTATGAAGCGCGCGATCTCGCGCCGCATCCGGTGCGCTGCCTGCATCTGCTCCTCGCTGCGCTCGAAGTTGGGGTCGTCGTCGTAGTAGTAGGGGTAGAAGCGCTCCAAGTCGATGCCCGGCGGCACCACGCGGTAGCGCGCTTCCTTATTTGCTTCGTAGAGTTCGTAACCGGTTTCGATCTCGTACTGCGTGGAGGCGATGACCAGGTCGGCCTCCCGCAGCGCCTCCTCCTCGATGCGTATCCGGTCGTCCATGGCGTACTGCTCACGGATCTCGTCGTCCGTCATGCCCGCCTTCTTCAACGTCTGGGCCTTGTTGCGCCCGAGTGAGTGGCCGGTGAAGAGGAAGGGAACTCGGAAGTGCGCGGCCAGCCGCTGGGCCACGTAGGCGCCGTCGGCGTAATGACCATGCACGACGTCAGGTGGGCGGCCGCTCTCCTCGTAGAAGCGGATGGCCTGCTCCAGGTACTCACCTAAGTGCGGGTAGAGGAGCTCCTTCCGAACGTAACCAGGCGGGCCGCACTCGAGCCGGACAATGCGGGCGTTGGGCCCTACGGTTTCGGACGGCCTTGCGTAGTCGCTACTGAAGTCCGGATCGTCGATGAGGCGGGTAAGGAGATCCACGCGCTCCACGTCCTCGCACTCTCCGAGTTCCTCGGCCAGCTCCACTACATATTTGGTCTGCCCGCCCGTGTCGGCGTTGCGCCCCAGTTCGAGGTTGTGCGCACGGATCAGGCCGTGGATGCTGACTAGCGCGATGATCCTTGACGGTCGTGGCATCTAAGCCTCCGGGCTAAGTATGCCCAGGAATCGTCCCTCGAGCCGCCCGCCAGGCACAGCCGGCCCCACCCGCCCTGATCCGTGTGCGCCTACTTGCTCTGCGAAAGCGCGAACCCGCGCATGAACTGCTCCTGCAGCAGCATGAACACGATGAGGGGCGGCAGGATGGTTAGCAGCGCTCCGGCCATCACGTAGCCCCACTGCACCCCCTCGCCCGTGCCGATTATCAGGTTGAGGCCCACCTGCACCACCTGCAGCTCCTCGCGCCGGATTATCACGCGGGGCCAGAGGTACTGGTCCCACACGTACACGAACTGGATGACGGCCAGCGCGCCGATGGTGTTGACGCTCATGGGCACCAGGATGCGCCACAGGAAGCGTAAAGGCCCGGCGCCGTCGATCTTGG
This sequence comes from uncultured bacterium, assembly GCA_964590475.1. Lineage (GTDB taxonomy): Bacteria > Deinococcota > Deinococci > Deinococcales > Trueperaceae > JAAYYF01. The sequence goes on along the minus strand of CAZPWN010000027.1, from coordinate 4,099 downwards.
CGGCGTCCGCCAGCTCGCGCGGCACGGACATGAAGTGCTGCCGGAAGAGGAAGACGCCCGTGGCCGAGGCCAGGAACGGGATGGTGAGCGCCAGGTGCGTGTTGCTCCAGCCCAGGCCGTGCGGCAGGGGCCGCAGGAACACGTCCGCCGGGTTCCTCAACCACTCCCAGAAGGCCGCCCACGAGGCCGGCGGCTGCTGCGCGATGAGGTCGAACAGCGGCACGATGAGCACCTCGGTGGGTGTCATGAGGGTCAGCAGGATGAGCGCGAACACCACGGACTTGCCGCGGAACTGGAAGTAGACGAGCGCCATGCCGGCCATGAGCGCGGTGAGCGTCTTACCGACCGTGACCACGGAAGCTATGAAGAGCGAGTTGCGGATGAACATGCCCAGGCGCGCCTTGGTCCAGGCGGCCTCGATGTTGGCGAGGAACTCCGTGCCTGGCACGAGGCTGGGGCTCATGACCGCGGAGTTGTGCTGCGTGGCCTTGATAAGGGCGAAGAGCACCGGCAGCATGACCAGGAAGCACGCCACCACCAGCAGCACGTGCGTGAGCCACCTCCCGCGCCGCACCTCAGGCTCCCCCGTAGTACACGCGCCTGCCGCCGTAGCGGAACTGGAACACGGCCACGATGACCACCAGGAAGAGCAGCACTATGCTCTCGGCGGCGGCGAAGCCCAGGTTGGCCGCCCCTCCGAAACCGTCCTGGTAGATCTTGTAGATCAGGGTGGTGGTCACGCCCGCGTTATCGAAGGGCGGGGAGCCGACCGGGCCGCCCCGGGTGAGGATATCGATGAGCCCGAAGGTGTCGAAGAAGGCGTACACCAGGTTGGTGAAGACGAGGAAGAAGGTCATGGGCGAGAGCATGGGGAACGTGATGGCGAAGAAGCGCTGCCAGGCGGTGGCGCCGTCTATCTCGGCCGCCTCCGACAGCTCGGCCGGCACGTTCTGCAGTGCGGCTAGATAGAACACGATGTTGTAACCGAGGTTCTTCCAGATGGCCGCCACGCTGAGCAGCATGAAGGCCAGGGCCGGCGTGTCGAGCCAGCGCGGCTTGATGCCGAACCAGTTGTTGAGCAGCTGGTTCACCACCCCGACCTCGGGGTTGAACATGAACAGGAAGATAGTGCCCGCCACGGCGGGCGAGAGCGCGAAGGGCCAGATGAGCAGCAGCCGGTAGATGCGCGCGCCGCGCACGGGCTGGTTGGCCAGGGTGGCCAGCGCCAGGCTGAAGGCCAGGCCGAACATCACCACCACGCCGCTGAAGAGCATGGTCTGCAGGAGCACCTGGCGGAAGCCGGGCGCCAGCACGCCGGTGAAGATGTTCCTGAAGTTCTCGAGCCCGATGAAGCGCTGCGTGCCCAGGAAGAGGTTGCTCCTGTACAGGCTGAGCACGAACGACTGGATTATAGGGAAGTACAGGAAGACCAGCAGGATGATCAGAGTGGGCACGAGCAGCAGCCAGGGCAGCGCTCGGCTCTTGAAAACGGGGCTGGCTCTCATCGGTTCCTCCGGGCAGGACCGCGAAGACGGGGCGGTGGACTGAGCTTACGCCACTGCCTCAGGACGGGTGGCCGAACGCCGAGACGAGGGGCCGCCGCGTGATGCTGGCGGCGGCCCCGGCAGGTCTGTTACCCGTGCGCTCGGCTCAGGTCAGAAGTTGGCGTTGTACTCGGCCAGCGCGGCGTCCGCCAGGCGCTTGGCTTCCTCCAGTGCGGAGTCCACGGAGGCGCCGGCGAACACCTTCTGCAGCGCTTCCTCCACGATGGTGCGGGTGGCCTGGAAGGTGCCCATGAGCGCACCGGCGGTGGCGGAGTTGGGCACGGTGTTGAGCAGCTGGTCGAAGGCGGTCCGCGCGTTGGGGAACTCCTCGAACCAGCCCTCATCGGTCAGCATGTCCACGCTGCTGTTACGCACGGGGTAGTAGCCGGTGGCCTTGTGCCACGAGACCATGTTCTCCGGGTTGGTCATGTAGAGAACGAAGTCGCGGGCCACGTTCAGCTCTTCTTCCGGGTGATCGCCCACCAGCCACACGCTGGCGCCGCCGATGACCACGCCGTTACGCTCGGTGCCGTCCGCGATGGGGAGCTGACCGGTGACGAGCTCGAAGGAGTCGCCCACGGCGTTGGTGATGTTCACCAGGTCCGCGGTGGAAGTGATGTGGAACATGACGTTGCCGTTGGTGAAGATGGCGTCGGAGCCGTCCCAGTCCTCGAGGCGGCCGGTGTAGGTGTACCAGCCGTTGTCGTTGAGCGTCTTGAACCAGTTGAAGACGTTCTTCACCGCGTCGGAGGTGAGGAGCACCTCGGTGGCGCGGCCGGCGCGGCCGTTGTCGTTGTTCACGAGCGGCTCACCCTGCTGGGCCACCCACTGCTCGATGAACCAGCCGTTGAGGCTCACGCCGAAGCACTTGACGTCGGCCGTAAGCACGCCCGCGGCCTCGGCCGCCTCGCACGCCTCGAGGATGCCGCCGAAGGTCTCCGGCACGGCGTCCACGCCCGCGGCGTTCATGAGGTCGCGGTTGGCGTAGATGATCGGGCTGGAGGAGTTGAACGGGATGGAGTTCACCTGGCCGTCGATGGTGTAGTAGTTCAGGACCGGCTCGATGTAGTCCTCGGTGTCGAACTCGCCGAGCTCTATGACCGGCATGAAGATGCCGGAGTCAACGGCGATCTGGCTGCCGACCTCGTAGAGCTGCACCAGGTGCGGCGGGTTGCCCTGGCGGGCGGCCAGCACGGCGGCCTGCTGGGTCTCGGGGTAGCTGCCCTTGCGCTCGCCTACCACCACGTACTCCTTGCCCTCTTCCGCCAGCTGGGCGTTGAACTCATCTATACGGTCCTGGATCCAACCGGAGCGGTTGGCGTCGGAGAAGGCGTGCCAGAACTCGATCTGGGTCTGCGCGAAGGCGGACGAGATCAAGGCAAGGCTAGCGAGGACGAGGATCAATCGCTTCATGAGAACCTCCATGGTTTCTCGCACAACTTGAACTTTGCGACCCGGTCATTGTAGCGGAGAAAAACCTCGGCCGCGGCCCAAACGTCGTGCGCCACGGCAGAATAAGCAGCCGGTGTCACGGGCGCGTCAGTCGCAACGGGGGCGGGGCCTGGCGCATTATCATCGGTTGCATGACGGTAACCGGCGACGGCAACCCGCGTTCCGCGCCCTGGAGTGGGCGCACCTCCCTGGTTCTGGGCCACCGGGGGGCGCCGCGGCTGGCGCCCGAGAACCGCAGGGAGGCGCTAGCCGCCGCTTTAGCACGCCTGGACGGCGTAGAGACCGACCTGCAGCGCACCAACGACGGTGTACTCGTCATAAACCACGATCCGCACATCGGCCCCCTACCGGAGCTGGCGGCCGTGATAGCGCAGAACGACCTGGCGGACTTGCGCGCCCGGGAGCCCGGCCTCCTCACGCTGGCCGACCTACTGGAACTGCTGCAGGAGTACCCGGACGCCGTGATGAACTTAGAGCTCAAGACCTCCGCACCGGGCGGCGACCCGCGCGCGGCCGAGCTGGCCGCCGAGCTGGCCACGTGGCCAGGCCGGGCGGCGGAGCGCGTGTGGGTGTCGAGCTTCGATCCGCTGGAGCTGCTGCGCCTGGCCGAGCAGGGCGCGGCCGCGCACTTGGCCTACCTGGTGGCCGAGGAGAGCGCCCTGGCGCTCCTGCCCCACCTGCCCGTGTCGGCCGTTCATCCGCACTACACGCTGGTGACGCGCGAGCGGGTGGACGAGTGGCACGGAGCCGGACTGGCCGTGTTCACCTGGACCGTGAACGACGGCGAACTGGCGGCCCGCATGCTGGAAGCCGGGGTGGACGGCATCATCGGCGACGAACCGCAGGTGCTGCTGGACGCGGTCGCGGCGCGGAGCTGAGGAGCCAGCTCGTTTGCACTACAAACTCTGGCCGGGCCTCCGGTTACTGCACCTCGATCCCAACGCGCGCCGACCGCCCCTGCGCGTCCACTACGGAGAGCGTCACGAAGCCGGGGCCCGGCACTTCCAGCCGCGCCTCGCGCTCGTACGTTCCCAGCAGCACGGGGGCACCGTTGGCGAACCAGCTGAAGGGCGCCTGCCCGCGCTCGACCTTCACGGGCAGGC
>CAZPWN010000026.1:0-20482 GCA_964590475.1 uncultured bacterium | reverse complement strand
TCAACGAGGCCCTCGGCAACGTGGGCACCACGGTGCGCTACGTCATGCCCGCCGCCGCCCGCCCCACCAACCACGCCGCCGAACTCAGCGAACTGGTAACGGCCATGAACGACGGTGACGTCGGCGCGCTGCTCATCTTCGACGCCAACCCCGTCTACGCGGCCCCGGCCAACTTCGGTTTCGCCGAGGCCCTGAGCCGCGTACCGTTCACCGCCAAGCTCGGTCAGTACCACGACGAGACCTCACAGGCCGTCACGTGGAGCCTGCCGCAGACGCACTTCCTGGAGACCTGGGGCGACGCCCGCGCCTTCGACGGCACCATCAGCATCCAGCAGCCGCTGATCCTGCCGTTCTACGGGGGCAAGAGCAACCTCGAGGTGCTCGACATGCTCCTCGGCAACGCGGACTCCTCCGGCTACGACCTGGTGCGCAACTACTGGCGATCCGCCGTGTCCGGCAGCTTCGACGACTTCTGGCGTGAGACCGTGTTCCGCGGCGTCGTCGCCGGTTCCGGCAGTCCGGTCGTGGCCATCGGCGCCCCGCAAGTGGGTGGAGAATTGCCCATCGGCGGCGAGTTCGAGCTCGACCTCGTGCCTGACTCCGCCATTCTGGATGGCCGCTTCGCCAACAACGGCTGGCTGCAGGAGCTCCCGCGTCCCCTCACCAAGCTCACCTGGGACAACGCGGCGCTGGTGGCACCCGCCACCGCCGAGGAGCTCGGCGTCCAGACCGGCGACCTGCTGGAGCTCTCCGCCGGCGGTCGCCGGGTTACCGCCCCAGTTTGGGTCCAGCCCGGCCAGGCGCCCGGCGCCATAACCCTGCAGCTCGGTTACGGCCGCACCGCGGCCGGCAGCGTCGGCAACAACGTGGGCGTGAACGCCTTCGAGCTGCTGGACCCGACCGCGGGTGGCGCCCTGGCCGTCGGCGTCAGCAAGGTGGCCGGCACCTACCAGCTCGCCAGCACGCAGATCCACCACACCCTGGAGGGCACGGGCGAGGAGCGCCACATCGTGCGCTACGGCACCGTGGACGAGTTCCGCGACTACGCGGCCAACCCGGAAGAGCTGAGCTTCGTGCACCCCGTGCCGCACCTCCACGCCGACCTGTACCCGGACTACGAGTACGACGGTTACCGCTGGGGCATGGTCATCGATCAGTCGGTCTGCACCGGCTGTAACGCCTGCGTCATAGCGTGCCAGTCCGAGAACAACATCCCCATCGTGGGTAAGGACCAGGTGGCCGTCGGACGCGAGATGCACTGGATCCGCGTCGACAGCTACTACGGCGGCTCCATCGACGAGCCGGAGTTCTTCAACCAGCCGATGCCGTGCCAGCACTGCGAGAAGGCCCCCTGCGAGCCCGTCTGCCCGGTGGGCGCCACGGTGCACGACAGCGAAGGCCTCAACGTGATGGTCTACAACCGCTGCGTCGGCACCCGCTACTGCTCGAACAACTGCCCTTACAAGGTGCGCCGCTTCAACTGGCTCCAGTACGCCGAGCTCGCCACCGACGCCACCGAGCTCTCGCTGGCGAACAACCCCGACGTCACCGTCCGCAGCCGCGGCGTGATGGAGAAGTGCACCTACTGCACCCAGCGCATCTCCCTCGCCCGCATCGACGCCTCCAACGAAGACCGCCGCATCCGCGACGGCGAGGTCATGACCGCCTGCCAGGCGGCCTGCCCCACCCAGGCGATCGTCTTCGGCGACCTCAACGACCCGGCCGCCGCGGTGAACCGACTCAAGAGCTCTCCCCTCAACTACGCCATGCTCGAGGAGCTGCAGACCTTCCCGCGCACCACCTACATGGCGAAGGTCAAGAACCCCAACCCGTCCCTCGTGGGCGGCGGTAGCGAAGGGGTGGGTTGATGGCGATAAGCACCGGCAAGGCTAGCCGACCGGTCCTCGAGACCAACCGGGTCATCGTTCCCGGCGAGACGCCAGGGAGCATCGACGATCGCGTCCTGACCCCGGTCCTCTCCGAGAAGACGCCCCTGTGGTGGTGGATCGGTTTCGGCATCTCGGCCGCGCTGTTGGTGATGTACCTCGTCTCCATCGTCAAGCTGATCACCACCGGCATCGGCATCTTCGGCAACAACATCCCGGTCGCCTGGGGCATGCCGATCATCAACTTCGTCTGGTGGATCGGCATCGGCCACGCCGGGACGCTCATCTCGGCGGCGCTGCTGCTCTTCCGGCAGCCGTGGCGCACCACCGTGAACCGCTTCGCGGAAGCCATGACGATCTTCGCGGTGGTCTGTGCGGGTCTCTACCCCATCCTCCACCTCGGCCGGCCGTGGGTCTTCTACTGGCTGGTGCCGTACCCCAACACCTACGGGCTCTTCCCGCAGTTCCGCAGCCCGCTCGACTGGGACTTCTTCGCCATCGGCACCTACTTCACCATCTCGCTCATCTTCTGGTTCATCGGCCTCATCCCCGACCTGGCCTCGCTGCGCGACAACGCGCGCAACGGCTTCCAGCGGCTGCTGTACGGCGTGCTCTCACTCGGCTGGAACGGCTCCACCAAGGCGTGGCAGCGTTACCAGCGCGCCTACCTGCTCCTGGCCGCCCTGAGCTTCCCTCTCGTGCTCAGCGTGCACTCCACCATCGCCCTGGACTTCGCCGTGGCGCAGGTGCCGGGCTGGAACAACACGATCATGCCGCCCTACTTCGTGGCCGGCGCCGTGTTCGCCGGCTTCGCCATGGTGATCATCCTGGGTGTGCCGTTACGCAAGGCGCTCAAGTTCGAGCACCTGATCACCCTCAGGCACCTCGACAACGCCGCCAAGCTCATGCTGGCCACCGGCATGATCGTCGTGTACGGCTACTTCATCGAGATCTTCATCGCCTGGTACTCGGGCGTGGAGGCCGAGCGCTACATGATCTGGAACCGGATGTTCGGGCCGCACGGCGGCTACTTCTGGGCCCTGATCTTCTGTAACTTCCTCGCCATCCAGCCGCTGTGGTTCCGCCGGGTCAGGCAGAGCCCCTGGCTGCTGTTCCTCATCTCCATCGCGGTCAGCGTCGGCATGTGGCTGGAGCGCTTCGTGATCTTCGTCGTGTCGCTCACCAGAGACTACCTGCCGTCCTCGTGGGGCGATTTCGTCTCCACCTTCTGGGACTGGTCGCTCTTCATCGGTAGCCTCGGGCTGTTCGGCACGCTCTTCTTCGTGTTCATCAGGCTCCTGCCCTCCATCGCCACCGCCGAGACGAAGGAGACCGCCTACCACGACCACCATCACGGCTCCGACGCCTTCGAGAACATAAGGATGGAGTACTACAACGCCGAGGAGACCGCATGAGCAGCGTTACCTTGGGCCGCAAGGCAGAACCCCTGTACGCACTGGTAGCTCAGTTCGACACCGTCGAGGAGATCCGGGCTGCGGCGGAGCGTACCCGCAGGGCGGGTTACACCCGCACGGACGCTTACACCCCCTTCCCGGTCGAGGGCCTCGACGAGGACCTGGGGATGCGCCCCACCAACCTGGGTTGGGTGGTGCTGGTCGTGGGCATCCTCGGACTGCTGGGCGGCTTCTTCCTGCAGTGGTGGTCGAACACCGTCTACTATCCGCTCAACATCGGCGGCAAGCCGCTCAACAGCTGGCCGAACTGGATCGTCATCATGTACGAGATCACCATCCTCTCCGCTGGGCTCACCGCCGGTATCGGCATGATCATCCGTAACGGCCTGCCCCGCCCCTACCACTCGATCTTCAACACCCCAGGCTTCGAGCAGGCCACGCGCGACAAGTTCTTCCTCTCGATCGAAGCGCGCGACCCCAAGTTCGACCTGGATCAGACCCGCGCCTTCCTCGAGGCGCTCGGACCTGAGCGCATCTCGGAGGTGGAGCGGTGAGAAAGAAGACCCTGAAGCTCCTTGCAGCCCTCGCGGTAGGGATGCTGGTGCTCACCTCCTGCGGCCGCAACATGTTCGATCAGCCCCGGGCGGACGCCTTCGAGGCCAGCCCGTTCTTCGCGGACGGCAGCGCCATGCGGCCCCTCCCGGAAGGCACCGTCTCGCGTGAGCGCGGCGCCCTGGAGCCCAGCTTCCTCACGGGCATGGGTCCCGCCGGCTTCCTGGCCGAGCTACCGGTCGAACTGACCACCGACCTGCTGCTGCGCGGTCAGGAGCGTTACGACATCTACTGCGCCCCGTGCCACAACTACAACGGCGACGGAGCGGGCATGATCGTCCAGCGCGGCTTCCCGCAGCCGGCCTCGTTCACCACCGAGCAGAGGCTGCTCGACTCGCCGGTCGGCTACTTCTACAACGCGATCACCAACGGCTTCGGCCGCATGTACAGCTACGCCTCGCGCGTCAAGCCGGAGGATCGCTGGGCCATCTCCGCCTACGTCAAGGCGCTGCAGCTTAGCCAGAACGCTCAGGTCTCGGACGTGCCGGCCGATATCCTCAGTCAGTTGAGCGCCACGGAGGCCGCACGGTGAACGCACTGAAACTTCCCCCCGTCGATACCAGCAAGTTGCAGCTCGGTGCCCTGGTGGTGGGCCTCATCGCTCTGGGTGGAGCGGCCATACTCGGCTTCACCACGGCGGGCGACTTCTTCGAGTCGTACCTGATGGCCTTCCTGTTCATCCTGGGGCTCTCGCTCGGCAGCCTCATGCTGCTGTTCGTGGTGCACCTGGCGGGCGGCTCCTGGGGCGCGCTCATCGCCAGGCCCCTCGAAGCGGCCGCCTCCCTGATACCGCTCCTGGCGCTGCTGTTCATCCCGATCCTGTTCGCCATGGGCGACCTCTTCCCGTGGACCGATGCGGAGTACGTGGCCGCCTGGCCCATGGTGGAAGCCAAGACCGCTTACCTCAACACCACCTTCTTCATAATCCGTGCCGTGATCATCTTCGCGATCTGGACGCTCGGCGCCTTCCTGTACCGCTCCCTCAGCCGCAGGCAGGACGAGACGGAGGCCGAAGCGGGCCGCGCGGGCTACCGGATGAAGAACATGGCCGGGCTCTGGATCGTCGTGTACATCCTGACCATGACCTTCGCCGCCTTCGACTGGGCCATGTCCGTGACCCCCACGTGGTTCTCGGGTATCTACCCGGGCATCTTCATGTCGAGCCAGGTCATCTCGGCCCTCGCCCTGATAATCCTGACGATGGTCGGGCTCGCGCGTGTCAACCCGATGATCGACCGGCTCCTCACCCCGAAACGCCTTCAGGACCTGGGCAACCTGCTCATGGCCGTGACCATGTTCTGGGCCTACACGCACATCTCCCAGCTGATCATCCAGTGGACCAACAACATCTCCGAGACCGCCACCTGGTACTACTCGCGGCTCGGGCCCGAGTGGGTGGGCTTCAGCGCCTTCATCCTCTTCTTCGGCTTCTTCGCGCCGTTCATGATCCTATTCTCCAGATGGGTCAAGCGCAGGCGGCGCGCCCTGAGCATCGTGGCGGTGTGGGCCCTCGTAGTGCAAGCGCTCAACATCTTCTGGATGCTGGCCCCGTCGTTCGAGCGCGCAGGTGCGCAGCTCACCCTCATCGACATCCTGCTGCTGGTAGGCATGGCCGGCGTCTGGTTAGCGCTCTTCGCGCGCGCCCTGGGTGCCCGCAACGTCCTGCCGGCTAACGATCCGCGCCTAGTGAACGTGGTGGCCGAACATCATGCCTGACCAGAAGCCTTTCCAGAAGCCCCGGCAGTACCTCTTCACCCCGCGACAGGTGCGCCTGGCGGTAGCGCTGGGTACCGTCGGCATGATTGCCACCATCGTGGTGCTGTTGTTCCTGGCCTCCTCGCGGCCGCAGGGCCGCTTCCAGGCTCTGGACGACAGGCAGTTCCAGCAGCACCTGGAAGCTTCCACCGCCCCCCTGAGCGGTTACTCGGTGGACGGTGACCGCGCCACGCTGGAGATCGGCCGCGCCATCGAACTGGTGGCCGAACGCGGCGTGCAGAACCCGGGCTTCGCCGGCGCGGCTCCCGTAGCCGCCGGCGCCGCCGGTACCACCGGTGCCACCGACACTACCGGCACGGGTGAGGCCGCCGGCGAGGGCACCGAAGCCGGTGCCGCAGAAGCAGGCGCCGAGGGTACCCCTGAGGCTGCCGGCGCGGAGGGCGCCCTCCCTGACGGCGAAGCGGCGTTCCAGTCCACCTGCGCGGCGTGCCATCAGGCCACGGGCCAGGGCATCCCGGGCGCCTTCCCGCCGCTGGCGGGCCACGCGCCCGACCTGTACGCGGCGGACCCCGCGCTGATCCCCGCCATCATCCTGTTCGGTATGCAGGGCCCCATCAACGTCGGCGGCATGGCCTACAACGGCCTCATGCCGGCCCATCAGCACGTAGACGACGCCACCATCGCCGCCATCTCCAACCACCTGATGACGGCCTGGGGCAACGACGCCGCTGCGCCCGACTTCACGCCCTACTCCGCTGCCGACGTGGCGGACATCCGCGGGGAGTCGCTCAGCATGGCCGACGTGTACGATCTGCGCACGGCAGCTGGGCTGGAGTGACCTGAGCCCGAGCCTAGCCTCTCCGGCCTGGTTCTGAGTCGTAGCTCCACCGCGGCCAGGCGGGCCACCCTAAGACGGAAGAGAAGCGCCGCCGAACCTTGATGGTTCGGCGGCGTTCACTTTCCTGTGGGCCGGCTCCCGTTAGTCGGGACCGGCTACTGGCGCGGGTTAGACGTCTAGGTTGGCGAGGTGAGCGTTGGTCTCGATGAACTCGCGGCGCGGCGGCACCTCGGTGCCCATGAGCACCTCGAAGGTCTCGCCCGCTTCGAGAGCGTCCTCTATGGTCACGCGCTTCAGCACGCGCGTCTCGGGGTTCATGGTGGTCTCCCACAGCTGCTCGGGGTTCATCTCACCGAGACCCTTGAAGCGCTGGATCTCGATCTTCTTGTCGCGGTTGGCCTTCTGCACGGCCGACAGGGCGCCTTCGTCGTACAGGTACTGCATCTCCTTCTGCCTGCCTATGCGTACGCCGTAGAGCGGCGGCTGCGCGATGTAGAGGTAGCCGGCGTTGATGAGGGGGCGCATGTAGCGGTAGAAGAAGGTGAGGAGCAGCGTGCGGATGTGAGAGCCGTCCACGTCGGCGTCCGTCATGATGATGATCCGGTGGTAACGCACGTCCTCGAGGTTGAAGTGGGCCTCGTCGCCGGTGCCCTCCACGCCGGCGCCGATGGCGGCGATCATGGCGCGGATCTCGGCGTTCTTGAGGATGCGGCCGATGTTGGCCTTCTCCACGTTTAGGATCTTGCCGCGTAGGGGGAGGATGGCCTGGAAGCGGCGCTCACGGCCCTGCTTGGCGCTGCCGCCCGCCGAGTCGCCTTCCACGATGTACATCTCGCTGACCGTCGGGTCCTCCGACTGGCAGTCGGCCAGCTTGCCGGGCAGGTCGTCGTTCTCGAGGGGGTTGGCCCGGCGCACCAAGTCGCGCGCTTTGCGGGCCGCCTCACGCGCCCTGGCGGCCTGTGAGGCTTTGTCGATGATGGCCTTGCCGACCTTGGGGTTCTCTTCCAGGATCTCGGTGAGCTTCTCGTAGACCACGCTGTTGACCGCGGACTGCGCCTCGGGGTTGAGGAGCTTGACCTTGGCCTGCGACTCGAACTGCGGCTCCGGCAGCTTGACGGAGATGACGCAGGAGATGCCCTCGAGGAAGTCGTCGCCCGTGGGCGTGGCCTCGCCCTTCTTGAGCAGGTTCTTGCTCCGGGCGTAGTTGTTGAGCACCCGCGTGTACGCCATCTTGAAGCCCGTGAGGTGCGTACCGCCGTCGCGGTTGGTGATCATGTTGGCGTACGTGAGGATGGTCTGGCCGTAGTTGGTGTTGTGGATGAGGCCCACGTCGACCTCGATGTCGTGAAGGCCAAGATCCGTCTGCACCGCAGCGGTGCCGCTGATGACCACGGGCTTGTCGTACAGCAGTTCGGCCTCGCGCGCCAGGTTCTGCGCGAAGGCGGCCACGCCGCCCTGCTCGTGGAACGTCTCCGTCTTGGGGGTCTCGCCCCGCTCGTCCGTGAGGACGATCTTGACGCCGCCCGTGAGGAAGGCCAGCTCGCGCAGCCTGCGCCGCACGCGGCTGTAGTCGTAGCCCTCGATCTCCTTGAAGACTGCCAGGTCGGGGTAGAAGGTGACCTTGGAGCCGGAGCGCTTCTTGGGGGCCTTGCCGAGTACCGTGAGGGGCTCCACCACTTCGCCGTTCTCGAAGGTGATGCGGTGGTGCTTGCCGTCGCGCCACACCTCGGCAATGAACTTGGTGGAGAGCGCGTTCACTACCGAACTGCCCACGCCGTGGAGCCCGCCCGACACCTTGTAGGCGCCGGAGTCGAACTTACCGCCCGCGTGAAGTTCGGTGAAGATGACCTCGATGGCGGGGCGGCCTTCGCGCTCCATGGTGTCGACGGGGATGCCGCGGCCGTTGTCGGCCACGCTGGCGGAGCCGTCCTTGTTGAGGGTCACTTCGACCGTATCGGCGAAGCCGGCCAGGCATTCGTCGATGGCGTTGTCGATGATCTCGGTCAGTAGCTGGTGGAATCCGTCCACCCCGGTGCCGCCCTGCACGTACATGGCGGGCCGCCTGCGCACGCCCTCGAGGCCACGCAGCACCTTGATGTTATCGGCGGTGTAATCGCCGTTGTTCCTTTTAGGGACTGTCAACTGAACCTCCGTGTCAGGTAGCGCACCAACGCATGGGGGTAAGAGGCCCCGCGTGCACCCTAAGAAGGCGCCCCTTGGGCGGCTTCCCAACCTGTTCATTGTACCCCGCGGGAGCACCCCCGGTCAAACCGTTCGTCCCGTGCTGGACGGGTCTTTCGCCGAACTGGAGTGGGCTTGAGATGCCCTTTTCCGCACCTCCTAGAAGCCGCTTTCCGAAGGCCTCATGTAGAGTTGGCCATGACACAGACCGACACTCCACCGTTGGGGTCTCCCCTGGCCGTGATAACGGGCGCCGGGGGCGGGTTGGCGCCCGCCGTGGCACGCGCATTCTGGCAGCGGGGCTACCGCCTGGCGCTCGTGGCCCGGCCCGGTGGGGAGCCCGCCGCTGAGGCGCTGGCCCGGGAACTGACCGGTGCCGCCGACCATGGCGACCAGCCAACGCAGGGCAGCGTGCGGGCGTACGGGGTGGACCTGAGCCTGCCGGACGAGACCGCGAGCGTGATGAGGCGTGTGGAGTCGGACATGGGAGCCGTGAGCGCGCTCCTGAACCTGGCGGGAGGGTTCGCCATGGGCGGCCCGGTAGATGACGGACCGGAACTTCTGAACCGCATGCTCCAGATCAACCTGCACACGGCGGTGAACACCACGGCCGCGGTGCTGCCGGGCATGCTGCAGCGGGGCGCGGGCTTCGTGGCTGCCATCGGCGCCAACGCCGTGGTGTCGCCGGCGCCGGGCATGAGCGCCTACGCGGCCGCCAAGGGCGCCCTGGCGGCCTTCCAGCGCTCCCTGGCGGCCGAGGTGGCCGCCAAGGGGGTGAACGCCGCGCTGCTCATCCCTACGGGCGCCATAGACACGCCTGGCAACCGCGCCTCGATGCCGAAGGCGGACCCCGCGAACTGGCTGGACCCGGCGGCTCTGGCCGACGCCCTCCTCTACCTGGCGGGCACGGAGCGACGCGGCTGGGTCCACGAGCTGGTCATCTCGCCTCGCTGACGCCCGGGCGGCCGCTACAGCGCGTCTTCGCCGTGGGTGAACCTGCCGGCCTTGAGGGTGGCCACCGCACTTAGCCCGTCCAGGCTCACGGTGGGATCGTGTGACAACACCACCAGGTCGCCGTCGTAACCGGGCGCCAGCTTGCCGGAGCGCCCCTCGGCACCGATGGCGTACGCCGCGCCCACCGTGTAGGCGTAGAGGGCCTCGTCGGGGCCGAGCGCTTCGCTCGTTCCGAGGCGGCGGCCGCTAGGCGCGGCGCGGCGCGCCGCCGCCCGCATCCCCTCGAACGGGTCGGGTGGGGCCACGGGCGTATCGGAACCGAACGCCAGCACCGCGCCGGCGCCCAGCAGCGAGCGCATGGGGTACGCGCGCTCCAAGCGGTCGCCCAACTCCGCCTGGATGGAGTCCACGTCGAACGTGAGGTGGATGGGCTGCATGGAGGCCACCAGGCCCAGAGCGCCGGCCCGGCGCACGTCGTCCCTATGCATGTGCTGCGCGTGCTCCAGCCGGGGCCGCAGACCCGCCGCGCGCCACGCTGCCGAGCTGGCCTCGTACGCATCGACCACCGCGCGCGTGGCTGCGTCGCCTATCGCGTGCGTGACGGGCGTCAGGCCCGCCGCTACGGCGAGGGGTACTCGCTCGGCCAGCACGTCCGGGCCGTCCACGGCGATGCCCCGATTGGTGCCTCCGTTCGCGCCCTGGCCGTACGGCTCCAGCATCCAGGCAGTGCGGCTGCCCAGGGCTCCGTCCGCGAAGAACTTGGCGCCGCCCAGCGTGAATCCCTGACCGCCCTGCCCGGTGGCCAGGCCTATGTCGGCCGCCGCCTCGATCTGGGCGTGCGGGATACAGGCCCAGACCCGCAGGTCGAACCCAGGCTCGGAGGCGGCCAGGGCCAGCTGCCGGAAGTAGTCGGCCGGCTCCGCCGCCATGTGGTGCACCGTGGTGATGCCGAAGGCAGCCAGGTGCTTGGCGGCGCGCTCGAGCCACCGGCGCATGACGGCCGGCGTGGCCTCGGGCAGGGCATGGTCGAGCAGGTCGCGGGCCTCCTCCAGAAGCAGCCCGCTCGGCTCGCCGTCCTCGTCCAGGGCGATCACGCCATTCTGCACGGAGGTGTCGGCATCCACACCGGCCCGCCTGAGCGCCTCGCGGCTGGCCCAGGCGGAGTGGTGGTCCTGGCTGGCGAGGAGCACCGGCCTGCCGCCGGCGGCCTCCTCCAGTGCGGCGGCCTCGCGTCGGCCCACCGTGCCGAGGCCCCAACGGTGCAGCGCGAAGCCCGCGCCCCTGATCCACTCGTCCGGGCCAAGCTGAGCGGCCCGCTCACGGACCCGCGCCAAGGCCTCCTCCAGCGTGGCGGCGCTGTACAGCTGAACGTGGTCGAGCTCCTCGCCCGTGCCCGTGAGGTGCACGTGGGCGTCGTGCAGACCCGGGGCCAGGGTCCGGCTCCCTAGGTTCACCACGCGTGTGCCCGGGCCGGCGAACTCGTGGAGCTCCGCCGCGTCCCCCACCGCGAGGATCTTCTCCCCCTTGACCGCCACACCGCCGGCGCGCGGCCGGGCGCGGTCCATCGTTATCACCGAGCCGTAGAACAACGTATCGGCGTGGCGGCTGCCTGACGTCATCTAGTCACCTGATCCTTCGGTCCATGCCGCGCGGGCATGACGGTAGAACTCCTACTTTCCCTTGAAGGCGGGCGCCCGCTTCTCCTTGAACGCCTGGATGCCCTCGCGCACGTCGGAGGTGGAGGCGGCGCGCGACTGGGAGCGCGCCTCCAGCGCCAGCTGGGCGGCCAGACCGTTGTCCAGGCTGGCGCGCAGCTCCGCCTTGAGCAGCCCGTACGCCGCGGTCGGCCCCTGCGCCAGCTTCCGCACCTCGTCCCATGCGGCGGCTTCGAAATCGCCTTCCAGGATCCTCTCGCCCAAGCCCAGCGCCAAGGCTTCTTCCGCGCCTACGCGGCGGTTGGAGAGGGCCAGCTCCATGGCGCGCCCCACACCGACGAGCCGCGGCAGGAAGTAGCTGCCGCCGGCGTCCATCACGAGGCCGATGCCCGTGAAGCCCACGGCGAAGGTGGCGGTCTCCGCCAGGAGGCGCATGTCGCAGGCAAGCGCCAGGCTCATGCCCGCGCCCGCGGCTACCCCGTTGACGCCCGCCACTACCGGCTTGTCCAGGTCGGCTATGGCGTGGACCACCGGGTGGTACGAGCGCTCGAGGATCTCGCCGATGTCGCCGGAGAGCGGCGTGCTGGCGAGGTCCGCGCCGGCGCAGAAGCCGCGGCCTGCCCCCGTAAGCAGCACGGCCCGCACGTGGGACTGGGCTGCCGGTCCCCGCAGGGCCTCCGCCAGCTCCGCCAGCAGCTCGAAGGTGAGCGCGTTGAGCACCTCCGGCCGGTTGAGCGTGATGCGTAGGGCGCCGCCCTCCTCGTGCAGGGCGATGGTCTGGTAAGCCATGTTCACTCCTTGCGGGCGTCCGGCGGACGCGGGTCCGTTCTGTTCTGCCTGATCCAGAGCGAGTCTACCAACGGGGCGGACGCCCGGCCGAGATGGCCAGGATCACGTCGTAGTCGTCGCTGACGCCCGGGTCGTCCAGGGCGGCGCGGTTGCGCCTGACGGCTCCGCACTTAGCGCACCGGTGCACGATGACCCAGCCCTTCTTGCCCGGCTCCACGCCCACCGGCTCGAGCACCCCGCCGCAGTGGCTGGCCCGGTCACCCGGGTTCACGTCCACGTGCAGGGAGTGCAGGCAGTACGGGCAGTGGTTCCGGTAGCCGCCACCCTCCAGAGGCGGGACGTTGGCACCGCACACCTGACACTCGAAAGGTTGGTTGGCTCCCCGGCCGGTGAACAGCTTCACGGGCCGAGCATAGCGTCAAGCCGGTTCCGGGTAACGGGCCGGAACGACGTGCCGGCACCGTGGCTGCCTGACGCCGCGCGGCTAAGATTGCGTCCAGGTGCCGACCTCGTACCACGGCGGCCCGTACGTATGGAACTTCTCGTAGCCCAACGACTCACCCATCTGGTTGGCGGCACCGAGCTGCTGGCCGACGTGAACCTGAGGCTCGCCACCGGCGACCGGGTGGGTCTGGTCGGCCCCAACGGGAGCGGCAAGTCGACGCTCCTCCGCCTCCTGGCAGGGCACCTGGCCCCGGAGTCGGGCCGGCTGGTGCGCGCTCCGGGTGTTCGCGTGGGCTACCTGCCCCAGACCACGGGCCGCTTCACGCAGGACGAGACCGTCTGGCAGTTCGCCAGCCGGGCCCTCACCGTGGTCAGGGAGCTCGAGAGCCGCATGCGCGAGGCGGAACGCCAGGCCGCCGCCGGCCGGTTACAGCCGGACGTGTACGCGCGCCTGCAGGCCGAGTTCGAACGCGCTGGCGGCTTCGGCGCAGAAGCGGCCCTGAGACGCGAGCTGGCGGCCGTGGGCTTCCACCCGGCGGACGACGGGCGCATGGTGTCGCGCCTCTCCCCCGGTGAGAGGCGCCGCTTGGCGCTGGCCACGGCCTTGGCGGAGGGGTCCGATCTGCTGCTGCTCGACGAACCGACCAACCATCTGGACATCTCGGCCCGCGTGCGCCTCGGCCGCCGCCTGGCCGCCTGGCGCGGGGCCCTGGTGGTGGTGAGCCACGACCGGGCGCTGCTCGACGAGAGCACCAACCGCACGGCCTTCCTCGAGGTGCCCCGGGCCGAGGACGCTCCCCACCGCCTCGTGCTCGAGACGGGCGCCTACACGGTGGCGCACGCTCGGCGCCAGGGGACCATCCGGGCGAGCCACAAGCGCGAACGGGAGCGCGCCAAGGAGGCCGCCCGGCTGGAGGCCATGGCCGCCGAGCTGGCGCGCTTCGGGAAGAAGGCCACGGCCCGCAAGCGGGCGGCCCAACGCGAGCTGCAGGGCATCCGCCTGAGGCAGATGGCGGGGCAGCGGGAGAGCGCAGCGGACGGCAGCGGCAGCCCGCCGCGCCTCGCCCAGGTCGGCGGCAGCGGCGGCAAGCGGGCCGGTCACACCCTGCTCGAGGCCAAGGCCCTCAGCAGCCCCCCGGTGCTGCAGCTTGTGAGCCTGCAGCTAGGGCGCGGCGACCGTGTGGCGCTGCTGGGCCCCAACGGTTCGGGCAAGAGCACGCTGCTCTCGTTGCTGGCGGGTACGCGGCCCTCCACCGACCCCGGCTCCGAGCTGCGCTTCGCCGACGGATTGCGGCTGCGCCACGTGGGGCAGGAGAGCCGCGGCCTCAGCAAAGGCACGGCGCTCTGGCAGCAGGCCTCGGACCGGGTGGGCAGCGCGCGGGCCGGACGCCTGCTCGCGGAGGCGGGCCTGGATCCGCGCACCTGGGAGGCGTCGCCGGCGAACCTGTCGGGCGGCGAGCGCGCCCGGGCAGGCCTGGCGCTGGCCCTGACCGAAGAGGCCGACGTCTGGTTCCTGGACGAGCCCACCAATGACCTCGACCTAGCCGCGGTGGAGGGGCTGGAGGAGCAGTTGCTCCGCAAGTTGGAGGCCAGCGGCGCGGCGCTCGTCCTCGCCACCCACGACAGGCGCCTGGCACAACGCCTGACCGAAGAGGTGTGGGCCATAGAGGACGGTACGGTGGTGCGCTACGCCAGCGTCGAGGCATACCTGGCGGGCGAAGGGCGCGCCCCGGTCGGCCGTGAGAGCAGCGGACAGCAGCCGCTTCCGGCCGGAAGCGCGCCCAGCACGGCTGGCGAGGGGACCGAGGAGGGAACGGATGTGCGGACCGATGTGCGGACCGAAGAGCAAACCGAGGTGCGCCCCGCGTCAGCACCGGACTCACAGAGTGGCCGTTCGCCTGGCGACCCAGGTTCGCGCCGCACCTCGGACCCGCCCGGCCTGCAACGCAACCAGGAGGACGCCCTTGAAGACACCCTGGCGGACCTGGAGGCGCAACGCGCCGAGCTCCTCCGCCTACGGGACGAGGACGTGACCCTCACGGAGCGCGAACGCGGCCGCCTGCAGGCGCTCCTGTTGGGGGTCGAGGAGGAGCTGATGGCGGCTTACGCTGCCAGGCTGCCCGCGCCGGCGCCCAGCTACCGCCTGATGGAGGGCGGCTACACGCTGTTCGCAGAGCGGCTGCCGGCGGCGGCCACGAGCGGCTCACGGGGGGAGCGGCTGGTGGTGGTCTCTCCGCAACCTCATCCCCAGTGCTCGAACGGGGGGAGGGACTTGGGCTCGGTGGCCGCGGAGGCTTTCGCGGAACTCGAGGCCGCAGCGGGCCTCGTCCGGCCGGACGTGATCCTGCGTGAGTGCGCGGCCGCCTGGCTCGAGGTGCGGCTCGTGGAATCCGTGGGGCATCTGCTGTTCGTGGAGCGCACGGAGGCGTGCGCCCTGCCCACCGTCAAGGCCGCGCTCGCCGACGCCGGCGCCCGCCTGGCGTTCACGCGCCTGGGCGCCAAGGCGGTCCAACTGCACCATCCGGGCGGCCTTCCGGGCACGCTCCTGCGCTCAGCGGGCGACGGCTGGTGGTCGCTGGGCCTGGGCGAGTTCCTGCGGCACCAGGGGTGGCGCGGGTGAGGCGCTCCGCTTACTGGTGGGCTCTGGCGCTTCTAGCCGTGGGCGTGGTGATGGCGCTCGTTCCTTGGCCCGAGGCTCTGGCCCAGGGCCTCTACCTCGGCGCCCTGCTCCCTGCCTGGACGGCGCTCTCCTCGCGCCTGGTGGACGCCGTGAGCGTGTCCCTGAGCGGCCTGCTGCTGATAGCCCTGGTGAGCCTGCCGCTGGCGGCCCTCGCGCTGGCGGGGCGGCGGGCGCTGCCGGGGGTCTTCAGGCTCTGGGCCTTCGCGGCCGTCACGCTGGCGCTGCTCTTCCCGCTCACCTTCGGGCTCGGCTACCGGCTGCCGCCGCTGGCAGCGCAGCTGACGCCGCTGCCGAGCCCGCTAGAGGGCGAGATCCGGGAGGCCCTGAGGGAGCGCGTGCTGCAGGAACTGCGGAGTAGCAGCACCTGGGTCCGCGACGGGCCGAACGGCGTGCCGGCGGCGGAGTTCACGTCCCAGGAGGTCATGCGCTCGGCCTCGGCCTGCGTGGCGCAGCTGACGCGCGAACTGCGGCCGGACGATCCCGCCGCGCGGCTGCCAACGCGGATCAAGTGGCTGCCCGCGGGACTGATGTTGCGCTTCGGCTTCGCGGGCGTGGTCTCCCCCTGGTTGCTGGAGCCGCACGTGGACGCCGGCCTGCCGGGTGCGTCGGCCGCCGCCGTAGCGCTGCACGAGTTCGCGCATAGCGCCGGTTGGGCCTCGGAGGCCGAGGCGGAGGCGGTTGGACTGGTGGCGGGGCTGGAGTGCGCCGATCAGCGCGTGGTCTACGCGGCAGCGTTGCGCCTCGCCAGCAGCCTGGCAGCGCCGCTCCAGCCGGAGGAGCGCGCCGCGTTCCAGACGTCGTGGCCGCCGGCCGCTCTGGCGGACGTCCGCGCCGCCGCGCGCGCCACCCTGCGCTACGCGGATCCCGGCCTGACGCCGGGAGCCACCGCCGCCTACGACCTCTACCTCAGGAGCCAGGGTGAGTCGGAGGGGATAAGGGAGTACGACCGCGGCACGGAACTCGCGCTGGCGCTGCTGTCCTCCCGGGAGCCCGGCTCCGCCGAGAGCCGGGGCCAGCCCTAGGCCGGTGTCACGCCTTCGGACTCCGCGCCCAGGTTGCGCCGGATGAGGGCGCCCAGGTCCGGATCGCGGCCCATGAAGTCGCGGAAGAGCTGGGCGGAATCGTCCCCGTCGCCCTTGGCTAGCACCGCGTCGGCGAAGTGGCGCCCGGTGTCGGGGTTGAATATGCCCTCGGCCTGGAAGCGGCTGAAGGCGTCGGCGTCCAGCACCTCGCTCCACTTGTAGCTGTAGTAACCCGCGGCGTAACCGCCGGCGAACACGTGCGTGAAGCGGGTCAGGCGGGCGCCGCTGGCGAACTCGGGGCGCACCTCGAACGGCTCGACCACGCGCTTGGTGAACTCCAGCGGGTCTTCGTCCGACGCCGGTTCGTACTCGCGGTGCAGCGCCAGATCCATGGTGCCGAACGCCAGCTGCCGCATCTGGGCTATGGCGCCGTTGAAGGTGCGGCTGCGGTGCAGGCGGTCGAACAGTTCCTGCGGGATGGTCTCGCCGGTCTCCACGTGGCGGGCGAACAGGTCGAGCGCCTGCTTCTCCCACGTCCAGTTCTCCATGATCTGGCTGGGCAGCTCCACGAAGTCCCAGGGCACGTTCATGCTGCTGCGCCCCTTGATGGGCACGCGTGAGACCAGGTGGTGCAGCAGGTGGCCGAACTCGTGGAAGACCGTTTCGACCTCGTCGTGGGTCAGTAGGGCGGGGCCGCCCGCCTCGGGCGCCGAGAAGTTGGCGGCCACGATGCCGACGTGGGGTTCGAAGCCGTTCTCGGTGGGGCCGCCCGTCACCAGCCCGTTCATCCACGCGCCGGCCCGCTTGGACTCGCGCGGGAACCAGTCGGCGTAGAACGAGCCGAGGAAGGTGCCGTCCTCGTGCGTGAGGTGGTAGACCTCCACCTCCTCGTGCCAGGTGGGCACGCCGTCGACCCGCTCTACCTTGACCCCGAACAGGCGCTCGGTGAGGTCGAAGAGGCCCGCCAGCACGCCCGGCAGCGGGAAGTAGGGGCGCAGCTCCTCCTCGTCCACGTCGAAGCGGGCACGGCGCAGCTTCTCGGCCGCGAACGACACGTCCCACGGCTCGAGCCGCTCGATGCCGAGCTCCTGGGCCGCGAACTCCTCGAGGCTCCGCACCTCATCCTCGAAATGCGCCTGGGTCTTCCCCGCCAGTTCGGCTGCGAAGGCGGCTGCGTTGGCGCCGCTGCCGATCATGCGGTCCTCGGTCTGCAGGTCTGCGAAGTCCTTGTAGCCGAGCACGGTGGCCGCCTCGCGGCGCTTGGCCAGGATCTCGCGGATCAGCGGGCGGTTGTCGTGCGGCTCCTCCCCACCGACCGAGAAGAACGCCTCGTACAGCTGCTGACGCAGCTCGCGCACCTCGGAGTACTTCATGAACGGCACGTACGAAGGGGCCTGCAGCGTGAAGCGGTAACCGCTGATGCCCTTGGCCTCGGCCGCCGCCTTGGCCCGGCGGACGGCGCTGGCCGGCAGGCCCACCAGCTGCTCCTCGTCCTCGATCAGCAGTTCGAAGGCGTTGGTGGAGTCCAGGACGTTCTCCCCGAACTTGGTGGAGAGGCTGGCCAGCTCCACCTTGAGGGACTCGACCCGCTTGCGGTCCTCGTCGTTCAGGTCCGCGCCGGCGCGCCGGAAGCTGTCCATGGTCTTCTCGAGGTGGCGCCTGGCCACGCCGGTGAGCGCCCTGCCCTCTTCGCTCTCGGCGAAGCGCTTGAGCACGCTCCAGACGCGCTGGTCGGAGGTCACGCGGGCGAAGAACGCCACCACCTCGGGCTGCACCTCGTTGAAGGCCGTGCGCAGTTCGGGCGAGTTGTTCACGGCGTTGAGGTGCCCCACCAGCGCGTAGGGCCGGTAGAGCCCCTCGGCAAGCTCGTCCAGCGCGCCGAGGCTGTTCGCGTAATCGACCTCGGCCCCTGCGTCCGCGGTAGCCGCGATGCGCTCCAGGCGCTCGTTGGCGAGGTCGAGCGCCTCGCGGAGGCCGGACACCACGTGCTCGGTCTCTATCTCGTCGAAAGGTATGACGAAGTCGGTTTTCAGGAGTGGATTATCGGACATCAGGTCTCCAATGAGAACATGGCCGCGTAACCGGAGCGGACGCCTGGCAGACGTCTCCGGACACGGCGGCAGATGACAGCTGGTTCAGGCGAAGGCAGGTACGTACTCCGCCGGCACCGGGTGGCTGTAGAGGAAGCCCTGGCCGTCGTCGCAGTTGAGGCGCCTAAGGAGGCTGTTCTGCTCCTGGGTCTCGATGCCCTCGGCGGTTATGCGCAGCTTGAGGCTCTTGCCCAGGGCGATGATGGCCCGCAGCAGCTCGATCTCTTCCAACCCCGTGTCGGCGCCCAAGCGGCTCACGAAGCTGCGGTCGATCTTGAGGCCGTCGAGGGGCAGACCGCGCAGCTGGGTCAGGGAGGAGTGAGCTATGCCGAAGTCGTCGAGGGCCACGTGGACGCCCATGGAGCGCACCTCGCTGAGCTCGCCCGCAGCCGCGTCCAGCGTCTCCTGTCCGGTCCGCTCGCTGATCTCGAGTTCCAGCAGGCCCGGATGCAGGTCGTAGCGGCCGAGGACCTCCTGCACCAGATCCGTCATCTCGCCGCTGGCCAGCGCGGTGGGGCTGACGTTGACCGCCACCCGCTTCGGAGTGCGCTGCTTCTGCCAGCGCTTCGCCTGGCGGCAGGCGCGCTCGAGCGTCCACTCGAACAGCCGGGGACCGAGCTGTGCCTCCTCGATGAGGGGCACGAAGTCGGCCGGGCGCAGCAGCCCCTTGACGGGGTGACCCCACCTCACGAGCGCCTCGACCGAGTTGACGGCGCCGTCGTCCAGCTGGACGCGGGGCTGGTAGTGCAGGACGAACTGATCTTCTACCAGCGCGCGCTTCAGCTCCGCCTCGAGCGAGAGGCGGCTGCGCATCTTTGTGTCTAGAGCGGCGTCGTAGAACAGGAAGCCGCCGCGGTGCGTCTCCTTGGCGCGCTGCAGGGCGTCCGTGGCGCGCTCGACCACGCTGCCAGGCGTGCGCACGCCGGCGCCCGGGAGGTCGACGCCCACGGTGGCCGATAGCTTGAGCGTGAGCGAACCGTCGGAGTACTGCTCGTGAACGGCGGCCAGCGTCTTCTCCAGCACCGGCAGCGCCGCACGCTCGTGAGGCAGATCGCAGATGAGGAGCGCGAACGCGTCCGGTCCGTAACGGGCGAGGGTATCGGTGCGCCGCACCGCCCGCCGCAGCCTGCGGGCCACGTCGATGATCAGGCGCTCGCCGTGCCGCTGGCTCAAGGTGCGGTTCACGAAGCCGAAGTGATCTAAGTCGAGGATGGCCAGCGCGACATGCGTGCCGTTGCGGCGCGCGTGCAGCAGCGCCTGCTGGATGCGGTCCTCCAGCAGCTGCGCGTTGGGCAGGCCCGTGAGGGCGTCCACGTGCGCCAGGCGCCACAGCTCGCTGGCGCGCTGCTTGGACCTGGTTACGTCCTTCATCATGCCGTAGACCGCGGTGATGCCCGCCTCGTCACTGCGCCAGCGGCGCGTAGCGAAGTCCTCCACCCAGAGGACTTTACCGCCGTGGGTAACCACGCGGTACTGATCGACGCGCTTCTCGCTGCCCCGGAGCGCCTTCATGCGTGAATCGAGCCGGCCGCGGTCCTCCACGTGCACGAAGCCCTCGAGGCCGCTCTCAACCACACCCTGCAGGTCGTAGCCGGTCAGGTGACGCCACGCTTCGGAGACCCAGATGAGCTCGTTACGCCCGTCGTCGTGCAGAAGGAGCGCGTAGCTGAAGAAGCGCCCGTCGCCTTCCAGCGAGTCGCTGAGCTCCTGGCTGGCCGCCTGGGCGCTCTCGGCATGCACCTGGTCGCTGACGTCGCGCACGACCGTCAGGAGGTGCGTGGTGTCGCCCCCCGCGCCTTGCACGGGGTAATGCCGCTGCTCGCTCCAGAAGAGCGAGCCGTCGGCGCGCCAGGAGCGCAGCAGCACCGTGGTGGGTCGGCCGCTGGTCACGGCTTCCCTCACGGCCTTCTCGCCCTCCTGATCGGTGTCGTTCTTCATGAGGAACCCGAGACCGCGGCCCACCAGGTCGGCCGTCGGGTAACCCGTGAGGTCCGCCAGCTCCGCGCTGGCGTGAACTATCGGATGACCGACCTGCTTGAGGTCGGCTAGGCAGAAGCTCTCGTGTTTGAAGAGTCGTGATGTCGCCTCGATGACGCCCTTGGCATCGACACCCCTGAGTGGCGCACGTGGATCGGTGCGGCCCGGAGCAGGGCTGTGCGTGCCTAGTGCGGGCTCGCCCCGCTGCTCTTCAGTCATACTG
>CAZPWN010000025.1:1336-20870 GCA_964590475.1 uncultured bacterium | reverse complement strand
CGTCATGCCGGGGAAGACCACGACGTCCAGTGGGAAGAGAGGAAGTTCGTTCACACCACTACCGTATCAGCTAAAGGGCGTTCCGCCTGATACGTACGAGGTTCCTGAAGCGGAGGTTAACGCGAACGGCCGGACCCTATGGGCCCGGCTGTTCTTGTGCTTCTGGCGGAGCCGACGGGATTTGAACCCGCGACCTTCTGCGTGACAGGCAGATATGCTAACCGCTACACTACGGCTCCACGCAAACTCGAGTGTACGTAAAGCGGGCCCGTAACGTCAAGGCGCCACGAGCTTGGCGCGTCCAGGCTCACGCGCTCGGGCGTACTCGCTCAAGCACGCGCGCTCGAGCGTGAACGTTCAACCATTCGTGCTCAAGCGTTGGCCCACAGCCCGAACGCGATGCCGGCCAGCATGATGGCGCCTATGACGAGGTTGGCGTTGAAGGCCGTGAGGACCTCGCCCACGTCCCGTTTGCGCAGCGCCAGGTGCTGCCAGCCGAGCACGGCGGCGGTAAGCAGCACGGCCGCCAGGTACGGCCAGCCCAGGCTCACGTGAAGGGGCACCAGCAGGAAGGCCGCCAGGGCGATCACGTGCAGCGCCAGCGCCCAGACGAGCGCGCCCCTCAGGCCGAAGCGGGCGGGGATGCTGTGCACCCCGTGGGCCCGGTCGAACTCCAGGTCGAGGATGGCGTACACCACGTCGAAGCCGGCCACCCAGGCCCCCACTCCGAGCCACAGGAGCCACGCCTCCGAGGCGAAGGCGCCGCTGATTGCGATGTAGCCGCCCGCCGCCGCGGCGCCGATGGTGATGCCCAGCCACAGGTGGCACGCCCAGGTGAAGCGTTTGGTGTAGGGGTAGAGGATCAGGAAGAACACGGCCACCGGCAGAAGCAGCAGGGTCAGCCGGTTGAGCAGGGCGCCCGCCACCACGAGCAGCGCCAGCCCGATCAGCGTGGTCCACCAGCCGACCGCGCCGGAGAGTCGGCCGCTCGGGATCTCGCGGCCGCTGGTGCGGGGGTTCATGGCGTCGATCCGGGCGTCTATCACCCGGTTGGCCGCCATGGCCGCGGTGCGGGCTCCCACCATGGCGAGGGTGATGAGCAGGAACTCGCGCCACCCCGGCCAGCCGCCGGCAGCGATGAGCATGCCGCCGTAGGCGAACGGCAGCGCGAACAGGGTGTGTTCGAACTTGAGGAAGGACAGGAAGGTGCTGACGGGGTTGCCGACCGGGTGGCTGACGGGGCTGCGGGCGTTCACGGGGCCAATGCTAACTCCCCAGCGCGCGTTTGCGGCCTCCCGGGGCTGCGTTGGCGGCCGACCGCAGGGCAGCGTCCTCAGATCGAGTCGTCGTGGTGCTCTTCCCTACCCCGAACGACGCTGCGGCGCTCCTCGAGCAGCACGAAGCCGTGCGCGGGCGGGCGGTTGCGGAAGCGCACCAGTTCACCGGGCTGCAAGGGTGCGCCGTCCTGGGCCAGCACCGCCACCACCAGCGGCATGCCGGCGTCCATCACCACCACGCGGCCGTCCACCTCCACCACGCGGGCCACGGCCTCGAAGCGGCTCACGCCCGTGACCTCTATTCCCAGCTCGGTGTCCTGATCCTCCACGCGCTCCACCCGCTCCGTGACGGGGTGGATGATCACGTTGGCGTCGCCGGGACGCCCGAGGTAGGGGCCGGTGCGTTCGAAGAGCTGCATGAGCGTGGGCCCAGCTCGCACCTCCAGCAGTGGGCTCCCCTCCGTGTGCGGGAACAGCTCGACGGCAGCGGCATGTTTCCGCCAGCGGGAGACGAATGCTTCCGGTGAGTCTTCGATCATCCGCTGCATTCTACTATCCGGCTAAGCGGCGCCAGCGCGTGCTAAACTGGCGCCCGTGATCGAGAAGTCCCTCGTGGCATCATGCCGAACCCTCGCCCACCTCCATGGGGGCGGGGGTTCTTTAGTTATGGAGGAACGATGCTGAACCGATTGGCCGAGGTGCAGACCTTGGATCTGGAACTCGACAGCCTGCTGCAGGAGCGCGGTCAGGTTCCCACGGAACTGCTCGAGGCCAAGGAGCACCGCAGCAGCCTCGAACGAACGATAGAGATCAGGAGCCAGGAGCTCCATGAGCTGCGGCGCGCAGTGAACGCCAACGAGTTGGAACTCAAGTCCATGGAGGAGCGCCGCCGAGGCGCCGCGGCCAACGCGGTGCGCGCCAGCTCTCCCAAGGAGGCCTCGCAGTTCCAGAATCAGGAGCTGCAGTTCGGCACCCGGGTCCAGGAACTCGAAGAGGACACGCTGCCGCTGATGGAGAGCTTCGACCAGGTGGAAGGCGTGGTCAACGCCCTGCAGGCCGAGCTGGAGGAGCTCTTGCCGCAGCTGGAGAGCCTGGAGCAGGCCGAGCGGGAGCGCGTGGAAGCGGTGGACCAGAGGATGAACGACGTGCGCGCCAAGCGCGAAGCGTTGGCTCAGGACATCGACGACTCGCTGCTCAAGCAGTACGACCAGGTGCGCAAGTCGCGCCGCGGCGTCGGCCTGGCTGAGGTGGTGGACAACGCCAGCTGCTCGGGCTGCAACGTGCGCCTGCCCATCCACGTGGTGCAGAAGGCGCGCAAGGGCGCGGGCGTCACGCGCTGCCCCAGCTGCGGCCGGATCCTCATGTACAAGGATTGAGAACGCACGGTATCTGAGCAGATGGCAGAAGCGAGCCCGGCGATGTCGCCGGGCTTCTGACGTTCGGGTAGGTTCCGGGCGTTAGCCCTGTGTCAGCGCAGGATGCCGAGCGGGTCGATGGCCCCGCCGCGCTCGTGCAGCTCGAAGTGCAGGTGCGGCCCGGTGCTGAGGCCCGTGGAGCCGACCCGCCCTACGATGGCGCCCTGCGAGACGTACTGGCCCACGGACACGGTGATGGAGCTGAAGTGGGCGTACCACGTCTCCGAGTTGTCCGCGTGGCGCACGCGCACCAGGTTGCCGTAGCCTTGGCTGGACCAGCCGGCGAAGGTGACGGTGCCCGAGCGCGCGGCGCCCACGGGCGTGCCGGTGGGCGCGGCGATGTCGATGCCACGGTGGAAGCTCGAGGTGCCCATGCCCAGGTTGCGTGGGCCGAAGTACGAGGTGAGGCGCCCGTGGAGGGGCCAGATGTAGCGGTTCTCCTCCTCGCGGACCTTCTGCAGCCGGGCCAGCGCCTCGGTGGGCTGCACGCCGGGCAGGAAGAGCAGTATGTCGGGTGCCAGGTCGAAGGGGGAACGCAGGCCGTTGGCGCGGGCGAACTCGGCAGCGGAGATGCCGTGCTGCTCCAGCAGACCGAGGATGTCGTCGCCGGCGCCGAAGCGCACCACCAGGCCCGTGCCGGGCGGGATGAGCAGTTCGAAGCCCTTGGGCAGACGGTCCAAGGAGGAGATGTCGGGGTTGGCGCCCACCAGGGCGGTGATGCTGAGGCCGAAGCGTCCGGCTACCGAGCTGAGGGTCTCCCCTTCGCGCAGCGCGTACCAGGTGAAGCCTGGCGGGGTCCGGCTGCCGAGTTCGGCGGGGCCACCCACCGCGTCGATGTACGGGATCTTGAGGACGTCGCCGGGGTGTATCAGGCTGGTGCTCATGTCGTTGGCACCTAGGATGGCGTCGACCGTCACGCCGTAACGCTCCGCGATGATGCCTATGGAATCGCCAGGTTGCACCGTGCGCAACGCGTAAGCTTCAGCTGCAGCTGTAGGCGTGAGGAAGAGGGCTGCCGTGATGAGAAGTCGGGCAGCAAGTTTCGGGCTTTGCAAGGCAGTTCTCCCCCTAGGCCGGAATAATCGCCTGCCAATCTACCAGTCTTATCTTGAGAAAGTCATGAGTGTTCTTGCACAAGCGCCCCTCAGACGGCTTGCGCTCGGCGGCTCGAGATCTCGTTTCTCACGTACTCCACGACATCGAAAGTATTAGAGCCGGGTGTGAAGATCTTGCCGACGCCGAGACCCTCCAGCTCGCTCAGGTCCTGATCGGGCACGATGCCCCCGCCGAACAGCAGGATGTCGGAGGCGTTGCGCTCCTTCAGTGCTGCCGTTATCTCACGGAAGTAATGCATGTGCGCGCCGGACAGCACGGAGAGCCCCACGGCGTCCACGTCCTCCTGGACGGCGGCGTTGACGATCATCTCGGAGGTCTGCCGCAAGCCGGTGTAGATGACCTCCATGCCGGCGTCGCGCAGGGCGCGGGCGATGACCTTGGCGCCGCGGTCGTGGCCGTCCAAGCCCGGCTTGGCGATCAGCACGCGGATGGGCCTGTCGCTCATATGAGTACGGGCTCCTCGTAGACGCCGTAGACCTCGCGCAGCACGTCCATCTGCTCGCCCAGCGTGCAGTACGCGCGGGCGCACTCCATGAAGGCGGGCATGGTGTTGCTGCCCTCCTTGGCGGCCTCGCGCAGCGAGGTGAGCGCGGCGTCGACCGCCACCGGGTCACGCTCTTCGCGCACCTTGGCCAAGCGCTCGTTCTGCACGCGCACCACCTCGGCGTCCACCAATTGGATGGGGACCTCCGGGTACTCCTGCTCGAAGGCGTTCACGCCCACGGTGAGGCGCTTGCGTTCGTCGATGTCGCGCTGCTGACGCCAGCTGGCGTCGCCGATCTCGCGGGCGAAGAAGCCCTCCTCAATGGCGGCCTCCACACCTCCCAATGCGTCGATCTGCTCGAAGTACTCCAGGGTGCGTCGCTCCATCTCGTCCGTGAGGCTCTCCAGGTAGTAGGAGCCGGCTAGCGGGTCGATGGTGTTGGTGACGCCCGTCTCGTAAGCCACCACCTGCTGCGTGCGGAGCGCCAGCGTGGCCGCCTCCTCGGTGGGCACGGACAGGGCCTCGTCGTACGCGTCGGTGTGCAGGCTGTTGGTGCCGCCCAGCACGCCCGCGAGGGCCTGGATGGCCACGCGCGACATGTTGACCAGCGGCTGCTGCGCGGTGAGGCTCACACCGGCCGTCTGGGCGTGCGTGCGGAGCATCCACGAGCGCGGGTTCTTGGCGCCGAACACGTGCCGCATCTGGTGCGCCCAGATGCGCCTGGCGGCGCGGAACTTGGCGATCTCTTCGAAGAAGTCGTTGTGCACGTTGAAGAAGAACGAGATGCGCGGCGCGAACTCGTCGATGTCGAGGCCGCGCTCCAGCGCCCTCTTCACGTAATGGATGCCGTCGGCCAGGGTGAACGCCAGCTCCTGCACGCTGGTGGAGCCCGCCTCCCGGATGTGGTAGCCGGAGACGGAGATGAAGTTGAAGCGCGGCGCCACCTTGGGGCCCCACTCGAACGTGTCGATGACCAGCTTGACGCTCGGTTCGGGCGGGTAGATGTACTCCTTCTGGGCGATGAACTCCTTGAGGATGTCGTTCTGGAGCGTGCCGCCCACCTTCTTGAGGTCCGCCCCCTTGTTCTCCGCCATGGCCAGGTACATGGCCCAGATGGCGTTGGCGGGGCTGTTGATGGTCATGGAGGTGGTGATCTTCTCCGGGTCGATGCCCTCGAAGAGGATCTCCATGTCCGCCAGGCTGGCCACCGCCACGCCGCACTTGCCCACCTCGCCCTGCGACATGGGGTGATCGGAGTCGTAGCCCATGAGGGTGGGCAGGTCGAACGCGGTGGACAGACCGGTCTGGCCTGCATCTAGCAGCCTCTTGAAGCGCTCGTTCGTCTGCTCGGCAGTGCCGAAGCCCGCGAACATGCGCATGGTCCACAGGCGACCGCGGTACATGGTGCTCTGCACACCACGGGTGTAGGGGAACTCGCCCGGGTAACCCAGTTTGCTGGCCGGATCGAAATCGGCAAGGTCGTCTTCCGTATATAACGGCTCGACGGGGATCCCGGACAGCGTTTCGAATACCGCGTCCCGCTCCGGGAACTTCGCGGTAGCTTCCGCGTATTCCTCCGCCAGCCACTGTTTCTTCGGCTTCATACCGTCAGTATAGGGCCAGACGGCCCGGCGTCCGGGTTACACGCGGCCCAGCACACGACAAACGGGCACGCCCGAGACCTCGAGCGGCTCGCCCTCCTCGAGGTCGTTGCGCAGCACGGCTAGAGCCTCCACCACGGGCGCGCCGCCCTCCTCGTCCTCGATCTGCACCACGCTGCCCAGCAGGCCCACCGTCCTGCCATCCCGCAAGATCTGCCGGCCGGTCACGGCCGGTGAGTCGAGCTCCAGCCGGGTCAGGGAGCGCCGCAGGTTGCCGCGCGCTTCGATGCGCGCCATGATCTCCTGCCCCAGGTAGCAGCCCTTGCGGTATGACAGCGAGCCTTCGAGGCCCGCCTCCTGCGGTAGCACGCCCTCGCCGCCCTCCCGGCCGGCCGTGGGCACGAGAGCCCGCACCCTCAGCGCGTCGATGACCGCCGGGCCCACTTCCTGGGCTCCGGCCGAGCTCAGCGCCTCGGTCACGGCCGCCGCGCCTTCGCTCTCTACCAGCAGGTCGAAGCCGCCGGCCACGGAGCGGCGCCGCGGGAACGCGGTCACCTGGTGACCGGCGAACTCGAAGGCGGCACTGGTACCGGCCCCTGGCGCCCCTGGCAGCAGCGCGGCCGCGCCTGTGCCCTGCAAGGTGAGGAGCGTCAGCTGAGGCTGCGGCGTCAGCGTGACCTGGTCGAAGATGATGTGCTGCTCCAGGCTGTCCACCACCAGCTCACCGCCGTCGTCGCCGATCACGAGCAGGAACTCGTGCTTGCCCCGCCGGATGACGCTGCTCTCGGCCATGGCGTGCCCCCTGTGGTTGAGGCTCAGGCTCTGGTTCACGCCGCCCACCTCGAGGCCGGTGACGTCGTTGGCCAGCTGCCCGTGGAGGAAGGACGCGGCGTCCGGACCCTGCGCCAGCACGGTTTGGCTCGGCAGCTGCGCCACCACCGCGGCGGTCTCGGCTGCGCTCAACTCCGCCATCGAGACGACGGGGCTGGCGCCAGCGGACTCTCCGTTCAAGTTAGAAGACATGACCCGATTATCGGCTCCCCCAGCGGACTGCGTGGCAGCGCAGCTAACCCGGGCCGCGGTGGAGGCTCCGCGTCAGAGCTCGACCACGGTGAACTGGAAGGCGTTGACCACCCGCACACCCTCCGGCGACAAGTACTCGCGTGGGGCGTTGGAACCCACGAGGTGGACGTGCCCGTGAACGTGGAGCCGGGGCCGCCAGAGGCGGTGGAACTCGTTGAAGACGTCTATGCCCTGATGCACGTGGTCCTCGCCCTCGTTGGGGCCGCGGGGCGGGGCGTGGGTGAGCAGCACGTCCACGGCGCGCCCCCGGCGCCGCCTGTTCCACCAGAGCCGCGGGTAGAGGCGGCGGGTCATGGCCCTGAACTGACCCTGGCTGTACTGATGCGGCCCCTGCTTGTAGCGCAGGCTCCCCTCCACCCCGGCCACCAGTAGGCCGCCCACCTCGATCACCTTGAGGTGGGCGTCCAGGCAGCCTCCGGGCGGGCGCTCCTCCTCCGTCACGGGGTCGCGCACCTTGCCGTAGGCGTGGTTGCCGAAGACGTACACGGGCGGCACCGTGGTCTTGGTGGCCACGAACTCCAGCAGGTAGCCGGGTATGTCGCCGGCGCTGAGCACGGCGTCGAACGGCCCTAGGTTGCCCGGGAAGTTCTGCGAGTACACCACGGGCGAGACCTCGTCGGAGATGAGCAGGAGCCGCAAGGCGCTAGCGGCTCAGGCCGTAACGGCGTTCTTGGCGTGCCACTCCAGCCCGGCCCAGATGAGGTCCTCGATGTCGCCGTCCAGCACGTTGTCGGGGTCGTGACGCATGGCCCCGGTCCGGTGATCCTTGATGTACTGCTTGTCGAGCACGTAGCTGCGGATCTGCGAGCCCCACTCGATGGCCTTCTGCTCGCCGCGCGCCTTAAGCTGCTCGTCAAGCCGGCGCTGCTCCTCGCGCTCGAAGAGGCGCGAGCGCAGCACCGTCATGGCCTTCTCGCGGTTCTTGATCTGCGACTTCCCGTCCTGGATGGTGACCATGATCTCGTCGGGGGTGCCGCTCTTGTAAACCACGCGCACGGCCGAGTCGGTGGTGTTGACCGATTGCCCACCCGGTCCGCTGGAGCGGTACACGTCGACGCGGAGGTCGTTGGGGTCGATGTGCAGCTCGAAGCTGTCGTCGATCTCGGGCATGACCTCCACACCCGCGAAGGAGGTGTGCCGCCGCCCCTGCGAGTCGAACGGGCTGACCCTCACCAGGCGGTGCACGCCGCCCTCCGACTTGAGCATGCCGAAGGCGCGTTCGCCGCGCACGATCATCTGCGCGAACTCGATGCCGTTGGGGGCATCGTCGTTGTGCACGATGTCGAGGAGCTCCACGCTGTAGCCGTGCCGCTCGGCGTAGCGGCGGTACATGCGGAACAGCATGCCGGCCCAGTCGGCCGATTCGGTGCCGCCGGCGCCCGGCTTGATGGTGACTATGGCGGGGCGCTCGTCGTGGTCGCCGCTGAAGAGGGTCTCGCGGTACAGCGCCTCGAGGTCCCCCTCCACGCGCTCGTACTCGCCGGCCAGTTCCTCTTCCTCATCGGCGTCGGCCAGCTCGTACAGCTCCACCAGGCCCTCGACGTCGTTGCTGACGGTGTCGAACGCCTCGATGATCCGCGAGAGCTGCGAGGCTTCCTGACTTATGCGCCGCGCGTTATCGGGGTCGTCCCAGAGGCTGGGGTCGTTCAGTTGCGGTTGGAGTAGCTCGAGCCTGGCCCGCTTGGCAGCCAGGTCAAAGATACCCCCGTAGGGATTGGATTCGTTCTTTCATCTCGGACAAATTCGCTCGTGCCATGGTGGCCTCCAGACAGTCACTCTACCGCGTCGACAGGGTGCGCCGAGCCGGCCGTGAAACTTGGTGGAGGCGTGATATTCTCGGGTTAGAGGGGCCCTCCCCACCGTTCCCGCGGCGCTTCCCTGGCACCGCCTTAGCACCCACCGTTCGCCGGAGGCGCACGCTTGATCCTTTTCGACAGCTTCCGTCTGCAGGATGCCATAGACATCCTGATCATCGGTGGCCTCATCTATCAGGCGTACGTGCTCATGGTGGGCACCCGGGCCTGGAACGTACTGCGCGGCATCCTGGCACTCTCCGCGCTCTGGTTCCTGGCGGGCTTCTTCGAACTACAGGCCACCAAGTGGCTCTTCGACGCCATAGCGCCCGCCGGCTTCCTCGCCATCGTGGTGGTGTTCCAGCCCGAGCTGAGGGCCGTGCTCGAGCGCGTGGGCCGGGGCCGCAAGACTAGGAGCGTGACCACGGACCCCGTGCAGGAGATCATGACGGCCACCCGCGAGCTGGCCACGCAGCGGCGCGGTGCCCTTATCGCCATCGAGGGCCGCACACCGCTCAAGGAGTACGCGGACAAGGGCACTCCGATAGGCGCGCCCGTCACCTCGGCTCTGCTGCAGACCATCTTCGCTTCCAAGGGCCCGCTGCACGACGGCGCGATCATCGTCCGCGATGACACGGTGGCCAACGCCGGCGTCATCTTCCCCCTCTCCGACAAACATGAGGGCTGGTCGGTCAAGCACGGCACCAGGCACCGCGCTGCCGTGGGCCTCTCCGAGGTCAGCGACGCCCTGGTGCTGGTGGTCAGCGAGGAGCGCGGCACCGTCAGCATCGCGCGGGACGGCGTGCTCACACCCGACATCGCACCAGCAGACCTACTCAAGGCGCTGAAAGAGGCCTACTCATGAGCGGCATCCTGGGCCTGGTGCGGGAGCTGCTGGCGCGGCTGGTGCGCAACTGGCCGCGCAAGCTCGTGGCGCTGCTGGCGGCGGCGGGCTTCTGGTGGCTCGTCTCCACCACCACTACCACCATCACGCAGCGCACCTTCTCCATCCCGCTCGAGGTCGACGGCGTGGAGGCCGAGGACCTGGCCGTCGGGGTGCCAGACTTCGTCGACGTCGGCGTCTCCGGCCCCGGGCCCCGCATAGATCGCCTGCGCCCCGATCAGCTGCGCGCCACCCTCGACCTGGACGGCGCCAGCGGAGACTTCGATCGCCAGGTGGTGGTGCAGACGCCTCAGGAGGTACGGCTGCAGTCGGTCTCCCCCAGCAACGTGATCGGCTTCCTGGAGACCGTGGCGCAGCGGAGCGCCCCGGTGGAGGTGGCGGTGGTGGGCTCGCCGCCGGACGGCGTGCGCCTCACCACCGCCCCCACGCCCGATGAGGTCACGCTGACGGGCAGACAGCAGCAACTCGCGGAAGTGGCCCGCGTGGTGGCGGTGGTGGAGCCCACCGGTGGCGAGGCCCGCGTCATCCCCCTCAGCGCGGAGGATCGGCCCGTGAGCGGTGTGACTGTGCTTCCGGGCACCGTCGACGTGGCGGTGGCCACCCGCGAGATCCTCTACATCACGGAGGTGCTGGTGGAGTTCGAGGCGCCCGCGTCGGCCGCGCTCGTTTCCGCCACGCTCTCGCGTCCCACGGCCACCGTGGCCGGCCCACCCGACGTGCTCATGCGGCTGCAGGAGGTCGCCGGCACGGTAGAGCCGCTTACCGGAGAAGTGGCTCCGGGACGGTATACTCTTCCAGTTCGGCTCGCGCTGCCCGAAGGCGTGGTGGCGCTCGACGCACCCACTGCCGTGCTGCAGTACGTGAACGAACCGCTGCAGCCCTGACCTGCAGCCTGGAGGAAAGTTGATCCACCCCATCCGCTATTACGGCGATCCGATACTGCGGCGCCCAGCCCAGGAGGTAACCGAGTTCGGAGCCGAGCTGAAGACCTTGGCCTCCGACATGCTGGAGACCATGTACGCCGCCGACGGCGTGGGCCTCGCCGCCCCGCAGATCGGTGTGCCGCTGCGGCTGTTCGTGGCCCTCGAGATGCAGCCCGGCGCGGACGACGAGAGCGAAGACGAGCTACCGGACGAAGAGCGCCTGCGCCGCTGGGAGGAACGGCGGGAGCACGTCATCGTGAACCCGGTCATAACCTCCCGTGACGGCCTCCAGCACGGGCGCGACGGCTGCCTCAGCCTGCCGGGCCTCTCCGTGGACGACGTGCCCCGCGACCTCGTGCTGTCCATGGAGTACCAGGACCTGAACGGAGCGAGGCACAGCCTGCAGGCCACCGGCTACTTCGCCCACGTGCTGCAGCACGAATTCGATCATCTCGAGGGCGTCCTCTTCTTCGATCACCTGCCGGAGCCGCGTAGGCGCCTCTTCCTCGAGGAGCACCGTGCCGAGCTGGCCGAACTCCAGCGCGAGGCCAAGGCGCTCCTCAAGCTGGAACGCGAGAAGGCACGACCGGGCCCCGTACGGGCACGCGTCCGCTAGAGGACCCTCCAATATGTCGCCGCAGCCCATGAGAGTCGCGTTCTTCGGTTCGCCCGCGTTCGCGTTGCCGGTTCTGAACGCGCTCGTCAACCATCACGACGTGCGCCTGGTGGTCACGCAGCCGGACAAGCCGGCCGGGCGCGGCATGGCGCTGCACACCCCCGCGGCCGCAGCGAGAGCGCGCGAGCTGGACCTGCGGCTGGAGCAGCCCGGGCGCCTGAAGAACAACGCGGAGTTCCACGAGCTGCTGCAGGAGCTCGCGATAGACGTCGCCGTCACGGCGGCGTACGGCCGCATCCTGCCCGGCTCCCTCTTGGGGGTGCCTCGCCACGGCTTCCTCAACGTCCACGCAAGCCTCCTTCCCAAGTACCGGGGCGCGGCCCCCGTGCAGTGGGCGCTCATCGAGGGCGAGACCGAGACGGGCGTGACGATCATGCAGACGGACGTCGGCCTGGACACCGGACCCGTGCGGCTGCAGCGCCGCGTGGCCGTGGCGCCCTCCGACGACGCCGTCTCCCTCCTGCACAAGTTGTCGCTGCTGGGAGCCGAGACGCTGCTGGAGGCGCTCGGGCTGCTGGGCGAGGGCACCTTGCCGCTCGCGCCGCAGAACGACGCGGCCGCCACGCTGGCGCCGCCCCTTACCCCCGAGGACGGTTGGGTCCGCTGGCAGGAGCCCGCCAGGCGGGTCGTGGACCGCCACCGCGGCGTAGCGGCCTGGCCGGGCAGCTCGTTCGGGTACCAGGACCAGCGCGTGAAGGTGGAAGCCATGAGCCTGGTGGAGAACGTGGCAACCGAGGATGCGGAGCAGCTGGCGCCGGGTACCGTGCAGGAGGTGGCCAAGGACGGACTGCTGGTGGCTACCGGCCGCGGCGCGGTGCTGCTGGAGAGCGTCAAGCCGCCGGGCAAGCGCGCCATGAACGCCCGCGACTGGGCCAACGGGCGCGCCATCAAGAGAGGAACTCGCCTTGGCTAGCGTTGCCATAGTCGGACGCCCCAACGTGGGCAAATCGAGCCTGTTCAACCGTCTGGTGGGCCGGCGCGAGGCCATCGTGGCGGACGTGCCCGGGGTCACGCGCGACGTGAAGGAAGCGCAGGTCGTCACCGACGAGGGCCTCACCTTCCGGCTGCTGGACACGGGCGGACTCTGGTCGGGCGACGAATGGGACAGGCCCATCAGGCGCAGCGTGGAGGCCGCGCTGGTGGGCGTGGACCTGATCCTCCTGGCGGTGGACGGCCGCGCGGGCCTCACCCCCTCGGACCACGAGGTGGCCGACTGGCTGCGCTCGCTCGGCAAGGAAGTCATGCTCGTGGCCACCAAGATCGACGACCCGCAGCATGCGGAGACCGCCGAGTACTACGAGCTGTACGCTCTGGGCTTCGGTGAGCCCCACCCCACCGCGGCGGAGCACGCCGTGGGCACCTACGAGCTGCTCGAGGCCATCGGCGAGAAGCTGGGCCCGGACGAGGACGAGGTGGAGGAGCAGACGGTCAACCTCGCCATCATCGGCCGGCCCAACGTGGGCAAGTCGAGCCTGGTCAACGCCATCGTGGGCGACGAGCGCGTGATCGTGGCGCCCGTGGCGGGCACCACGCGCGACAGCGTGGACGTGCGCTTCGACTTCGCCGGCCGCCCCTTCGTGCTGATCGACACGGCCGGCATG
Organism: uncultured bacterium; assembly: GCA_964590475.1. Lineage (GTDB taxonomy): Bacteria > Deinococcota > Deinococci > Deinococcales > Trueperaceae > JAAYYF01. The sequence continues at coordinate 7,997 of CAZPWN010000025.1, read as the reverse complement.
GCCCGCAAGGACGTGGGCGACCTGGAGTACTACGCCCGCATGCGCTCCGAGATGGCGCTACGCCGCGCGGACGTGGCCATCCTGGTGGTCGACCCCTTCGAGTTCGGCGATCACGAACTCAGGCTCGCCAACCTGGCGCTCGACTGGGGCAAGCCCGTGGTGGTAGCGGTGAACAAGTGGGACCTGGTGTCGGACCAGCAGCTGGAGCCGTTCCAGCGCAAGCTCGACGAGGAACTGGTGCACCTGCACTTCGCGCCGCGCGTGTACACCAGCGCGGAGACCGACTTCGGACTGCACGAACTGCTGGCCACCGCCATCCGCCTTTACGACACGGCGCACATGCGCGTGCCCACGGGTGAACTCAACGGCTGGCTCGACGTGTGGACCGCCCGGCAGGCGCCGCCCAACTTCCAGGGCAAGCCCCTCAAGCTGCTCTACGTGAGCCAGGTCGACGTGGCGCCGCCCACCTTCGTATTCTCCATAAACAACGAGAACTTCCTGACGAGGCCCTACGAGCACTACCTGCGGAACCGCATCCGGGAGGACCTGGGGTTCAAGGAGGTGCCGTTCCGGATGGTGTTCAAGGAGCGTCAGGGCAACCGCAAGCGCGTGCGGACCTGAGCCGAGCGCACATCGGCCCTCAGTGGCTCTTCTCCACCGCCAGGGTCACCTTGAGGTTGCCCCGGCGCGTCTGCCCCTCCACGCTCCTCACGTGGAAGCGGCCCAGCCCTTCCGCGTAGACCTGATCGCCCTCATCGGCGCTGGCGGACTTGCCGGCGGGCACGCCGTTCACGCTCACGCGGCCCGCGGCCACGCCCTTGGCGAAGTAGGCGCGCGACACGCCGAACGCACGGGCTCCCAGCACGTCCACGCGTAGGGAAGGCACCACGGCGCTCACCGACTTCTCGCCGGCGCCCGCCAGCAGGTCCACGGGCACCTCCGAACCGGTGACGGGCCTACCCGCCACGTGCGTGATGTCCTTCAGCTGCGGAGCCAGCGGTGAGAACGTGACCACCGTGACGCCCTGCTGATGCGGCACCTGGTCCCCTATACTGCCGCGCTCCACCCCCGCCCGCAGCAACTCGGCCTGCAGGTCGGAGCCTGCTTCGGCGCCGTCCAAGTACCAGCCGGTCAGGTTGGGCCGCGCTCCGCGCACCTCTTCGGGGAACGCGCTCACCACTCGGCGGCGGGCGCCCGGGTAACCGCCCCACGCCTCTACGGCCACGCCGGCGGCGTTCAACCGCGCTATCAGTGCGTCCGCTTCGGCGGGCTCCAGGAAGGTGCTGAACGCCACGCGTCCGCCACGCGCGGCGCCCGTCAAGGATGCGAACTGTGAATCCACGTCTTCAGCCATGCCTCAGGGTACGGCCTGCCGCGGGACTCAGCGGTCGTCGACTACGTCTATGCCGGCGGCCTTGAGCCTGTCGGAGAACTGCTCGGCGCCTTCACCGGTGGCGCGCAGCACCAGACGGCGCTTGTGGCCGGGCTGGATGCCGGTGGTGACCGCCGCCACGATGTTGGAAGGCGCCCCCTGATCAGCCACGCGGGCGAGCACGCCCGGCTCGTCGGGCAGGTCCACGGTCACGCGCTTGCCGCCCTCGCGCAGGGCCAGGAACGAGACCAGCGCACGCATGAGGTCCGTGATGGTGAGGATGCCAACCAGGTTGCCGTCCTGCAGGACGGGCAGACCGGAGACGCGGTGCTCCTCCATGAGCAGGGCGGCCTGCTCGATCGGATCGTCGATCCTCACGGTGATGACCGGCGAGCGCATGACGTCCTTGACCACCAGCTTGCTCAGCAGGTAGTTGAGCTCGTAGATGGAGAGGGTGGTGGCCTTGGAGGGGGTGGCCTCCTTCAAGTCTCGGTCGGTGACGATGCCGATCAGCTTGCCATCCTGAGTCACCGGCAGGCGACGGAAGCCGCCCTCGCGCAGGCGCTGCATGGCTTCCATGACCGGCGTGCTGGCATTAACCGTCTGGGGGTCGGGCGTCATCCACTCACGAACAAGCATCGAGAATCCTCCTAGGGGGTTTACCTGATGCTACCACCGCTGCACAGGCGCTCATAACCGCCTCTCCTTCCCTGCAGGGCACCCTAGGGGACGCGCGCAGCCGGGGAGCGGACCGGCGACACCCCGTGGCATGATGCGGCCATGAAGAGCATCGCCATCCTCGGCTCCACGGGCTCCATCGGCACCCAGACGCTGGATGTCGCCCGCTGGCGGGGCTACCGCGTGGCGGCGCTGTCTGCTGGCGACAACGCCACGCTGCTGCTCGAGCAGGTGCGCGAGTTCCGCCCGGAGCTCGTGGCCTGCAGCGCCAGGGCCGCCCGGGAGCTGCGGCCGCACCTGCCGCCGGGCACCAGGCTCCTGAGTGGCCCCGAGGGCGCACAGGAGGTGGCCACCGCCGATGTCGACGTGGTGGTGGCGGCCATACCCGGCATGGCCGGTTTGGGGCCCACGGCGGCGGCCCTGCGCGCCGGCCGGCACGTGGCGCTGGCCAACAAGGAGGCCATGGTGGTGGCCGGGCCGCTGATGACGCGGCTCCTGCGCGAGCACGGGGGGCGCATCACGCCGGTCGACTCCGAGCACGCCGCCCTTCACCAGTGCCTCGCCAACCAGCCGCGGGACGGCGTGGCGGGGCTGGTGCTCACCGCGTCGGGCGGACCCTTCCGCGAAGGCCCAGCCGACCTGAGCAGCGTCACGGTGGAGCAGGCGCTGGCGCACCCCAACTGGTCGATGGGACCCAAGGTCACCATCGATTCAGCCACGCTGTTCAACAAGGGCCTCGAGGTGCTGGAGGCCCACTTCCTCTTCGGTGTACCCCTCAGCGCCATAGAGGTCGTGGTGCACCCGCAGTCGCTGGTGCACGGACTCGTGCGGTTCAGAGACGGCAACGTACTCGCGCAGGTGGGCCCACACGACATGCGGATCCCCATCCAGTACGCGCTGGAGACGCCTGGAAGGCCCCCCGTCCCCCTGCAGCCCCTGCCGCTGCGGGGAGCCTGGGAGTTCCAGGAGCCCGATCACGAGCGCTTCCCGAGCCTCGGACTGGCCTACCGTGCCGGCGAAGCGGGCGGTCTCGCGCCCTGCTACCTGAACGCCGCCGACGAGGTGGCGGTGGAGGCGTTCCTGAGCGGCCGCATCGGCTTCGACGCCATACCGGAGGTGCTGGCGGCCACGCTGGAAGCGGCGCCTTCGGCACCACTGGAGTGGGAGGCGTTGGAAGAGGCCGACGCGGAGGCGCGCCGGATCGCCGGCCAACACCTGGAGCGCCACACGAGCGCCTCGGGTCTGGCGCCATGAACGAACGCGGCATCCGCCTTCCCTTCAAGCTCCTCGGCGTGCCCGTCCTGCTCGATTACAGCTTCCTGCTCATCCTGCCACTGTTCGCGTACCTGATAGGTTCCCAGCTCGGCACCTACGCGCAGGTGCTGGCCGCCGCGGGCGTGCACATCGACCCTTCCGGCCTACAGCAGGGCGTCACGCGCTGGGTACTGGGCGCCGCCGGCGCCATCGGGCTCTTCGTGAGCGTCCTGGTGCACGAGCTGGGGCACGCCGTCACGGCGCGACTCTACGGCGCCAAGACGCTCGACATCAGGCTCTGGTTCCTGGGCGGAGTAGCGCGGCTGGACGAGATGCCGCGCGGCCGCGGCGCCGAGGCCGTGGTGGCCATAGCGGGACCCCTGACGAGCTTCCTCATCGGCGTGCTCCTGTGGGTCGTCCTGCCGCAGGTGACCCAGTACCCGGGGCCGGCGCTGGTGATCAGTTACCTGGCCATCACCAACGTGGCCCTGGCCATCTTCAACATGCTGCCCGCGCTACCCCTCGACGGGGGACGCATATTGCGGGGCGTGCTGGAGCTGTTCATGCCCCACCTGCGCGCCACCAGCGTGGCGGCCTTCGTGAGCGCCGTGGTGGCCATCCTCCTGGGCCTCTACGGCTTCTTCTCCATGAACTTCCTGCTGGTCGTGCTGGCGTTCTTCATCTACAACGCCGGGCGCGCCGAGGCGCAGGCGGCCGTGATCACCGACGCCGTGGAGGGCAAGACCGTGGCGGACGTGATGACGACCGAACCGATGACCGTGGACCTGGGCATGCCGCTCGAGCAGTTCATGCGCCTGGCCAACTACCGGCCTTACCCGGGCTACCCGGTGGTGGACGCGGGCGGCGAGCTGCTGGGTTACGCCCGGCTGGTCGACGCCCAGGAGCTCCTGGCGGGCACCGAGGCGGGGGACGAGGGGGGCACGGGCGCGGAGGCCACCTTCTCGGGCACCACCGTGGCGGACATCCTCAGGGAGGCCGAGACGATCGAGCCGGGCGAGACGGCGCTGGCGGCGCTCTCCCGGATCGCGGAGGGCCAGCTCGGCAGGCTCATGGTCACCGACGCGGGCGGACGCCTGATAGGCGTCATCGGCAAGAGCGATCTGATACGTCTGCTGCGGGGCCGCGAGGAGCTGGAGCCGGAGTACGGGAGCCGGTCCGGGTGAGAGCCCGGCATGCGGGAACGGAGGCGCCGAAGCGCCCGCTGCTCCGTAACCCACAGAGGGTGCCCGCTTTGGCATACTATCGGTGGCGGCCGGAACCGCCCATACGATGCTGACTGCCATAACTTTCGCCCTGATCCTCACCAGCGCCGTCACGGTGCACGAGCTCGCGCACTACCTCAACGCGCGGAGCGTCGGCTTGCCCGTGCGCGCGTTCTCAATCGGGCTCGGCCCGGTCCTAGCGCGGGTCAAGTGGCGGGGCACCGAGTGGCGCCTGAGCGCCCTGCCTCTCGGCGGCTACGTCGATCTGCCGGGCATGGCGCCCAGGGTCGACGAGGAGGGCCGGCTGCATCATCCTGACGAGGGCATGGCGCGCCTGCCATGGCTGCAGAAGGTCTGGGTACTCATCGGCGGCGTCATAGCCAACTACCTGCTCGGCAGCGTCCTGCTGGCGGGCGCCATCAGCATGCAGCCCGCCTACATGGGCGTGCTGGACGAGCAGGGCGCCAACGTCCAGGGCTCCGTCATAGCAGGCGTGATCTCAGGCTCCAGAGCCGAGGCTCTCGGGCTGACGGAGAACGACAGGATCGTGAGCATCAACGGCGTCGCCGATCCGACCCCGGAACAGGTCATCGAGCAGGTGCAGGGTGCCGACCGGCTGGAGTTGATCGTCGAGCAAGGCGGCGACCGCCGGACGGTCAGCACGCCGTGGCCCCCGGAGGGCGAGGAGGCCATCCTGGGCATCGAGATAGGTGCTCTGGTCGAGCCCGTCGGCTTCTTCGAGGTGCTGCCGCAAGCCGCGGCCTTCGGCGTCCGGGTCGTTCCGCAGATGGTCTCCGGCTTCGTGAGCGGGATCGGTTCCGCGGTCACGGGGGCGCCCAACTCGGACGTGGCGGGCCCCGTGGGCATGGTTACCATGGTGGCGCAGGCCACGCAGGTGGGCCTGGCGCCCGTCCTGCTACTGGCCGCCGTAATCAACCTCTCGCTGGCGGTGTTCAACCTCCTCCCCATCCCAGGTCTCGACGGCGGACGCATGCTGCTCGCCTCCATCGTGGCGCTGCGCGGCAAGCCGTTCAAGCCGGGCCAGGAGGAGCAGATCCACTTCGTAGGCGTGATGCTGGTGCTGGCACTCATCGTGCTGATCACGTTCCGGGAAGTGGGGGCGCTCTTCAGTAGCTGAGCCCACGCCATGACCACGAACGAGAACGGTTCCGGTTCCTTCGCCATTCCTGCAGCCCACCACGAGATGGGCGAAGGGGAGTCACCGCACGTCGCGCTCCAAGATGAGCCGGAGGGTACGGTGCGCCCCCAACTTTCGGTGGCTTTCCTCATCCCCGCATTCGAGGAAGAGGCGAACGTCGGCCGGGTGGTGCGCGTGGCGCTGTCCACCGGGCTGGGCCCGGTCCTCGTCGTGGACGACGGCTCCACGGACGCTACGGCCGCAGCGGCGCGCGAAGCCGGCGCCACGGTGCTCCGGCTGGCCGAGAACACGGGCAAGGGCGGCGCTTTGGCCGCTGGGGCCGCGGCCCTCACGGAGGACGTTCTGGTGCTGCTCGACGCGGACCTGGTGGGCCTGATAGAAGATCAGATCCACGACCTGGTGGCGCCGGTGGTGAGAGGCGAGGCCGACATGACGCGGGGCAGCTTCACGGGCGGCCGGTGGCGCACCACGGCTGCTCAGAAGATCGCACCGCAGCTCTCCGGCCAGCGCGCCGTGCTGCGCGAGAAGCTGCTCAGCGTGCCGGGTCTGGCCGAGAGCCGGTACGGCGTCGAGATAGTCATCACCCGCGAGGCGAAGGAGCGCGATTGGCGCCTCGTAGAAGTGGAACTGCCGGGTGTGTCGCAGGTGATGAAGGAGGAGAAGCTCGGCAGACGCGCGGGCTTCATGGCGCGCCTCAAGATGTACCGCGACCTCCTCTGGACCCTGGTGGCGGGCCGCAAGAAGGAGAAGTGAGTAAGTTGTCCATACGTACTTCGACCTACGGCCGAGGCGCATGAGCGAAGGCAGCTCCGCGCCCGGCGCCGCCGGCGAACTGCAGATCCTGCAGCTCAGCGTGGGACCGCTGGAGGTGAACTGCTACGTCCTCCTGGTTGGCGACCGGGCCGTGGTGGTGGACCCGGGCGAGGAGGGCGAGCGCATAGCGGCGGCACTGCGGGAGCGCGGCGCCTCGCTGGA
>CAZPWN010000025.1:0-1236 GCA_964590475.1 uncultured bacterium | reverse complement strand
GGTGGCGTGAGGGTGCGGGCGCTGCACACGCCGGGGCACGCGCCGGGCCACGTGGCGTTCCACGTGCAGGAACACTCGGTGGTGCTCACGGGAGACGCGCTCTTCGCCGGTTCGGTCGGACGGACGGACCTGCCACTGTCGGACGGACCGCAGCTCCTCGACTCCATCCGGCGCGAACTGCTGACGCTGCCGGACGAGACGGTGGTACTGCCGGGCCACGGCCCCAGCACCACCATCGGAGCCGAACGCTTCGGCAACCCGTTCCTCTAGCTAGTTTGCAGGCAGTTCGCGCACGGCCCGCACGCGGCATTGGTTACCATCGGCCCATGCCTACCAAAGTCCACTGGCTAGATCCCAACTCGTCCCGCTACGCCAAGCGGATGGAGATGCCGCCCGGCCTGGAGGTCAGGTTCGTCAGCCGCGAGGAGGCCGAGGAGCAGAGGGACTGGCCCGAGGTTCTCATAGCGGGCAACCCGGACGAGGTCCTCCTTGACGGCGCCAACCTGCGGCGCGTGATCGTGCCCTGGGCGGGGATCGCCAGGGCGCTAAGGCAGAGGGCCACGGCCAGGCCGCACCTGACGGTCCACAACTCGCACTACAACGGCGCCATGGTGGCGCAGCACGCGGTAGCGCTGCTGCTCGCCTGCAGTAACCGCATCGTCTCCGCCGACCGCCTCATGCGCCAGGGTGACTGGGGCAACGACGTCGACGAGCGCTACTTAGGCGTGCAGCTGACGGGCAAGGTGGCCCTGCTGCTCGGTTACGGCTCCATCGGCACTGCCCTCAGGCCGCTGCTGGAGGGGCTCGGCATGGAGGTCAGGGCGTACCGCAGACGGCCCGACGAGGATTCGGACATCAGGCAGTACGGCGAGGACGAGCTGCACGAGGCGCTGGCGGAGGCGGACGCCGTGCTGGTCTCCCTGCCCCACACGCCCGCCACCACCGGCCTGCTCGGCGCGGAGGAGCTCGCGCTCCTCAAGCGCACCGCCGTGATCGTGAACGTGGGCCGCGGCCCCCTGATCGATGAGCGGGCCCTCTACGAGGCGCTGGCCGAGGAGCGGATCCTGGGCGCCGGCATAGACGTCTGGTACCGCTACCCCAAGGATGGCGTTCGCACCGGCGTGTTCCCCAGCGAGTACCCGTTCCATGAACTTAGCAACGTGGTCATGAGCCCACACCGCGGCAACGACGTGCTGGACTGGCCCCTGCCCGCCGCCGAGGACGTGATGAAGACCC
>CAZPWN010000024.1:0-21089 GCA_964590475.1 uncultured bacterium | reverse complement strand
GCCACCAGATAGACGGGCTCCCAGATCGGCGGCCAGAACTTCTCCTTGAACGCCTCGAGGCCCGCGAAGTCGTAGAACCTGCGGCCATGGGCGCGGGCCCAGGCGAACGCCAGGCGTAACCACGGCGGCGAGTCGCGCCGCGCCGCCCCCTCCGGACGGTGCCTGCGGGACAGCGGCACCAGGCCGAGCGTCAGGCGCCGCGCGCCGCCGCGCGCCAGTTCGCGCACCGCGGAGTCGATCAGCAGCTCGCCCGTGCCGTTCGGCGCCGCGGGATGCCTCACTACCTGCTCCACCAGCCAGCCGTTACGCAAGGGGATGGGCGAGGCCACGAGGTACGCCACCACACGCCCAGCCCGCCGCGCCACGTACAGGCGCCTGTCGGTGCAGAGCGGTGAGCCCGGCCCGGCGCCGCGCGGCCACAGTTCCATGCCCGTGAGGAACCCGAGCGGCGGCAGCCCGTGCGCGGCGGCCCAGCCGAGCCGCAGTTCACGCAGCTCCTCGGCGCCTGGCTGCCCGGGAATGAGCTCGTGGGCCGGGCGCCGCTCCACCGTCACGCCCTTGTTACGCGCCCGGTTGAACTGCGCGCGGAGCGAGGCGTGACCGTCCACCGCGTCCGCCCACTCGCCCGCGTTCCACACGGGCTGCGCTCCCACGAGGGCCACCGGGGAGCGCTTCGCTACGAGTTCCAGCCAGCGAGGCTCGACCCCGAAGTAGCAGGTAGCCAAGCCGCTCCTACGCGCCTCCGCTTCGAATTTCTGCGCCACCCACGGTAGGCGTTCGTACGCAGCCACGGGCGCACCCGCCACCACGCGCACGCCGAAGTGCTCCACGTAACCCACGAGCGCGTCACCATGGGGTGAGAACCAGTGCTGCATGTCCGGATTCAAGATCTGGTAGGCGGTGCTGTTCCACCCGTACCGCAGCAGTAGCTCCCTGGCGCGCAGGTCCTGCTGGGGGGTGGCGTCGCGCCACGCGGAAGGGGACGAGGCTGGCGCGCCGGATGGGGACCCGGATGATAGCTGGGAGAGAGGCTCCACTAGCGAATGCTAGCGCCTAGGCATCTCGATACGACAACCCTCGGCCCCCCAGCATTTATACTCGCCGGCGGACGTTGCCCCGGTGGCTAGCCAAGCCTGCCGGCTCGCTAGTCGCCAAGCCCGTCACGGGCGGCGTTCGGGGTTGGAATCGCCCCAGAGTGAGGAGCACCGTGCCCAGCAAGACGTACGAGATGACCGCTCGCGGTCTAGAGAAGTTGAAAGAAGAACTCCGTTACCTCAAGGAAGAGAAGCGTCAGGAGCTCACCGAGTACATGGGCGCCGCGCTTGCCGACGGCGACCTGCGTGAGAGCGCCGCGTACGACGAGGCGCGCCTGCTGCAGAGCGCCAACGAGACCCGCATCGCGGACCTCGAGGAGCTCGTCCACCGCGCCGTGGTCGTGGAGCCCGAGAAGGGCGACGCCGCCACCGCACGCTTGGGCGCCAGCCTGACACTGGCGGACGACAGCGGTGACAGCCTGGTGTTCCACCTGGTCGGCACGCACGAAGCCGACATCCTGGAAGGCCGCGTCTCCGACGAGTCTCCCCTCGGCCTGAGCCTCGTAGGTAAGAAGGTCGGCGACAACGTCACCGTCACCAGCCCAGCGGGCGAGGCCACCGTATACGAGGTGACGAGCGTAACGTTCGATTGACGTTGGATGCGCCCTGAGTGAACCGGGCTTAACCCCGCCGGTCATCCTTCTCAGTACCCCGCGCTGGTAGATTCAGCGCATGCTTCGACTGGCGCTCATCCCCTTCGCCCTCGTGGTGGCCGCGCTCGTGATCCTGGCGGTCGTCCCCGGCAGGGAGAACGTGGTGCCGAGCGGCGTGGTCGAGCTGCAGGACGTCACGGTCACTCTTTACCCCCGCACGGATCCGGACGCGGTCTGGTACTTCGCCACGCCGCGTGCCGACTACCAGCCGTCCACGCAGGAGGCGACCCTCCACAGCGTGGAGGACGGGCGCCGCACGGTGGAAGGGGAGACCGACTTCACCCTCCACTCGCAGCAGGTCACCATCGACAGGTCGGAGAACCTACGCGGTGACGAGATGCGGGCCCACCTGGTGGAGGACGACCTTGACCTGCTCATGGAGGCCCGCGGGGGCCGGCAGGTGCTGATAGATCAGCGCAGCGGCCGCTTCGAGGTGCCGCGAGCCATAGTCTCCGGCCCCGACCTGGGGGAGAGCGTGTTCGAGGACATGCGCATCAGCTTCGACTTCACCGACTTCGAGTCCGGCGGCCCTGGCACCGTCGGGTACGCTCAGTTCATGGTCGACGTGGACAGGGAGAACTAAGTGATCATCCGCCGTGCTTTCGATCCCTGGTTGGCGCTCGCCGCAGCCTTGGTGCTGGCCCTGACCCTCGCGGTAGCTGCCGCGCAGGAGCCGGCCGAGGCCGAGGTCGCCGAGAAGCGCATCATCACCATCGACGGTTCGGGCGGCACGCAGCGGGGCAACCTCCGCTCGGGCCCCATAATCTACGAGCACCCCGATGAGTTCGGGGTGGAGGCCACCGTCTCCACGCTGACGATCCGCGGCAGCTTCGCGGAGCTGAGCGCTCCGGAAGGCACCTCCATCGGCACGGGTGGCCAGCGCACCGCGGCCTTCCGCAACGGCGTGCTGGTCGAGCGCGGGCGCATGACGGCCACCGGCCCGGCCCTCACCTACAGCGAGGCCACCGGCCTCGGCGTCCTGGAAGGGCCCGCTGAGATCACGGTGGCGCCGGACGGCGAGGGCGAGGGCGAGGAGCCGGTGCTGATCACGGCCGAGCGCGTGGAGTTCGACGTGGACACCGACCGCTCCACCTCCTCCGGCTCCGTGCAGCTGGTGAACGGCAACCAGACGGCGTTGGCCGAGCAGCTCATCTACGAGGAGGAGCGCACGCTGGGCGTGTTCACGAGCGAGGGCTCGCAGGCGCGCATGACCCGCGTGGACGAAGGCGGCACCGAGATGGTCATCACTGCCGACGAGATCCGGGTCCTCACGGACGAGAAGGTTTTGTACGCCACGGGCAACGTGACGGTGGTCGACGGCCCCATCACCAGCACCGGGGCGCAGGTCTTCTTCGACGACAACACCGGCATCGCCGAGATCATCGGTTCGGCTGACGCGCCCGCCCAGGCCGTGGACGCCGATAGCGGCGCCACGCTCAGCACGGACCGCATCAAGCAGGACATCGAGTACGACTTCTTCGAAGCCATCGACGCCTCCGTTCCTAGCGAGTTCGACGCCGGCGCCTTCGAGCTGACGGCCACGACGACGCCGTGAGCAGCAGGGGTGCCGGGCGGCCTGGCCTGCCTGCGCCCCGAGGCCGCGCCCTGGCGCTCGTGACGCTGACGGCGCTCGCGGGGTTCTGCGCCGCCGTCACCCTGCTGGCACGGGAGGTGCGGGCGCAGTCGGCCACGACCTTCAGCCTGCAGCGCGACGACACCGAGCTGGTCATCTCCAACATGGCGCTGGCGGCGGCCGGCGCACGCACCATCGGCAACAACCGCAACTGCGAGGAGGGTCAGCGCCTGACCATCGTCTACGGCCCCGCCCCGGGGCACGTGGAGACGCGGGTGGAGGACGCCCTGCTGACGTCGAGCCTGGCGGTGATCCGCGCGCCCGTGGAAGCGGAGGCCGGCTCCGAGGAGGAGAGCCTCGAGCTCACGGACGCGGCGGTCACCTTCAGCCGACCCGGCTGCATCGAGGAGACGGAGGCGGTGGAGTCGCCCCGCGTGACGCTGCAGCAGGGTCGCACCGAGGTGATCGGCACGCGCTTCTTCTTGGACAGCGGCGCGGACGAGGGCGTGATGGACGGCCCCATCGAGCTGACGCGGGCGGCCGACGAAGGGGGAGAGCCGCTGCTGGCCACCGCGGACGGCATGTCGTTCCGGGTCGGTGAGCAGCAGGCCACGCTCAGAGGCAACGTGCAGGTCACGAGCGAGGAGCGCGTGACCAGCGGCGACTCGCTGGAGCTGGACGAGGAGGCCGGCACGGCCATCCTGGTCGGCGAGCCGGCCCGCAGCGTGAAGGGCGACGACGTGCTGGAGGGCAACCGCCTGCTCTACTACCTCGACTCCGACGACGTGGTGGTCATCGGCAACGTGCGCGGCGAACTCGAGATCGAGCTGGATTGAGGAGCCGAACCCGCAGGGCTCTTCAGGCCTTCTTGGGCAGGGTCACCACGAGCACGCCCGCCGCTAGGTGGGCCGAGCCGCCCTCGGCTTCCACGGCGGCAGGCAGCTGGAAGGTGCGCTGGAACGGGCCCACGGCCCGCTCGCTGACGAGCATCTCGCCCAGGTCGAAGCTGGGCTCCCGCAGGCCGGCCACGTGCAGCTCGGTCTCGTCGGTGGCTATCTCCAGGTCGGCGAGCTCCACACCGGGTACCTCTATGTGCAGCTGGAAGGCGTGACCGAGGTCCAGCAGGTCGGCTCTGGGCATCATGGGGGCGCGGCCCGCGTGGTTGTCCAGCAGCGCGCCTATGCTCTCGCGGATGTCGAGCAGCTCCTGAACGTCGGCCCCGGTGCCGTACTTCTCGATCTTCATGGCGCGAGTTTAGCACCGACTTCTAAGGGGTCTGTTAGCGTTCGGCATGACCGTCCTGCCCATGCTCGCCGGGCCCACCGCCTCGGGTAAGAGCGCCGCCGCGCTGCGCCTGGCGGAGCGGTTCGGGCTGGACATAATCAGCGCGGACTCCATGCAGGTCTACCTCGGCATGGACGTCGGTACGGCCAAACCGGACCCGGCGGAGCGCCAGCGGGTGCGGCACCACCTGCTGGACGTGGTGACCCCCGCCGAGCCGTTCTCGGTAGCGGATTACGTGCGAGCGGCCGAAGCCGCCATCTCCACGGTCCTAGCCGAGGGCCGCTCAGCGCTCATCACCGGCGGCACGGGCTTCTACCTACGGGCGCTGCGCCACGGCCTTCCGACGGTGCCGGCGGCGGACCTCGAGGCTCAGGCTCCCCTGTGGGCTGCGGTGCGTGAGGGACGCTTGGACGAACTGATAGGCGAGCTGGCCGAGGCCGCGCCGGAGGACGCAAGACGGGCGCAGCGCAACCCGCGCCGGGTGGTCCGCAGCCTGGAGGTGCTGCGCGCCACGGGCCGACCGCCCAGCGCCTACCCCAACCGGCCACCCCGCTACGCTTACGACCTGCTGGTACTGGACCCGCCGGCGGAGGCGCTGGCCGCGCGCATCGCCTTGCGCGCCAGGCAGATGTTCGGGGCTGGCCTCGTGGAGGAGGTCCGCTCGCTCCTGGCGGAATACCCGGACCAGCCGACGGCGCTGCAGGCCATCGGTTACAAGGAGGTAGCCGCGCACGTGCGCGGTGAGATCAGCGAGGCGGACGCCCTGGAAGCGGTGACCGTGGCTACCCGTCAGTACGCCAAGCGCCAGCGCACGTGGTTCCGGCGGGAGGCCGAGAAGACGACCCTCGCCCGGTTCGGGGATGAGGTGGGGGAAGAGCTGGAGGAGTGGCTGCAGGACGTTCTGCGGAGGTAGACCTTGGCTGCGCTTAGCCGCCTACGGGTTCGGCGGGCGACTCCTTGGGCTCGGCGCCCTGTTGGGAGCCCTGTTGTGAGCCCTGTTCGGCGCCCTGTTGGGAACCCTTGCTGGCGTCTTCCTCGCTGCCCGTCTGGCCGTCGGCCTCCGCTGGCTGGTCTGCGCCCTTGTCCTTGCGGCGCTTGCCCTGGAAGAAGCCCTTGACCTTGTCCGCCACGCTGGCGTGTTCCTCCGGCTCGGAGGTCAGCTCCCCCGCGGCGGCGGCGTACGCTTCCAGATGCTCGCGCTCGGCGCCGCTCAACTTCGTGGGCACCAGGACGCGGGCGGTCACTATCTGATCGCCGTTGCCCGTCTGCCGTAGGCGCGGCATACCGCGGCCGCGGAGCCTGAACTCCGCGCCCGGCTGCGTGCCGGCCGGGATTTGCAGTTCCTCCTCACCGTCAAGGGTGGGGATGGTGAAGGCGGCTCCCAGAGCGGCCTGGGCGATGCCGATGTCCAGCTCGTAGTGGAGGTCGTCGCCCACGCGCTCGAGGAACGGGTGCTTCTCCAGGTGCAGGTAGAGGTAGAGGTCGCCAGCGGGGGCGCCGCCGACGCCGGCGTTGCCTTCGCGCGGCACGCGCAGCCTGTAGCCGCCGTCGATGCCGCGGGGCAGGGTCACGTCCACCTTGTCCTTGGAGACCTCGCGGCCGCGGCCGTTACAGATGCGGCACGGCTCGGTGACGACCTCGCCGTCGCCGTGACAGTCGGGGCAGGTGCGGGCCGTGACCACGGCGCCGAAGATGGACTGCTGCTGCACGCGCACCTGACCCGCGCCGCCGCATAGGCCGCAGGTGCCCTTGCCGCCGCTGCCGGGCTCGGCGCGGTCTCCGTGGCAGTGATGGCAGGCGGCCATGCGCTCGAGCTCCACCGTGACGGTGGCGCCGTCGCGCGCCTGCTCGAGGGTTATGGAGAGTTCGGCTTCCAGGTCTTCGCCGGGCTGGCCCCGCTGCCTGGTGCGGCCCCCGCCGGCGCCACCGAAGTTGGCGCCGAAGACGGAGGCGAAGATATCGAAGATGTCGCCGCCCAGCGGGATGCTCTCATCCACGCTGCCGAAGCGGTCGTAGCGCGCGCGCTTCTCGGGGTCGGACAGCACCGCGTACGCTTCGTTGATGGCCTTGAACTTCTCCTCGGCCTCGTCGTCGCCACGGTTGCGGTCCGGATGGTACGCGAGCGCCAGCTTGCGGTAAGCGGACTTGATGGTCTTATCGTCGGCGGTGCGTTCCACCTCGAGGATGGCGTAATAATCCGGCATGCAGCCGCCAGTATAACGGAGCCTTCCGCGCTTGCCGGTTGCGCGTAGGCTCCAGGCTCACGCGGCGCCTGGAGGAGTCAGCCGCGCCGCGTGAGTGACTGAAGCCGTTTGGACGCCTCGTCCGCGTCGATCTCGCCCTTCTCGAGCTGATCGAGCACCGAGGCGCGCTCCTCGGCCGGGTCGGGGCCGACCTCGTAGCCGAGGGCGAGGAGGAGTTTCTCGAAGCGAAGTCTTACCGTCGGGTAGCTGAGACCCAGGATGCGCTCCACCTCCTTGAGGTTGCCGCGCACCTTGACGTAGAGCCTGAGGAAGTCGAGGTTCTCCTCGGGCAGCACGGCGAACTCGTTGGGTTCGAAGCGTCCTTCTATCTTCACGCCGCTCTCCTCGCACTCGAGGCGCGTGACGAGCAGCGGTCCCCCGGTGACGGGGCATTCCGTGGGCATGGGCAGTCGTTTCATCCAGGTACTCCTGTTCGGGCGGTCAGTGTGCCGCGATCTCTATGAGGGTGTCGTCCGTCTGGACCTTCACGTAGGGCTCGCCGATGGGGACGCGCAGAACGTCTCGCAACGAGCCGCCGGCGAACGAGTCGATGGTGCGATACAGCTCCGCTAGGGCGCCGCTGGTGGCGTTCCCCTCGGCGTAATCGGCGTCAGCGGCGTCTTCGGCGCCATCGGCGTCATCGGCGTTCAGGCCGATGTCGACCCGCCGGCCAGCCACGGTGATGCCGCGACCCAGCCGGACCCGCCACGCTCTGGGCAGGATCGGCATTACGGTCTTGGCCACGGCGGCTGCGCCCAGCAGGAAGGCCACGATCTCCTCGGCCGCCCAGAGGGGCATGCCCCACGTGATCTTGGCGGAGTCGGTGCGCACGCGCAGCAGCACGAAGCGGGGCCGCACCTCATCGAGGAACGCGCGCCTCCCCGCTGCGTCGAACCGCCGCGGCATGAGCATCAGACGACCTCGATGACGATCCGGGTACTGCCTTCGGACGAGTCGTCCGAGGAAGCGTCGATGTCCACCAGCTTGCCGTCCGGCAGGTCGTCCCCGAGCGAGGCGAGTATCTCCTGCAAGTCGATGCCCTGGTCCTTCAGCTCCAAGCTGGCATCCTTCGGGAGGAAGCGGGTAGCGAAGCGTGCGAGGGCGATGGGAACGTTCACGCGCACCCTGGTGCCCTTGCCGTCCGAGGCCGGATCTTCCTCGTCGATGGAGATCCGCAGCAACCTGGCTTGGCCGCCCGTTCGTTTGGGTGCCGCCAGGGCTGCTGGAGGCGCGGGCTGTCCACTGCCGAGCGCCTTTAGCAGGTTGGCGGCGTCGTCCACGGTGATCGAGCCGGCGGCCAGCATGTCGAGGATCCTACGCCTATCTTCGCTCTCAGCCACGGCTGACTCCCAATCTGATGCTCCCGGTGGTGACGGACATGTCGAGGCTCGCGGACCCGTTACCGAAGACGCCTACCAGGCTCTCGCCCAGGCTGCGGCTAGTGGTCTTTAGGTCCGGCAGCTTGCTGGAGATGTCACCGATGGACGCGTCCGCCTTGATGGCCACACCCGAGGTGGGCGCCAGGCGCAGGTTGACGTTGCCGGCGGTGACGTTTATGCGGTGGCTTCCGCTCGTCAGTTCCGCCTCTATGTCGATGTCGCCTGCCCTGCTAGTGAAGTCGATGCCCTTGAGGCCCTTGGCGTCCAGGTCACCAGCGGTGAGATGACCGCGCAGGTAGGGAACGCCCTCGAGGTCGACGTCCCCGGCGGTGGCGGCCAGGTCGAGCCCGTAGCCCGGCGGTAGGCGTACCGACAGGTTGCCGCTGCGCAAGCGGCCGATCATCTTGCCCAAGAACGAGCCGCCCGGCTGGTCCCAGCGGATGACGAAGCCGTTGTCGGCGCGCTCGATGATCACGTCCACGGGCCCGTCGCTCTCGACGCCGGGCTCCTCGAGGCTCTCGTCCACCCGCACGTCGAGTTCGCCGGCGAGCATCTGGAGGCTCACCCAGCGGGTGCCTTCGGGCGCCGCAGCTGTGCTCTGGCTGGCGCCGCCCGCCTGGTCCGTCCGACCAGTGGTGCCGAACTGCGGCGGAGTGGGGGGAGCCTTCGGGGTGAAGGGCAGCTCCGGGGGCCTCGGAGTAGCTGGCGCGGCCGGTACCTGAGCGGGTTGGGCTTCCACTGGTGGCAGGGGCGCTATGTCGTGGCCGCTCGCATTCTCGTGGGCCAGCCCCCTTGCGTCGGGCGATGCCGTAGCTCCATCCTGGGCGGTGGCCGCCTCGATGGCGCGAGCTTCAGCACCGATCTCCTCGCCGGCCTCCTGCAGTTCGTCGTCCGCCGCCTTGGCGCTGTCCAGAACCGCTATGAGCTGCTCGGCTTCGGCCTCCGTGATGCGCCCGTCGCGCACCATCTGTCTGATTCTCTCTATATCGGTCACTTGTCGGCTCCTCCAGGGGGTGGGTGTTGAGGTCGTGGGGTTTCGGTCTGTGGATCGTGGGGCTTGCGGTCTTGCGTGGGCCGGTCTTGCGGTGCTCAGGTGCGTTCGGTCAGCTCAGCACGTGCGCTTCGCTGCGGGGCGCCTCGCGCCAGAGGCCTTCGGCCAGGGCTTCGACGCCTCTGGCGGCGTCCCCATCGATGCGGTTGGCCCAGCTGCGGAACGTACGGGCCGCGAACCTGGCGAGGCGCGATTTCGCTCCCCGCGCGAGTCGGGCTTCGTGAGCTTCCTTGCGAAGCCTCGCCGTGTACTCATCTGCGTTGCGGTTGAAGCGGTAATCGAACATGCTCCTCGCCTCCTTGAAAAGATGATAGGGCGAGGTTTACATATTTGTCAAGTGCAGGTTTCTACTCTAGTGTTTCCGGCTTTCTATTCACGGAACTCCCGCTTGATGATGTAGGCCCCGTCGTCGAAGCCGGTGGCCACGTAACCGCGCTCCAGCAGCCGAGCCATGGTCACGCCGACCGCTCCGCGCCAGCGGCGCACCAGCTCCGGGTCTTCGGCCAGTAGGCGCGTGACGTCGAAGGGCACGGCCACCCGAACGGTGTCGGCCTCGTCCGGCACGGACCCTATCAGGGGCTCGGCGTCCAGGCTCTGCTCCGTGGCGCGCACTCCCCAGACCTCGCTAGGGCCGTCGGGCGAGGGGTCATCTTCCAACTCGAGCTCGGGTCTCGATCCGTTCTCCGCGTCCGCTTGAGACCGCGCGCCGTTGAGCATGCTGAGGCGGCGCTCGGGAGCCTCGTCGAGCACGGTGTTAGCTCCCCGCTCGGCGAGCTGCCTTACCCGCGGGGAATCGAGTTGCCAAACAGCCAGCAGGCGATCGCTGCTCTGCCCGCCACCCAGCGGCCCCTCCATGGGACCGTAGAAGTCCACCAGGTAATCGAACACACGCGCTCCAAGGTGTTCGAGGTTCAGGCGAGCGTTGCGCGCCTGCAGGGGATCGAACGTCCAGGAGACCCACGAGAGCCCGTGTTCCAACGCCCACGTGCGCTGATGCCACTTGAGGGCCTGGCCCACGCCGAGCCCGCGACCAGCGCTCCGCACGGCCACCATGTGCGAATGCAGCCCGTACCCCTGCATGCCGCGCCCGTGGGCCGCCGCGAGGAAACCGTAGGAGAAACCGATCATCCGCCCGTCACTGTAGGCGGCGGCCAGCTGGCCCCCGGAGTGCTCGACCGCCCTGAGGTGGGGCGGCGGCACGACGTCGTCCGGTCCCCAAATCTCCCGCTGGATCCTCTCGATCTCCGCGAGGTCCTCTTGGGTCATGCCGCTCCTGATCTCGAAGCGACGATCCCGCGCTGTGTCACTCATCTCTTCAGATTCTAAGGCTTGCGGGCGCTCGGCCGCACGGTCATGCGTCGTTCGTGCGTGTTTCGTCGGCTTCCTGCGTGGGGTCAGCCGCTCCAGCCCGCTTCGGAGCAACGCCGGTGAGACTGAAGCTAGGCTCATCGACTTCCCAGCCTGTCAGCCCCTCCACGTACTCCTTGAGGTATTGCCCCAGCGGCACGCCGTTGACCTGGGGCGCCGGCACATCCATGACCTGGCCGGTCTCCTGGCAGACCACGTGGTAGTGGGGCGTCACGTTGCTGTCGTAGAAGGACTGGCCGGAGGGCGTCTTGTATTCACGGACCAAGCCCGCCTCCGCCAAGGTGGAGAGGTTGAGATACACGGTGGAGAGGCTCAACTCCTCGCCGCGGCCCTTGAGGTCTACGTAGAGGCTCTCGGCGCTCACGTGTCGGTCGCGCTCCAGCAGGTAGCCGAGGATGGTCTCGCGGGGGCGGCTGTAGCGTAGGCCATGGTCCTTGAGGACTTCCCGCACCTCGACCTGACTCGCGGCCGCGCCGCCCGTGTCGGTTGCGCCTCTGGAACCCTCTTTACGCCTGCTACTCACGCTTCTCTAGTACCTCTCCGGCCGGATCGCCGTTACTTTCGGCGATGGTATCACGCAGGCAAACACGTGAACCCCGCCGTGTGGACACCCACGGACGGCGGGGTTCGTTCTCGAAGCTTGGCGCGATCCGGCAGGGGCCGCGGTCACCGGGTTCGTGCGGGGCCTCCGCCCGCGCGGTGTCCCGGCTAGATCAGGTCCGCCACCGCGTCGCGTTCCTCCAGCAACTCCTGCTCGCTGAGGCGCATGCGTTCCTCCACGAAGGCGCTGTTGTCCAGGCCTTCCACCACGGTCACCTGACCATCCTTCACGGTCACGGGGAACGAGTAGATGATGCCTTCCGCCACGCCGTACCAGCCGCGGCTCGGTATCGCCATGCTCACCCAGTCGCCCTCAGCGGTGCCTAGAGCCCAGTCCCGCATATGGTCGATCGCCGCGTTGGCGGCCGACGCCGCGCTCGAGGCGCCGCGCGCGTCGATGATGGCGGCCCCCCTCTTCTGAACGACCGGGATGAACTCCTGCTCGGTCCACTGTTGGTTCACCACGTCCATGGCGGGCTTGCCGGCCACCGAGGCGTGGTTGAGGTCGGGCACCTGCGTGCTGGAGTGGTTGCCCCAGATGATCATCCGCTTCACGTCCGCCACGCGCGCGTCGGCCTTGGTGGCAAGCTGGCTGAGAGCGCGGTTGTGGTCGAGGCGCGTCATGGCGCTGAACTGCTCCGGCTTCAGGTCTGGGGCGTTGCGCATGGCGATGAGGCAGTTGGTGTTGGCGGGGTTACCGACCACCAGCACCTTGACGTCACGGGAAGCGTGGTCGTTCAGGGCCTTGCCCTGCACCGTGAAGATGGCGCCGTTGGCCTGAAGGAGGTCGTTGCGCTCCATGCCTGGACCGCGCGGACGCGAGCCCACCAGGAGGGCGTAGTCAGCGTCCTTGAAGGCCACCGCAGGATCATCGCTGGCAACTATGCCGTGTAGCAGCTGGAAGGCGCAGTCGTTCAGTTCCATCACGACGCCTTCCAGCGCTTTCAGCGCGGGAGTGATCTCGAGCAACTGCAGGATCACCGGCTGGTCCTTGCCCAGCATCTCCCCCGACGCGATGCGGAAGAGTAGTGCGTAACCGATCTGTCCTGCCGCCCCGGTTACCGCGACGCGAACTGGCTGCTTCATTCGGAACACCTCTGATCGTATTGGTATCGCGCTTCCCACGGGCTCACTCCGCGCCCGCCGCACAGCGCGTCTTCGGACGATGGTACCACCGGGCCTTACGGGTTCAGCCGGGCTGAGCGTGGTTCAGGCCTGATAACCGAGCAGTTCCAGGAGCCTCTGCAGCTCGTCCTCGTCGTGGAAGTAGAGTTCTATGCGCCCCTTCTTGTCGCCGCTGATGTTCACGCGCGTACCGGCGAAGCGGCTCAGATCTTGCTCCAACTGGTGATAGACCGAAGGGGCGTTGGCGTCCTTGGCGCCCCCCGTCGGCGTGGAGCGGCGCTTGAGCCCCTCGGCCTGCCTTACGGTGAGGTCCCTCTCCAGGATCTCGCCCAGCGCCCAGCCCCGATCGGACTCGGGCTGCGCGAGGATGGCGCGCGCGTGGCCGGCGGTGATGGCTCCCGACTCCAGCGCCGCTTGGGCGTCCTCGGGGAGGGTGAGGAGGCGCAGGGTGTTGGCGATGGCGCTGCGGCTCTTGCTGACCGCCTCGGAGACCTTCTCCTGCGTGAGGCCGAACTCCAGCAACTGCTTGTAGGCGCGGGCCTCCTCCATCGGGTTCAGGTCCTCGCGCTGCAGGTTCTCGATGATGGCGATCTCGAGCGTCTCCTGGTCGGAGAGCTCCCGCACGACCGCCGGGATCGTGACCAGGCCGGCTTGCCGCGCGGCGCGGAACCGGCGCTCGCCAGCGACTATCTCGTAGCCGTTCTCCGCCGGCCGCACCAGGATCGGCTGCAGAACTCCCTTGGAGGCGATGGAAGCCGACAGTTCGGCGATGGCGCCTTCGTCCATGCTCAGTCGCGGCTGGAAAGGCGACGGGCGCAGCTGCGCCAGCGGAACCTGCTGGACGTCCTTACCTACCTTCGGCAGCAGGGCGTCGAGACCCCTGCCTAACCCTCTAGCCTTGGCTGACACGCTCGAGTACCTCCTCTGCTAACGCCCGGTACGCCTGTGCCCCTTGCGACGTGGGGGCGTACGTGAGCACGGACTCCCCGTAAGAGGGCGCCTCCGCAAGCCTGACCGTGCGCGGGATGATGGTGCGGAACACCTGGTCGCCGAAGTGGCGCCTTACGTTCTCTTCGACCTCCTGCGAGAGCCTGGTGCGCCCATCGAACATGGTGAGCAGGATGCCGAGGATCCTGAGGTCCGAGTTGATGGACCCCCTCACGCGCTCGATCGTCTCCATCATGCTGGCGATGCCCTCGAGGGCGTAATACTCCGTCTGCAGCGGCACGATCAGAAGGTCGGCAGCAGCCAGGGCGTTGAGGGTCAGGGCACCCACCGAAGGCGGAGCGTCGATGACTATGAAGTCGTACTTCGGCCTCACACCCATGAGCCCACGCGAGAGCAGCGTCATGTTCTCACGGCTGGCGTCCAGCTCGACCGCCGCACCCGCCAGGTCCGCTGAAGCGGCCAACAGGTCCAAGTTCTGGATGGCTGTACGGCTGACCGCCTGACGCGCCGACGAGCGCCCCGCGATCACGTCGTAGACGGTTCTCTCGGGGTCCGAGATGCCTACACCGCTACTGGCGTTGGATTGCGGGTCCAGATCGACCAGCAGGATGCTGCGAAGCTCCGCTAGGGCGGCCGATAGGTTCACGGCTGTTGTGGTCTTGCCGACGCCACCCTTCTGGTTGATCACGCCGATGGTTGGCACGCTGACCCTCCGGGTAGCCTAACTGCGACGAGGCTACCACGCCCTTCTAGGGGCTCCTCCACCCACTCGGCTTCGGCCGGGTGACTCTCGGCGCGCGTGGCTGTGCCGCGCTCCTCGAGCCCGGCGGCCTCCCAGATGTCGGTGGCGCGCTCCACCTGGGCCTCACCCCTGCGACTCACGATCCAACAAGGGTCGCGGTGCAGCTGTCGGGTCAGGCGCACTAACGTAGCGATGTCCGCAACGGCCTGTGCGGTGACGACGTCGGCACATACGTCCGCCAGGTCCTGCACGTCGCCGCCGAACACTTGCGCGTTCGTCAGCCCGAGATCGGCACGAGCCAACTCCAGGAAAGCCGTCCGTCGGCGGCGGCGCTCTACTAGGTGAACCGTGGCCTGGGGCATCGCCATGGCGATAACCATGCCCGGCAGGCCAGCTCCCGAGCCGACATCCACGATCGTCGCCTGTGATCCTGCCCTCTCCTCGATGAGGCGGGCGTAGGCAAGTGCGTCGTCGAAGTGCTTGGGCAGAGCTCGCAGTCCCGCATCCGAGAGGAGGTCCAGCGTCCTGTGATAGCGGGTCAGTAACGCGGCATAGCGTTCTAGTGATCTGGTCAGTTCGTCCATCTACGTCTCGGGTCTAGCCTAGCCCGGATTGTTTCACGTGAAACATCCGGGAATTCATGGGCGTGGGGCCCGGGTGGGCAGCTGCGCCGTTTTCCAGGACACGGCTACCGTCTTCTCGCTCGCGTGAACGCGTGATGCTTCCACTCGACGGCATCCGTCCAGGCACGCACCCAACCGCGTGCCGGACCTGGCCAAGGCGGCACACTCGGCGCCCTGGGACGTAAGCCTAGGATTGTTTCACGTGAAACATCGACGAACCGGACTCCGCTGGGATCTGCTTCACCCGACCCTCAGGCCCGGGCTCCGCTTCCAGGCTCCTCCGCCCGTCTATCCTCCATAGCGATCCCTCGATCGCCTCTCCGTGTTTTCAGGTGCACCAGCAGCGCGGTGACGTCGCTGTCACGCACACCCCGGACCCGTTGCGCCGCTCCGAGCGAAACCGGCTCCGCCCGCGTGAGGGCCTGGGCCCCCTCGATGGACAGGCCCGGAACGCTCCCGTAGTCGACGTCGCCCAGGCGCATCTTCTCGTAAGCGGCGCGCCCTGCCAGGTGCTTCCGCGAGCGCTCGATGTACGCCGCGTAGCGGATCAAGGTCTCGACCCGCCCCACCTCTTCGGCGCTGAGCGGCTCCGTTGCAACTCCCATCACGGCCACCACATCGCCGTAGTCGACGCCGGGCCGGCAGAGCATCTTCGTGGCCAGGTCGCCCTGGAAGCGGGTTCGGCCCAGGCGCTCCACCTCGGCGTTGACGCGCTCCTCGGAGCGGCGCTGCTCGGCAAGCACGGCGCCGTCCACCGTGCCCCATTCGTGCCCTAGACCCATGAGCCTCTCGTTGGCGTTGTCCTGACGGTGCAGGAGGCGGAACTCGTTGCGCGACGTGAGCATGCGGTAGGGCTCTTCGATGCCCCAGCGGATCAGGTCATCGAGCATCACGCCGATGTAACCCTGGTCACGCCGGACCGTCACCCGCTCCATGCCGGCCGCGTGACGCGCGGCGTTGAGGCCAGCGATGTAACCCTGCGCCGCAGCTTCCTCGTATCCGCTGGTGCCGTTGATCTGCCCCGCGGAGAAAAGTCCCCGCAGCTTGCGCGACATGAGCGTAACGTCCAACTGCGCCGGGTCCACCGCGTCGTATTCGACCGCGTAGGCGTAACGGTGGATGACCGCGTTCTCGAAGCCCGGCAGTGTCCGGATCATCTCGTCCTGTATCCGCGGCGGCATGGAACTGGAGAGGCCCTGGAGGTAGAGCTCGCTGGTGTTCACGCCGTCGGGCTCGACGAACAGGAGGTGATGGTCCTTGTCCGAGAAGCGCACCACCTTGTCCTCGATCGAGGGGCAGTAGCGCGGACCTGCGGCATCGATCTCGCCGCCGTACATCGCCGACTCCTCCAGGTTCTCCTGGATCAGCGCATGCGTCTCGGGGGTAGTGCGGGTCAGCCAGGTGGGTGTGCTGGTCATCCGCGGGCCCGGCACGCCGCTGAAGGTGCCCGGTGGATCGTCGGAGGGGACCTCCTGCATGACGCTCATGTCTACCGAATCGGCGCGGATCCGCGGGGGCGTGCCCGTCTTGAGCCGCAGCAGATCGTGACCGGTGGCCCGCAGGCTGGCGGATAGGTGGCGCGCGGGCGCCTCGCCCTGTCGGCCAGCGGGTCGCTGCTGCTTGCCGTACCAAACCACCCCGGCGAGGAACGTGCCGGTACAGAGCACCAGCGCGCCCGTCCGCAGGCGCCGGCCGTCCGTGGTCAGGGCACCTGTCACCCTGCCGTCGGCCGTCTCTATCTCGGCGATCTCGGCGCGGACGATCTCGACGTTGTCGGCGGCTTCCACGAGCGCCCGCGCGGCGGCCGCGTATCCATCGCGCTCGTTCTGCACTCTCAGCGACTGGACGGCCACGCCTTTGGAGGCGTTCAACGTACGGGTGTGGATGGCGGTCTGGTCGGCGAGCCGGCCCATCACGCCACCGAGGGCGTTGAGCTCGAAAACGAGCTGCGACTTACCGGGACCGCCGACCGCGGGGTTGCACGGCATTAGCCCGATCTTGTCCGGGTTCGGCAACACCATGGCGGTACGCGCACCCAGGCGCGAGGCGGCCATGACCGCTTCTATGCCTGCATGCCCACCACCAACTACTACTACGTCGAACTCTAAGTCCATCACAACTCCCGCGCCAAGCTCTCGCACCCTACTGCTGTTACGGCGATCGCGCAGTCAAGAAGGTACCACGGGTGGGGACGGTTCGACCTAGCCGGACTACAAGGCAACTCCGCTCGAAGGCTCGGCGCTGGCGGCAAATACCGTGCTCCGGTCGCGCCCCGGATGTCGCTTACCGGCGGGCCGTTTGGGTGTAGGGTAGAAACCCTGCATCTGCTAGACTGCTGGACCGGCGCAACGCCGGGAGCCCGCTACGCAAGGCCCTCGGGCTGGAGAGCGATGCTCCTACGACGCCAGGACCCACAGTTATGCACGCTGGCCGAGCGGTAGCCATGGCCAGGGATGGACCGTCGCATAACCCCGCGTTGGGGCACAGCGAGGCCGCGGTCCTTGTAGCGTCATCGGCTCGTGTGCTGGCAGGAGTTGACGAGACGCACTAGCTTCGCTGCGCCGGTGCGCCGAAGCCTTGAGAAGGATGGTTGAACACGATGTCAGGTATCGACGGAGGGATCTGGGACGACGTCATCTCACGCGTGCGGGATGAGATCCCGGAGGTCGAGTTCCGAACCTGGTTCAGTAACGTCACCCTTCTGGGCATCGAGGACGGGGCCTTCGTCATCGGTGTGCCGACCACCTTCGCGCGCGATTGGGTCCGCTCGCATTACAGCTCCGTGATCGAGGGGGCCCTCCAACAGCTCGGAGTGGCCGAGCCACGCCTCGGCTTCCAGATCGTGCAGGGGAAGGCGCCTGAGCAGCAGGACATCTTCAGCGCCCAGCCGGAACCTGCAGCGAAGGCGGTCACCAGCCGGACACCCGCCCCGCAACTGAACCCCAAGTACGTCTTCACCAACTTCATCGTGGGCGAGAACAACAACTTCGCCCATGCCGCCTCCTTGGCGGTAGCCGAAGCGCCGGGCAAGGCTTATAACCCCCTGTTCCTCTACGGCGACGCCGGCCTGGGCAAGACCCACCTGATGAACGCGGTGGGCCACGCCGTAGCGGAGCGGTACCCCAGCATGTCGATCGAGTACGTAACCACCGAGGCGTTCACCAACGACCTGATCACGGCCATCCGGGAAGACAGGATGATGCAGTTCCGTGACCGGTACCGCAGCATCGACGTGCTCCTGATCGACGACATCCAGTTCATCGCCGGCAAGGAGCGCACGCAGGAGGAGTTCTTCCACACCTTCAACGCGCTCTACGAGTCCGGCAAACAACTCATCATGTCCTCGGACCGGCCTCCCAAGGACATCCCCACTCTGGAGAACCGCCTGCGCAGCCGCTTCGAATGGGGCCTGATCACCGACATCCAGGCGCCCGAACTGGAGACCCGCATCGCGATCCTGGCGATGAACGCCGAGTACCGCGGCGTGAAGGTTCCGCCGGAGGTCATCGATTACATCGCGCGCCACGTGACCTCTAACATCCGCGAGCTCGAAGGCGCCCTGGTGCGCGCCATCGTCTACTCCTCCATGAGCCAGCAGCCCCTCAACCGCCAGACCGTCGCCAAGGCGCTCTCGGACGTGTTCGCCCCGAGTGATCTCCAACTGACCATGGGCGACATCCTGCAGAAGACCGCCGACCACTTCTCCGTCAAGCCTGACGACGTGAAGGGCAAGAGCCGGCGCCAGGAACTAGTGGTTCCCAGGCAGATCGCCATGTACCTGATCCGCGAGTTGACACCCCACTCGTTCCCCGAGATCGGATCGTTCTTCAGCGGTCGGGATCATTCCACGGTCATGTACGCGGTCAACAAGGTTCAGAACCTGCTGGACCAGGCCGCACCCATAGCGCGCGAGGTCCGAGCGCTCAAGGAAGCCCTCGTCTGAATCACCGCGAGGCCAGCGCCCGGGAGAAGGCCAGCGCCGGCTGCAACCCGAAGGTGACCAACGACACTCCCCTTGTGGACAACCCTGTGGATTACCTGTCTATAAGCTGTTGGCGTTCCTGTGGAGAAGCCTCGTTACCCACGGGCCTGTGGAAGGCTATGGAGGGCCGGAGCGCTTCTCCACAGGCCCAAGCAGGTTATCCACATTTCCTCCCACAAGCGAGACTCCGTTGCCGACGGCAGGTAAACGGTTTTTCCACACTTTCCGCAGGGCCTACTATTAAGGCTGCTCCAAACCTTCGATGGATTATTTCGGGTAGGTTCGTGCCTACGTCACGTGGGAAAGTGGAGTCTTCCAGAAGAGAAATGTGAAGAGAAGAAAGCGAACACGAGAAGCGGATGCGGATCCCGTCACGCTACAGAAGTGTGAGCCGAGCGGGCCCTCTAGGCTGAAGCTGAGCGTGAACCGCCCGCTATCAGGTATGCTTTACGCGCCCCTGGACGCACGGAGTCCGCGTCGCCCGGGGTCGAGGAGTGTGAATGAGGGTTCTCGTCCCAAAGAAGAGCCTCGCCGATGCGCTTGCCAGAGTCGAACGCATCGTTCCCAGCCGTTCCAGTAACCCAGGGCTCAGCCTCATGAGGATCGACGTGCGAGACGACGCGCTCGTCCTCAGCGGTTCCAACATGGACGTCGACATCCGCTCGGAGATAGCGGCGGACGTACGAGGCCAGGGTAGTTTCGCCGTCACAGCTCACGTCTTCGGCCAGATCGTCCGCGCCCTGCCGGGCGACGACGTCGAGATGGAACTAGCCGAGAACGAGATGCAGATCAGTTCCGGTAACTACACCACCAAGCTGCAGCTCGTGGCGCCCGGCTCCGCGCCCGTACTCACCTTCCCCGAAAGCCATAGCGCCGCCATCGAAGCCAGGCTGCTGGCGCGCTCGCTGGGCTCGGTCCGTTACGCAGCTGCGGTAGCGGACTTCCAGGCGGTGTTCCGGGGCGTGAAGCTCGAGCTGCGAGATTCGCATACGAGGGCTGTGGCCACGGACGGCTTCAGGCTCGCCTACTACCACCTCGAAACGCCTACCGGGCTCGATGCCGACGTGATCGTGCCGGCACGAAGCGTGGAGGAACTGCTGCGCGTGCTGGACGATGGCGAGGTAGCGCTGCAGCTGGACGGCGGCCAACTCAGCGTGGCGCACGCCGGCTACGCGCTCAACCTCAAGCTCATGGACGGCACCTTCCCGGACTACGAGCGGGTCATCCCCGCCAACTACCCCGTCAGCATCACGCTTCCTGCCGCCAGTCTCTCCGAGGCGGTCTCGAGGGTGGCGCTCATGGCCGACAAGAGCGCGAACAACCGGGTGGATCTTTTCGTGAAGGACGGCCAACTGCAGATAACGGCGGAAGGCAGTTTCGGACGCAGCCAGGAAGCGATCGACGTGCTGCAGGAGGGCACGGACTCGGAGATCCAGCTGGCCTACAACTCGAAGTACCTGATCGACGCCCTGGCGCCAGCGGCTGGAGACATCCGGCTGCGCTTCTCGGGCATCAACGCTTCCCCGAGCGTTGTGAACGATCTGGGTGACCCCGGCTACCTCGCCATGGTCGTACCCCTAAGAACCAGCTGATCTGAGAACAACACAGGAGGTCCGATGACTACCATCGAAGACGTTCGCGCGATCGAACAGCTCGATTCGCGTGGTAATCCCACCGTGGGCGCGATAGTGACGCTCGCAAGTGGCGACCAGGGCTTGGCACTCGTCCCCTCGGGTGCCTCCACCGGAGCGCACGAAGCGGTTGAGCTCCGAGACGGCGGTAGCCGCTACGCTGGCAAAGGTGTGCAGCAGGCCGTCCAGAACATCGACGAGCGCATCGTGCACGAGGTCCTCGGCATGGACGCCCTCGACCAGGCCGCAGTCGACCGGGCCATGTGCGAGCTCGACGGCACGCCCAACAAGGCCGATCTCGGCGCCAATGCCATCCTGGCCGTCTCGCTGGCCACGGCTCGCGCGGCCGCCAACGCGCTCCATGTGCCGCTCTACCGTTACCTGGGAGGTCCGAACGGACGCATCCTGCCCCTGCCGATGCTCAATGTCATCAACGGCGGTGAGCACGCGGACAACGCGGTCGACATGCAGGAGTTCATGCTTCTGCCCGTCGGCTTCAGCACCTTCGGTAACGCGCTACGCGCCGGTGTCGAGACGTTCCATCAGCTCCGCAAGGTCCTGGCGGCCAAGGGCTACAACACCAACGTCGGCGACGAAGGTGGCTTCGCGCCCGACCTGAAGAGCAACCGCGAGGCGATAGAGGTCCTGCTCGAGGCGATCGAGAAGGCGGGCTACACGCCGGGCGACGACATCGCCATAGCGCTCGACCCCGCCAGCACCGAGTTCTACCGCGACGGTAAGTACCACCTCGAGGCCGAGGGCAAGGTGCTCGACACCGACGGCATGATCGACT
>CAZPWN010000023.1:12619-21374 GCA_964590475.1 uncultured bacterium | reverse complement strand
CCTCGGCGTGCGGCTGGTACTGCTTGCGGGTCTTCTCGAACTCGGTGACGTCGGCTTTGTCGAAGTGCGTGACCATCGGCACCGTGCCCCAGGCGGTGCTCATGGAGCGCACGGTGGCCTTGCGGATGCCGCTCATGGGTTGGCGTTCCGTTGCGCCCCAACGGCTGAAGTCGGGCA
This sequence comes from uncultured bacterium, assembly GCA_964590475.1. GTDB lineage: Bacteria > Deinococcota > Deinococci > Deinococcales > Trueperaceae > JAAYYF01. The sequence continues at coordinate 21,197 of CAZPWN010000023.1, read as the reverse complement.
GCTCGAACGCGGGTGCGGCGGCAGCGGGGGCCGCGGCGGCCTGGGTGGTGGCGCCGGAGGCGAAGGCGCGGACGTCCTCGGCCGAGATGCGGCGCATGACGCCGGTGCCGGGCACCCCGTGGATGTCGACGCCTAGCTCGCGCGCCAGGCGCCTGACGGACGGCGCGGCGGGCACGAGGCCCTGACCGTTGGCATCCTGCCCCTGAGCGCCCTGACCGCCGGAGGCCTGCGCCGGCCTCTGGGCGGGCGGCGCCTCGCGCTGGGCGGGGGGCGCCTCCTCGGCGGGTGCCTCCCGCTCCTCGGGTTCCTTGTCCCCTGATTCTCCGGCGGCACCGGCGGCAGACTCGGCGGCGGCTTCAGGCTCGGCCGGCGCTTCCTCCGCAGCCGCAGCGTCGGCCTCTTCCAGCACCACCAGGACGGAGCCCACGGCCGCGTCCTCGTTCTCCTTCACGTTGATCTGCGACACGACGCCCGCCGCGGTGGAGGGTACCTCCACCACGGCTTTGTCGGTCTCCAGCTCGACCAGGGGTTGGTCCTTCTCGACCTGGTCACCGACGCTGACCAGCACGCCTACCACCGTGCCGTGCTCGATCCCTTCGCCGATGTCCGGTAGTTTCACTTCGATGGCCACGCGAGTTCCTTTCTCAGCTCAGTCGACGTACGGGTTGGCCTTGTCGGGATCGATCCCGAGCTCTTCACGCGCCTTCAGAAGCGCGGCCTTCTCGAACTTACCCTCATCCGCCAGCGCGGTCAGGGTGGCGTACACGATGTGGGCGGCGTCGACTTCGAAGAAGTCGCGCAGTTCCGCGCGCGCTTCACTGCGGCCGTAACCGTCCGTGCCGAGGCTGACCATGGGTCGCGGCAGGTGCCTTGCGAGCGAGTCGGGCAGGATCTTCATGTAGTCGCTGGCGGCCACGAACACGCCCTTGGCGTCCTTGAGCTTGCCGGCGGCGTACGAGGTGCGCGGCTCCTGGTCGGGGTTCAGTCGGTTGTAGCGCTCGACCTGCAGGGCGTCGCGGTGCAGCTCCTTGTAGGAGGTGACGCTCCACACGTCCGCACCCACGCCGTAGTCGGCCTCCAGGATGTCGGCGGCCTTGAGCACCTCGTTCATGATGGTGCCGGAGCCGAACAGCTGGGCGCGCAGCTTGGCGCGCTTCTTGCTGCTGGGGCGGAAGAGGTAGAGGCCCTTGAGGACGCCCTCCTCCAGCTCCCCACGCGAGAGGTGCTCGGGGGCGCCGGGCTGGCGGTAGTTCTCGTTCGAGACCGTGACGTAGTAGAAGACGTTCTCCTGCTCCTGGTACATGCGGCGCATGCCCTCGCGCACCACGATCGCGATCTCGTGCGAGAACGCCGGGTCGTAGGCCAGCATGTTGGGGACCGGGTAGACCAGGAGGTGCGAATGGCCGTCCTGGTGCTGCAAGCCCTCGCCGGCCAGGGTGGTGCGGCCGGCGGTGGCGCCGACCAGGAAGCCCTTGGCGTGGCTGTCGCCTGCGAGCCACATCAGGTCGCCCACACGCTGGAAGCCGAACATGGAGTAGTACAGGTAGAACGGCACCATGTTGACGCCGTAGTTGGCGTAAGCGGTGCCCGCGGCTATGAACGACGACATGGCGCCGGCCTCGGTGATGCCCTCCTCGAGGATCTGCCCGGTGTTGGACTCCTTGTAGTACATGAGGTGGGCCGAGTCGACGGGGTCGTAGAGCTGCCCGACCGGCGAGTAGATACCGATCTGGCGGAAGAACGATTCCATGCCGAAGGTGCGCGCCTCGTCCGGGATGATCGGCACGAGGAGCTTGCCCCACTCCTTGTCGCGCAGGAGCTTGCGCATGACGTTGACCATGACCATGGTGGTCGACACTTCGCGGTCGTTGGAAGAAGCCATGAACTCTTCGAACGCCTCGGCGCTGGGCGCTGCCAGCGGCTCGGCCTGCACCCGGCGCTTCGGGAGGAAGCCGCCGAGCTTCTCCCGGTGCTCCATCAGGTACTTGTGCTCCGGGCTGTTCTCGGGCGGGCGGTGGTACGGGGTGGTAGCGATGTCCTCGTCCGTGATGGGCAGGTTGAAGCGGTCGCGGAAGGCCTTCATCTCGGTCTCGTCGAGCGCCTTCTGCTGGTGGGTGATGTTCTGGGCTTCGCCCGCGGTACCCATGCCGTAGCCCTTGACGGTGCGGGTGAGGATGACGGTCGGCTGACCCTTGTGCTTCATGGCCCGGTCGAACGCCGCGTACACCTTCACGGGGTCGTGGCCACCGCGGTTCAGCTTGGCGAAGTCGGCGTCCGTCCAGTCCGCCACGAGCGCCTTGAGTTCGGGCGTGTTGAAGAAGCGCTCCTTCAGTTCCTGACCGCCGAACGCGGCGTAGCGCTGCGACTCGCCGTCGACGAGCTCCTCGAAGCGCTTGATGACGTGGCCTTCCTTGTCGCGCTCCAGCAGCTCGTCCCAGGCGGAGCCCCACGCCACCTTGATGACGTTCCAGCCGGAGCCCTTGAAGATGCCCTCGAGCTCCTGGATGATCTGGCCGTTGCCGTACACGGGGCCGTCGAGGCGCTGCAGGTTGCAGTTGATGACCCAGATGAGGTTATCGAGGTTGGCGCGGCTGGCCACGCGGATGGCGCCGAGGGTCTCCGGCTCGTCCGTCTCGCCGTCGCCGATGAAGGCCCAGACCTTGCCGTCGCCCTTGGGGTAGAGGCCGCGGTCCTCCAGGTAGCGCCGGAAGCGTGCCTGGTAGATGGAGGTGATGGGCCCCAAGCCCATGGAGACAGTCGGGAAGCTCCAGTAGTCGGGCATGAGCCAGGGGTGGGGGTAGGAGGAGAGGCCGGGCTTGTCCTGCAGCTCGCGACGGAAGTTGTGCATCTCCTCATCCGACAGCCGGTGCTCCAGGTACGAGCGGGCGTAGATGCCCGGGCTGGCGTGGCCCTGGAAGTAGATCATGTCGGCGTCGGGGCCCTTGCCGAGGCCGCGGAAGAAGTGGTTGAAGCCCACCTCGTAGAGGATGGCGGCCGAGGCGTAGGTGGCGATGTGGCCACCGATGCCCGGCGAGACCTTGTTGGCGTGCACCACCATGGCCATGGCGTTCCAGCGGATCAGGTTGGTGATCTTGCGCTCGATCTCCACGTCGCCCGGGTAATCGGGCTGCTCGGAGACGGGGATGGTGTTGAGGTAGGCGCTGTCGAGCTCCACCGGCAGCGAGACGCCGTTCAGGGTGGCGTGGTCCTTGAGCCGATCCAGGATGGCCATCACACGTTCGGGGCCGCCGGAGGCCAGGACGTAGTCCAGGGACTCGAGCCACTCCCGCATCTCGATCCGGTTCAGCTCCTCCAGCTCCTTCGGATCCAGTTGGGAGCGATCCAGATCCAGTAGTTGATCCAGTACGTCGACCATTCAATTACCTCTCGTTCGCGCCGGGCGGTCGCAGACAGCATCTTCCTCGGCTGCGGTTCCGGCGGGCATGGTAGTGAGCACAGCGCGGCGCCCGTACACCCACGGTGATGAAGCAGACGGCAGCGCGCTCGCCGCAGGTGACAGCGCGCCTTATCACGGCCATTCTACGCCACCGCCACGTTGTGTCAGGGAGCGGCGCCAACGTACCGGGGAGTCGGCGTAACCAACCAGCGTGCGCGCCCGTCAGCGCAGACGGCGCAGGAGCCCCCGCACCACCTGCTCGGCGTTCGCCGCGGCGGTGAGCGTGAACGCCCGGAAGTCGACCTGGGCGGCGTGGTCCGCGCTGTCGGAGATGGAGCGCACTATGACGAACGGCACGCCCCAGCGGGCGCAGACCTGCGCCACCGCGGCGCCCTCCATCTCGGCGCACGCGGCGCCGAAGTCGCGCGCCAATCGTGCGGTCGCCTCGGCGCTGGCTACGAACGTGTCGCCCGACGCCACGCGGCCTTTGATAGTGCGGAGGCCAGGCAGCTCGGCCGCCGCGGCCAGCGCCGCCTCCACCAGGTGAGGGTCGGCGCTCCACGTGCGGCCGCTCCCCGGCACCTCGCCCGGTTCGTAGCCGAGCCCCGTCACGTCCACGTCGTGCTGCACGGCGTCCGAGCCGATGACCACGTCGCCTACTTCGAGCTGGGGGTCCACCGCCCCCGCCACGCCGGTGAACACGAGCCGCGTGGCGCCGGCAGCGAGGAGGGCCTGCGTCAGCGCCGCGGCGTTCACCTTGCCAACGCCGCACTCGGCGAGGAGCACCCGGTGCCCCTCCAACTCCCCTGACAGCCACTTCAACGGGCCCTGCCGCTCCGCCTGGCTGCCCTGCAGGGACGCCTCGAGGCGCTCCACCTCCTCGCGCATGGCGCCCACGATGGCGGTCAGGTGCGCCGCGGGTTCCCCTTCAGTAGAGCCCTCGGCCGTCACCGCCTGAGCCCGGCGTTGAACACCGAGCGGCCCAGGTAGGCGCCCGCCACCACGCCGCCGGCACCGAGGCCCACCATTAGGAGGAACCACTGATCCAGGCCGCCGGCCTCGGGGCCGATGAGCCTGGTGAACAGGACCCCGACGGCCAAGGCCAGGCCGGAGGTGAGGGTGAAGCCGAACGCCTTCTCGTTGCCGCGCCGCAGCAGGAAGAGCGTGGAGAAGTAGCCGAACATCAGGAAGAAGCCGGCCCCTATCAGCGAGCTCTGGATGCCCACTTCCTCGGGCGGAACGGCCGCCTGCAGGATGATGAAGAACACCGTGGCGATCATGAAGGCGCCGGAGAAACGTCCCGGCATCTTCTTGCGCTCCTCGGGCGTGAGGCTGCTCAGCGGCACGGGCTCCTTGGGCGCTTCCGGCTTGGCGCCGGTCAACCGACGCTGCTTGCGGCGGTCCCGTATGGCGTTCACCTTCTCCTTCCGCGCCTGCTTCTTCTTCTGCCGGTCGCGGTCTGCCTTCTCATCTAGTTTCGCCTGCGCTCGGCGCAGTTGTCGGTTCATGCCCGCCAGCATAACCGTAGGTCGTGCTAGCCTCACGCACCGAACTTCCTCGCGCGGCGAGCGCGGTCAGCAGGTGATTGGGAGCATGCGACCAGACCAACCTACGGAGCAGGTGGGCCTGAGCCCGGACCTGATGACGGAAGCAGCGAACCGCTTCGGCACACCCTGCTACCTGTACGACCTGCCCCGCATAACGGAACAGGTGAGCCGGCTGCGCAGCGCCTTCCCCGGCGCCGACGTCCGCTACGCCGTGAAGGCCAACGCCAACCTGGCCGTCCTCCGGCACATGGCGGGCCTGGGGCTGGGCGCCGAGGCGTTGACCCTGGGCGAACTGGAAAGGTCGCTCCTGGCCGGCATATCGCCGCACCGGATCCTGCTGGGCGGCCCGGGCATCACCCCGCAGCTGGCCCTGCGGGCCCTACGCGTCGGTGTCGAGCTCGTGAGCCTGGATAGCGAGGGCGCCTACGAGGTCTTCGAGGGGCTGGTCGGCGAGCAGGTGGACGACGGGCCGCGGTACCTGGTGCGCCTGAACCCCGGCTTCGATCCCCACACCCACGAGCACCTGGCCACCGCCGCCGAAGGGTCCAAGTTCGGCCTGCCGCACGGGCAGGCCGTGAGCCTGGCGGAGCGCGTGGCGGGCGCGGGGCGCCTGGCGGGCTTCCACGTGCACGCGGGTTCCATGCTCGAGGACCCGGAAGTGGCGAGGTTGGTGGTGCGCTCCCTGGAGCCGCTCTACGACCGGTTCCCGGAGCTCGCGCTGGTCGACCTGGGCGGCGGCTTCGCGGTGCCGGAACCGCCTTTGGCCGCCTTCGCTGCCGAGTATTTGGACTTCGCCGAGCGGTACGGACTGGCGCCGATCGTCGAGCCGGGCCGCCTGCTGGTGGCCGACGCCGGGGTGCTGCTCACGCGCGTGCTGCACGTGAAGACCGGCTCTAGGCGCCACGTCATAGCAGACGCCGGCATGGCCGACCTGCTCCGGCCCGCGCTCTACGGGGCGCGGCATCCCGTGAGCGTGGTGGGCCGTGAGGGGCAGCCGGAGCTGGATCCCCGGAACGGGGAGCCTCGGGCCGCGGAGCCCCCCGCCACGTGGGCCGAGACCGATGTGGACGGCCCCCTCTGCGAGAACGCGGATCGCCTGGCTCAGGGCGTGGAGCTCGGTGAGGTGCGACCCGGAGACCTCCTCGCCGTGGGGCGCGCCGGAGCGTACGGCATGGCGATGGCTTCCAACTACGTCTCGAGCCTGCGGCCGGCCGAGGTGGTGTGGGACGGCGCCGAGTTGCGTCTGGCGCGACGCCGCGAGACACCCGAGGACCTCTGGCGGCTCGAGGCCGACATGGCGAACAGCTTGGTGACCGGTGAGGAGACAGAACCCAGTACGGGGCCCAGCTAGATAGCCGACACGAAGGGGCGACCGAGCACCCACCGCCCGACCGCACGGCGGTAGACTCGGAGCATGATCAGCATCGCTGGAATCGGTGGCCGGTACCTGGGCCGGGGTTGGCAGTCGGCGGAGTCGACCTACGAGCTGAAGACACCCATCGACCGCACCTCGCTCGGCCAAGTGGCCGACCTCGGTACGGAAGCAGGGCGAGTCGCCGCCGACGTGGCCTGGGACGCCTTCCTTCGGTGGCGCACCACCACGCCCTTCGAGAGAGCCGAGATCCTGGAGCGCTGGCAGCAGCTGATGCTCGACAACCAGGAGACGCTGGCCGAGACCATGGCGCGCGAGATGGGCAAGCCGCTCCGCGAGTCGCGCGGCGAAGTGGCGTACGCCGCCGGCTTCGCCGGTTGGTACGCGGAGGAGGCCAAGCGCATCTACGGCGAGACGTTCCCCGCCGCCGCCGGCCACAAGCGCCTGTCGGCCATCAGGCAGCCGGTTGGGCCAGCGCTGGCCATCACGCCCTGGAACTTCCCACTAGCGATGGTCACCCGCAAGGCCGCGCCGGCCCTGGCGGCGGGCTGCACCATGGTTCTCAAGCCCGCCGAGCAGACACCGCTGTCGGCGCTGCTTCTCGGCGACCTCTGGCTGGAGGCGGGCGGTCCCGAGGGAACGCTGCAGGTGCTCCCGGCCTCCGAGCCCGTTCCCGTCACCGAGCCCCTCATCGCCGATCCGCGGATCCGCAAGCTCACCTTCACGGGCTCCACCGAGGTGGGGCGGCTGCTCTACCGCCAGTCGGCGGACACGCTGAAGCGCATCTCCCTCGAGCTCGGCGGGCACGCGCCGTTCCTCGTATTCGGGGACGCCGACATGGAGGAGGCGGTAGCGCAGGTCATGGCGAGCAAGTTCCGCAACGCCGGCCAGACGTGCGTGTGCACCAACCGCGTCTACGTGCACTCCTCCGTGGTCGACGAGTTCACGGAGCTCTACGCCGCAGCCACCGCGAAGCTGAAGGTGGGCAACCCCCTGGACGAAGGCACGGAGATCGGTCCGCTGGTGGACGAGCAGGCGGTGGAGAAGGTCAGCCGCCACGTGGAGGACGCCGTGGCCCGCGGCGCCGAGCTGCTCACGGGCGGGGAGCGCCTGGACGGCCTGTACTACGCGCCCACCGTGCTCAAGGGCGTTTCTCCCGACTCGCTGATCATGCAGGAGGAGACGTTCGGGCCGGTGGCTCCCATAGCCACCTTCGAAACCGACGCCGAGGCCGTGTCTCTCGCCAACAGCTCGCAGTACGGCCTGGCGGCGTACCTCTACACCAACGACCTCTCGCGCGCCGTCCGCGTGTCCGAGGAGCTGGAGTACGGCATCGTGGGCGTGAACGACGGCGTGCCGTCCGTGCCCTATGCCCCGTTCGGCGGCGTCAAGCAGTCGGGCGTGGGCCGGGAGGGCGGCCACTGGGGCATCGAGGAGTACCTCGAGACCAAGTTCGTATCGGTCGCGCTCCGGAAGGAGTGAAGGCCGTGCCGGAAGCGGCCGCCGACTCGCCGGAGCAGCTGCTGGAAACCCTGCTCCGGCTAGCCTTCGGCCAGGGCGCGGCGGGCGTGGCCACGCTGCACGCCTACGCCTCCCCCAAACTGCGTTCCAAGCTGGGTGACCTGAGCGTGTTCGAGCGTGCGTTCGGCAACGAGCTCTACGCGCCGCTCCTCTCCTCCCAGCCCGTGCAGGCCGACCCGCCGCTGATCATCGGCGACTCCGCCAGGTCGGAGTTGCGGGTAAAGCACACCGGCGAGACGGCCGTCTACCAGCTGGGCATGGTGCGCGCCAAGGGCGGCCCGCAGGCCGGCAGATGGTGCGTCAGCGGGGTGTTCCGCGAGGGTGTGGACCTGTGAAGGTGTGGACCTGTGAAGGTGTGGACCTGTGAAGGTGTCGACCTGTGAGGGTGCGGCGCTGCGCGGCCTGAGCCCAGGAAGCCGGCCCATGTACCCTCCGTAACGTTCAGCGGACCTCGATGCTGAAAGTCACGGGCTGCGTCTGGCCGCCGCGCGCCTGGATCTCGCCGCGGACGCGGTAGATACCGGCGATGGCGTCTTCGGGCACTACGACCCTGATCTCTGCCCAGAGATCGCGGATCTGCGAACTGGCTCCGGAGGACGCTTCGGTGACGGTGCTGCGCTCCAGGCGCATGCGGGCGAGCTCTATCTGCCAGCCCGTGGCGCCCCTCACGTCGTGCAGGCCGAAATAGGAGGTCACGTCGCCCACCTCCGACTGGTAGCCCGAAGGCACCCACATCGGCGG
>CAZPWN010000023.1:10474-12519 GCA_964590475.1 uncultured bacterium | reverse complement strand
CCGGCCGGCGCACCTACCGCCGACTTTGGTTCCTGCCGGCAACACCGCGTCTGCGGCGCGTGAGATGATGAGGCTGGAACCGGATAGATGGAAGAGAACCGCACCCCACTGGCAGGCCTAGGCACCACGCCCATGCGTCTCAGCGAACCTCGCATGCGCCTGCTGCGCGAGCTCCTCGGCGTGAGCGTAAGCGGGCTCACCGCCGACGAGCTGGCTGAGGCCCTGTCGGTCTCGCGTAACGCCGTGCAGCAGCAGCTCACGGGGCTCGAGCGCGAGGGAGTGGTGCAGGTAGCCGAGCTGCGCAGCACGGGCGGGCGGCCGAGCCGCGCCTACGCGCTCACCGACGCGGGGCGGGAGCTCTTCCCCAAGCATTACGCCCGCATGGCGGAGGCGCTTCTGCGGCATACGCAGGAGATGTTCGGCGAGGAGGGCCTCCGCATGGTGCTGGCCAAGATGGCGGCGGAGCTGACCGCAGAGGTGGCTCCCAGGCTGGAAGGCAAGGCGGGCGAGGAGCGGCTGCGCGAGGTGGTGAGCATCCTCGACGAGCTGGGTTACGGCGCCTACCTGGACGATAACGGCAACGTGCACGCCGTGAACTGCGTCTTCCACAAGCTGGCGCAGACCTCCGACGTCGTCTGCCGCTACGACTCCATGGTCATCAGCAACCTCCTGGGCAACGATTTGGAGCAGCTCGCCTGCATGCGCGACGGCAGGGCGTCCTGCATATTCGCGCCGCACTGAGGGGCGCTGAACCTACCCGCTGACTCAGCCGCGTCGCGCCCACAGCGGTAGAGTCTCCCCGTGGCCCAGTCACAGGGCGCCGAGCCGGCCGCCGTAGAACCCATACCCAACGCCAGCCTCCTCCCCACCGTCACGGTGCGGGAGGTGTTCCGCATGTGGCTGCCGCTCGCCGCGAGCTGGGCCGTCATGGGCATGGAGCTGCCGCTGGTGAGCGCCATCATGGCGCGCCAGGCGGATCCCGCCGTGCACCTGGCGGCGTACGGGGGCGTGGTCTTCCCCGTGGCGCTGATCGTCGAGGCCCCCGTCATCATGCTGCTCGCCGCCTCGGTGGCGCTGGCGCGCGACGCCGCCTCGTACCGGCTCATCTACCGCTTCATGATGGTGCTGGGCGCCGCGCTCACGGTGCTGCACGCGCTGCTCGCCTTCACGCCCCTGTTCGATCTCGTGCTCATACCGCTCTTCGGTCCGCCCGAAGAAGTGATCGAGCCCGCCCGCCTCGGCCTCAGGATCATGCTGCCATGGACCTGGGCCATCGGTTACCGCCGGTTCCAGCAGGGCCTGCTCATCCGCTTCAACCGGGCGCATCATGTGAGCATCGGCACCGCTCTACGCCTGGTGGCCGTAGCCATAGTCTCCGTGCTCGCCGCCTTCGTGTTCGGCGCCCCCGGCATAGTCACGGCCGCCTCGGCCATCGCCGTGGGCGTCACCGTGGAGGCCATCTACAGCGGCGTCGCCGCGCGCCCCGTGCGGCTGGGGCCGCTGCAGGAGGCGGAGGAGGTGGTGCCGCCCCTCACGCTGGGCGCGTTCCTCGCCTTCTTCGTGCCGCTGGTGCTCACCAGCCTGCTCTCGCTCATGATCCAGCCCATCGGCAGCGCCGCCATGGCGCGCATGCCGCAGGCGCTGGAGTCGCTGGCGGTGTGGCCGGTGGTCAGCGGCGCGCTGTTCATCCTCCGGGCGCTCGGCATGGCGCTGAACGAGGTGGTGGTCGCGCTGCTCGACCGCCCCGGCGCCTACAAGGCGCTGCGCACCTTCACGCTCCAACTCGCCGCCGCGCTTCTGGTCGTGACGGCGCTGGTGGCGTTCACGCCCCTGTCCGAGTTCTGGTTCGCCGTCGTTTCCGGACTTACCCCGGAACTCACCGCCTTGGCCGTGGTGGGCTTCGCTTGGGCGCTGGCCTGGCCCTCGCTGGACGCTCTACGCAACCTGGTGCAGGGCGTGGCCGTGTTCACCCGCCGCACCGGCGCCATCAGCTGGTCCATGGGCGTGTTCCTCGCCGTCACGGGCGCCGTCCTGGCCGTGGGCGT
>CAZPWN010000023.1:4701-10374 GCA_964590475.1 uncultured bacterium | reverse complement strand
AACCGGGTCGACCGGAGGCGCAGCATGCTATCCGGGAGGTTCCAGGATGACTAGAACCAACGATCGTCAGATGTCGAAGTTACGTCCATCTACCGGCCGGTTAGGAAGGAAGGCCCCCATCATCGCGGCCGCTTTAGTGGCGGTTCTACTGATGGGTGCGGTACAGGCGCAGGACGAAGTGAGCGTGGTGCTCAACGGCTCGCTGACCACGCAGCACCTGATCGTCGGCACCGGTTTCCAGGCCCTGAACCTGGTCAACACCGGAAACGAGGATGCGGACTTCACCGTCTACAGGTTGCGCGACGGGGCTTCGGTCACCGACTTCGCGGCGGCCAACCAGGAGCTGGAGGACTCGAAGGCCAGCGGCAGCGGCGCGCACGAAGCGCTCGAAGCTCTGGAGGAGACCGCCACCGCTATGGGCGGCATGAACGTCTCCGACCACAGCAACAAGACGATGCTCGTCGACCTCTCGCGCGGCAAGTACGTGGTGGCGGCCATACCCGAAGAGGGCGGCGAGATCTCGTACTCCACCTTCAAGGTGATCGGCGGTAACGAGGAGGGCGAGAGCCCGCAAGTGGCCAACGAGGTCGACTTCTTGGACTTCGCCTACGACCTGCCCGAGGAAGTGGACGAGGGACTGAACCTGTGGAAGGTTTCCAACACGGGCACGCAGCCACACGTGGCCGACTTCTACCGCCTCCTGCCAGGCCGGACCATGGAGGACCTGATCGCCTACCTGAGCGGTGAGGGCGGCAGGCAGCCCTACGACAAGACCGAGAGCATAACCATGGTCGCGGCGGGCGAGACGGTCTACGTTCCGGTGGACTTCGAGTCGGGCAACTGGGTGGCGCTCTGCTTCGTGCCCGACATGGAGAACCCCGAGCTGAGCCACGTGATGGAAGGGATGGTAGCGGAGTTCCGGGTCCTCTGAAGTAGTGCCCGTAGAGGCGCCCGCTTTTAGGAGCGCCGTCCAGAACGAGCGAAGTGCGGGCTAGGTCATCCGCACTTCGCTTCGCCACTCCGCCTAGTACTCTCTCGGTGCTAGGTGGGTGCGATGGAGGAAACAGGCTCTAGAGGACTCCGGATCGGTCACGAGGCCTCGGAAGAGACCCCGGCAGCTCCCCATGACGGCAGGCCGTTCCGCTTCGACCGGCGGCGCCCCGACCCACTGCGTTTCGCCCTGCACGACCGGCTAGGGCCGGCCCTGGCCAACCTGGAGTTGCGCTTGGGCCTGCTCGAGGAATCCTCGGGCCTTCAGGGCTTCACCCACGAACAGATATCGAGCCTGCGGCGCGAGGTAGCCGGGCTCGTCGACGAACTGGCCCGCATCGTCCACGACCAACTGCCAAGGCCGCTCGAACTCGGCGGCCTGATCAACGCCATAAGCGAAGCTTGCCGCCGCGCGGAGCGTCCGGGACTGCTCATCGACTTCACCGTCTCCGGTACCCCCATCCTGCTGCCGCGCGAGGGAGCCGAGCTTCTCTACAGGGCCGCGCTGGAGGGCACGACCAACGTGGCGCGCCACGCTCACGCGCGGAGGTGCATCGTGAGGCTCACCTACGGAAGTCGCTTGGTGTCGCTCGAGGTCCGCGACAACGGTCGCGGCGCCGGGGCCGACATGGCCTCCACCACGGGGGGCATCGGCCTCACGTCCCTGTGGCGCGCCGCCCGGCGGCTCGGCGGTTCGGTGCGGCTGGAGAGCCTGCGGCTGGGTGGCGCACGCCTGATCGTGAGGCTGCCGCTGGACCGCATGTCGCGCCTCGGCGAGGAGCGCCGCTCGGAACTGCCGCCTAGGGCACGGATCCCCGGATGAGCTCCCACGGCGCCGCCGGGCGCACCCCCGTACAGACCAGGGTGCTGATAGCCGACGACCACGAGATGTTCGCAGGTGGGCTGGCCCTGCTGGTGGCCTCCATGCCGGGCCACAAGGTGGTGGGTGTGGCTCACGACGGACCGGAGGCGGTGGAGCTGGCGCTCCGGCTGACGCCCCACGTGGTCCTCATGGACGCCAGGATGCCGGGCCTCTCCGGCGCCGAAGCAACGGCGCGGATCATGAACCAGCTCCCGGAGACCGCGGTCGTGATGATCACCATGTACCCCGACGACGCCTCCCTGATGCACGCTCTCCGGGCGGGCGCCATGGGCTTCGTCTCCAAGAGCGCCAGCGTGGCGGAGCTACGGCGCGCCATCGAGGCTGCGGCCAACAGCGAGGCGCTGCTGGGCCAGGCGGTCGCCAGCCATCTGGGCCGCTATCTGTCAGCGGGCGCGGAGCAGAGCAGCTTGAAGCCGTTCGACCTGACCAGGCGGGAGCGCGAGGTGCTGGGTCTCCTCTCGCAGGGGCTCAGCAACTGGGAGATCGCTAGGCGTCTGGAGGTCAGCGTGAAGACCGCCCGCAATCACGTGTCGAGCGTGCTCGGCAAGCTCGAGGTGAGTACCCGCACGGAGGCTGCGCTGAAGGCGCGGGAGGCCGGCCTGTACTAGGCGGTGGCCCGTGCTGCACTAGCAACGCCCCTACCCAGCGTGTAGCATGGGCACTCGTTGAGGGGGAGTAGCCGCCCGAGTTCCGGGTGTTCGTCATCGTCAACACGGAGGTCATCGACCACCCGGTGGCGGACACGAAGGCAAGACCCTTAGAGGGAGGCCCCCGTGACCGAACCCCTATGGGCTTGGTTCGCTTTCATCGCGTTCGTCCTCGTCATGCTCGCCATCGACTTGGGCCTGTTCCAACGCAAAGCTCACGTTGTCAAACCCAAGGAAGCCGCCCTGTGGACGGCCACCTGGGTGACCTTGTCTCTACTGCTGGGCGTGGTGTTCTACTTCTGGCTCGGCTCCGAGAAGGCCGTGGAGTACATCACCGGTTACGTCCTGGAGTGGTCGTTGTCCGTCGACAACATCTTCATCTTCGTGCTGGTCTTCACGTACTTCAAGGTGCCGTTCAAGTACCAGCAGCGGGTGCTGCTCTGGGGCATCCTGGGCGCGCTCGTCATGCGTGGTCTCATGATCGTGATCGGCGCGGCCCTCATAGACCAGTTCAGTTGGATCCTCTACGTCTTCGGCGCGTTCCTGCTCTTCACCGGGCTGCGGATGCTGTTCTCGAAGGGCGACGACGATCAGGATCTCAGCAAGAACCCGGCCATCAAGCTGGTGCGGCGCCTCATCCCCATCTCCACCGAGTACGACGGCCAGAAGTTCTTCACCGTCCAGAACGGGGTGCGCATGGCCACGCCCCTGCTTCTGGCCCTGGTCGTCATCGAGTTCACGGACCTGCTCTTCGCCGTGGACTCCATCCCGGCCATCTTCGCCATCACCACCGATCCGTTCATCGTGTTCACGGCCAGCATCATGGCCGTGCTGGGCCTCAGGTCCATGTACTTCCTGTTGGCGCACGTGGTGCACCGCTTCGTGTACCTGCAGACCGGCCTGGCGCTCATCCTCGTCTACATCGGCGTGAAGATGCTGCTGCTGGACGTGCTCCACATCCCCGCGCTCGTGTCGCTGGCGGTGATCATCTCGATCCTCGCCGTCAGCGTGGTCGCCTCGCTCCTCTGGGGTAAGCCGAAGGAGCCCGAGGTGGGGGAGCTCCCGGAGCAGGAGATCTCGGCCGACTAGCGGCCCGAGCGCGCACACTGCACCCGCGCCGACCTGCTAAGATTTAGGCGTGGCTAATGAGGAGACCTCCACCTCGCTCGATGCGCCTCTGTCCAGCTCGGTAGGCGATTACCTGAAGACCATCTGGCTGCTCTCCAACAACGGGGGCGGCGCCGTGGGCACGGGCGAGATCGCCCGGGAGCTGGGCGTGACGGCACCGTCCGTGACGGGCATGCTGGGCAAGATGCACGGCCTGGGGCTGGTGCGGTATCAGCCCTACAGGGGCGCGGAGCTCACCAGCGAGGGCCAGCAGGAGGCCGTCAGACTGGTCCGCCGCCACCGGCTGCTCGAGACGTTCATGATCACGGAGCTCGGTTTCGGCTGGGACGAGGTCCACGCCGAGGCGGAACTCATGGAGCACGTGGTGTCGGACGAGTTCACCGAGCGGTTGGCCCAGCACCTGGGCCAGCCGCAGTTCGATCCGCACGGCGACCCCATACCGCGCGCGGACGGCTCCATGCCCACGGCGCCGCATACCCCCCTGGCCCAGCTGGAGATGGGCGAACGCTTCGTAGTGCACCGGGTGCTCTCGCAGGAGAGCGAGGTCCTCGCCTACCTCGAGAGCCTGGGGGTGGAGCCCGGGGCCGAGCTGAGGCTGAGGCAGCGCGAACCGGGCGGCAACCTGCTGATCCTAGAGCGCACGGTTCCGGGGGAGCCGGGCGCCTCGCAGGAGCTCTCGCTCTCGCGCGAGATGGCGGGCCTGGTCCTGGGTCAGGTGCTCGGGCGGAAGTGACCTGAGACGGTAGGAACGTAAGTCCGTGAGTGGCCGAGGCCATTGACAAGGCGCCCCTTCGCCACTATATTAGGCATACCTAAGTCCTGGCTTATGGACTAGCGAACAATGTTCCGAAGGTGGCTAGCAACGATGGAAAGCTCCGATGTCACTATCTGATCTCTCTGGGCGCCGCACGCCAGCGGATACCGTGCGGTGGCTTCTCTGCGCACTCCTCATCTCCCTGTTAGGCGTTCCCGCCGCGTTGGCTCAGAGCAGCCCGCCGCGCGTGGTGGCCACCGTGGGCATGATCGGTGACGTGGCCGCGGAGCTGGCCGGCAGTTGCGCCGACGTGCGCACCATGATCGGGCCGGGCTCTGACCCCCACCTCTACCGCGCCAGCGCCGGCGACGTGCGGCTCATCGAACGGGCCGACCTCGTGCTCTACAGCGGCCTGCACCTTGAGGCCGGGCTCGCGCGCGTGCTCGAGAGCTTCGCCAGCCGCACGCCCACCGTTGCCGTGGCCGAGGCCGCGGTGGCGCCCGAGCAGCTCATCACCACCAGCCCCTCCGTCCACGACCCGCACGTGTGGATGGACGTTTCCCTCTGGCGCGGCGCCAGCGCGGCGATAGCGGACGCGCTGACCGAGCTGCTGGCCGACTCACAAGGGTGCGTGGAGCAGATCGCAGCGCGGGCCAGCGCCTACGCTGCGCTCCTTGACGACCTGCACGGCTGGAGCCAGCAAGCCGTAGCCACCATCCCCGAGCAGCAGCGCATCCTGGTCACCGCCCACGACGCCTTCGCGTACTTCGGCCGCGCGTACGGCATCCACGTCGAAGGCATCCAGGGCGTAAGCACCGAGACCGAAGCGGCCGTGGCGGACATCAGGCGCGTGGCCCAGCTGATGGTCGACCGGCAGATCCCCGCCCTCTTCCTCGAGAGCACCATCAACCCGCGCACCGTCACGGCGGTGCTCGAAGCCGTGGAACAGCGCGGCGGCACCGCCGAGGTAGGCAGCGAGCTCTACGCCGACGCGCTGGGAACGCTGGGCGAACAGGAGGGTACCTACGTGGGCATGGTCATGCATAACGTCCGCGCCATCACCCTGGCGCTCGGCGGCCAGCTGCCCGAGCTGCCCGGCACGGTGGCCGCCTGGGAGGAGCGCTGGTGAACCGCGCGCAGGGGCCCGCTACCCAACTGGTGGTCCGGACCGAAGGTGCCACGGTGCGTTACGGACAGGGCCCCGCCATAGAGGGCGTCTCGCTGGCCGTGCCGCGCGGGGTCATGGGCGCCGTAGTCGGCCCCAACGGGGC
>CAZPWN010000023.1:2536-4601 GCA_964590475.1 uncultured bacterium | reverse complement strand
AGGAAGTCGACATGGCGCGCTTCGAGCGCCGTCAGATAGGCCAGCTCTCCGGCGGGCAGCAGCAGCGGGTCTTCCTGGCGCGGGCGCTGGTGCAGCAAGCCGAGTTGTACCTGCTCGACGAACCGTTCGCCGGCGTGGACGCCGCCAGCGAGTCCGCCCTGGTGCGGGTGCTCAAGCGCCTCAACGCCGAGGGTGCCACGGTGCTGGCCGTCCACCACGACCTGAACACCCTGGAGCAGTACTTCGACTGGCTGGCCCTGCTCAACGTGCGCCTGGTGGCGCAGGGTCCGCTGGCCAGCACGCTGACGGCCGAGAACCTGAACGCCACCTACGGCGGGCGCCTGCCCCGGCTGGACGAGGCCCGTGCGCCCGCGGGAACCCTGAGTGGCGGCCCAGCGGCTTCCCCCGCGCCCAACAGGTTGGTCTGAAGCCATGTGGGAGTTGCTGCAGGACCCCACCGTCATCACGGTCTCGCTGGGCGCGCTCATGCTGGGCGCCACGGCGGGCGCCCTCGGCACGTTCGCGGTGCTCAGGCGCCAGAGCCTGCTGGGCGACACCATGTCTCACGCTGCCCTGCCGGGCGTGGTGCTTGGCTACCTGATCGCGGGTGGCCGCAGCCTGCCTTACATGCTCGCTGGTGCGCTGGTCACGGGCCTAGCCTCCGCCCTCCTCGCCGTGGCTTTAGGGCGCCGCCGCGGCGTCAAGGGCGAGTCCGCCCTCGGCGTGGGGCTCGGCACCGGCTTCGCCCTCGGGGTGGTGCTGCTCTCGTTCGTGCAGCGCCAACCGGGCGCCGGCAGCGCGGGTCTGGAGCAGTTCCTCTTCGGTCAGGCTGCCGCTACCCTGCGCTCGGACCTGGTGACCATCGGGGTGCTCGGCGCCGTCGCCCTTGCCGTGGTGGCGCTCCTCTTCCGCCCCCTCAAGCTGGCGATCTTCGATCCGCACTTCGCGCGCGCCAACGGCTCCAGGGTCGAGCTCTACGAGGCGCTCAGCACGGGGCTCATGGCCGTGGCCATCGTCGTGGGGCTCGAGCTGGTGGGCGTGGTGCTCATGTCCGCCCTCGTGGTGGCGCCGGCGGCAGCTGCCCGGCAGTGGACCGGCTCGCTTACAGGCATGGTCTGGCTGGCGGGCGGCATCGGCGCGGGTAGTGCCCTCGTGGGTGCGCTCCTCAGCGCGGCGGTGCCCGGCATGGCTACCGGGCCCACCGTGGTGCTGGTGGCCAGCCTCGTCGTGGCCTTCTCCCTGCTGGCGGCGCCGCGCCGAGGACCTGCGGGCGAGGGAGCCTAGCCGTGCTCGTGCAGGCGCTGCAGTCGCTGCTGGACTCCCCCTCCTTCGTCATCGTGGCCACCGGTGTTCTCACGGGCGCCTCCGCGGCGCTGCTGGGCACGTTCCTGGTGGTGCGCGGTCAAGCCATGCTCACGGACGCCATAAGCCACGGCGTGGTCTTCGGGGTCGCGGTCACGTTCCTGCTGACCGGCAACGCCACCGGGCCGCTGCAGCTGCTCGGCGCGGCGGGGGCCGGTCTCCTCACCGTGCTCCTGACCGAGGTTCTGGCGCGGAGCGGCAAGGTCAAGCGCGACGCGGCCACGGGCCTCGTCTTCCCCGCCCTCTTCGCGGCCGGCATCCTGCTGCTCGGTCTCTTCGCCCGCGACTCGCACGTGGACGTGCACACGGTGCTTCTGGGCGAGATCGGCTTCGTGTGGCTGGACCGGGTGCCGCTCCTGGGCCTGGAGGTGCCGCGCTCGTTGCTGGTGGTCAGCGTGGCGTTCCTCCTGAACACCACCTACTTGGCGCTCTTCCACAAGGAGCTCACGGCCGCCGCGTTCGACCCGGTGCTGGCGGAGCTGCAGGGTCTCCGTCCGCGGTTGGTGACGGGCGGCCTGCTGGGCCTGACGTCCTTCACCGCGGTGGCGGCGCTGGACGCCGTCGGGGTGGTGCTCTTCGTGGCGTTCGCCATCACGCCCGCGGTGGTGGGCCGGCTGGCCAGCCAGCGCCTGCCCGGCATGCTGCTCACCGCCCTCGCCGTCTCCGCAGCCTCCGCGGTCATCGGCTACCGGGTGGCGGTGGC
>CAZPWN010000023.1:0-2436 GCA_964590475.1 uncultured bacterium | reverse complement strand
AAGCGGCGGGGCTGACGGGTGGCCGGGGCAAGATGGTCTGCCAGGGGCGCAACGCCGCGCACTTGACGCCCCGCGGGGCAGACCGTAAACTCCGCCCTTGAGTAGACGCTGAACCGTCTACCGCAGCCGAGCGCGCGGTGTGGAGCCGCGCGGCGGGGGACCCGAGATCAAGGGGTGAATCCGGCAGAAGCCGGACGGAGACTTCCTTCTCCGAACCCGTCAGCTAACCTCGCAGGCTTCATAGGAAGGTGGTAGACGTGCTGGCTCATGTCATCCCCTGTCTGTCTTACCCGTGGGCCGCGAGAGGTCGGCGCGGCCCATGAACACGGTCTTCACGGCCGCCTCTCACCACGACGTCCTGGCGCTCCTGATCCAGATCGCCCTTTTGCTCCTCGTGGCGCGGGCTCTGGGCGAAGTGGCGCAGCGCCTGGGCCAACCCTCGGTGGTGGGCGAGATCCTGGCAGGCATCGTGCTGGGCCCCTCCCTCATCAGCGGCTTCTTCCCGCAACTGGGCGCCTGGATCGTGCCGCAGACGGCCACGCAGGGGTACCTGCTCGAGGTCGTGTCGCTCATCGGGGTCATGTTCCTCCTGCTGCTGACCGGGTTGGAGACCGACCTGGCCCTCATCCGGCGCCAGGCGCGCGCCGCGATAGGCGCCTCCCTGGGCGGCATCACCCTTACCTTCTCCACGGGCTTCGTGCTGGGCTGGACCCTACCCGATGCGCTGCTCGCCAACGATCAGCAGCGCCTCGTCTTCTCGCTCTTCGTGGCTACTGCGATGGCCATCACCGCCATCCCCGTCATCGCCAAGGTGCTCATGGACATGAACCTCATGCGGCGCGACGTGGGTCAGAGCATCCTCGCCGCGGGCATGGCGGACGACACCATCGGCTGGACCATGCTCTCCATCGTGGCCGGGCTGGCCGCCGGCGACGCCGTGAACGCCGGCACCTTCCTCGGGGCCCTTGGCAGCGTTCTGGCATTCATGGTGCTGTCGTTCACCGTCGGCCGCTGGCTCGTCAAATGGGCGCTCGACTTCGTGCAGGACGAGGTGCGGGCGCGCGACAGGCTGCTGACCCTCGTGGTGGTGCTCACCTTCGTGTGGGGCGCCGTCTCCCATGCGCTCAACCTGGAGGCGGTGCTGGGCGCCTTCTTCATGGGCATACTCTTCGGCCGGATGCCGCGGCTGCCGGCGGAGGTGGTGCGCAAGGTAGAGAGCGTCACGCTGGGCATCTTCGCGCCGGTCTTCTTCGCGGTGGCGGGGCTGAAGGTCGACGTGGCACCGCTGCTCACCCGGGAGCTCTTCCTCATCACGCTGCTGGTGATCTTCGTGGCGTCCTTCGGCAAGATCGCCGGCGTATACGCCGGGGCCCGGCTCATCGGCAAACGCGACCACTGGACGGCCCTCAGCATGGGCGCGGGCATGAACGCCCGCGGCGCCATGGAGATCATCATCGCCACCATCGGCCTGCAGATCGGGGTACTCACCCAGGAGATGTTCTCCATCATCGTGGTCATGGCCATGGCCACCTCGCTCATGGCTCCGCCCGCGCTCAGGTGGGCACTCAAGCGCGTGACGCCCCAGGGCGAGGAACTAGCCAGACTCAAGCGTGAGGAACTGTCGGCGGGCAGCGCGGTGGCCGCCGTGCGGCGGGTGCTGGTGCCCATGCGGACGCAGGAGGGGCGCGAAGAGGGGCAGAGCCTCGACGCACACGTGATCTCGCGCCTGGCCGGGCACGACGCGCTGTCGGTCACGCTGCTCAACGTGAGTCCCACCGGCCAGCGGGCGGAGGGCATGGAGTTCCTGGAGGGCGTAGGTGCGCAGTACGGCGACGTCGAACTCACCCGCAAGGTTGTGGAAGGCCGGAACCCACAGGACGCCATCCTGGCGGAAGCCGCCAAGGACTACCAGTTGCTGATCCTCGGCGCCACCGAGAGCTCCCGGGAGCCTGGCGCGCTCTTCCACCCCATGGTGGACGAACTCGTACGCCTTTCGCCCTGTCCGACCATAGTGGCTCGCGGTGGCCGCGGCGAAGGCGCGTGGCCTCCGCGGCGGTTGCTGGTACCCACCAACGGCACCGCCGCCTCGAGGCACGCGGCGGAGTTCGCCTTCCGCCTCGCCACGCAGGCCGACGAGGAAGTGGTGGTGATGAGCGTGAGCCAGGGCGCCAGTGGCCCGGGCTTCGCACACACGCGCCTGGACCTGGCCCAGCGCGAACACGACGCCAGGCGCAAGATGGTGGACGAGCTCGTGGGGCTGGGAGCGGATCAGGGCGTGAACGTGCGCGGGGAGGTAGCGACCGGCCCGGAGGTGGTGGCGGCCATCCTCGCTGCCGCCCGGCGGCAAGCCGTGGACCTCATCGTGCTTGGCACGGACGTGAGGGCGGGCTCGGGGCGGCTCTACCTGGGGCCACGCGTGGAGCAGATCCTGGACGA
>CAZPWN010000022.1:0-21910 GCA_964590475.1 uncultured bacterium | reverse complement strand
GGGCGCCCTTCTCGCAGCTCGACTGGAACTGGCTGGGGATGGAGCCCCCCACCACTTTCCAGTCGAACTCGAAACCGCTGCCGCGCGGCAGCGGCTCCACCCTGAGGGCCACCTCGGCGAACTGCCCGGCGCCGCCCGACTGCTTCTTGTGCCGGTAGCGGGCGTCGCCGCTGCCCTGGATGGTCTCGCGGTAAGCCACCAGCGGCGCGCTGGTCTCCACCTCTATGCCGCGCTCGGCCAGCGACGCCACCGCGATCTCCAGGTGCACATGGCCCATGCCCCAGAGCACGGTCTGCTTGGTGTCAGGGTTGCGCTCGAGCTTCAGGGTGGAGTCCGCGTCCAGCAGGCGCGTCAGCCCCTCACCCAGCTTGTCCTCGTCGGCGCGGCTCTTGGGGTGCAGCGCCAGCGCCATCACGGGTGCGGGCAACCGTATGGGCGCCAGCACGAAGCGGTTCTGCGGCGTGGTGAGGGTGGAGCCCGTCTTCACGTCCTCGGCTTTGGTGAGGGCGCCGATCATGCCGGCGCTCAGCTCGCTCACCTCCGTGAGGTCCTTGCCGTTCGGTACGTACAGGTGGGAGGTGCGGATCTCAGCGCCCGTTCCGGCGTCCACCAGCGGGCTGCCCGCCTTGAGCGTGCCGGACAGCACGCGCAGCAGGGAGACCTTGCCCAGGTACGGGTCGTTGACGGTCTTGAAGACGCGGGCGCTGAAGGGGTGGTCCAGCCCGAGCTGGGGCGACTCGCCCTCCTCCACCGGCAGCGGCGCGTGGTCGTCCACGCTGCGCACGCCGTGCGTGAGGAAGTCGAGCAGCAGCGTGATGCCCATGACGCGCGCGGCGGAGGTCACCAGTACCGGCGTGAGCTCGTTGCGCCTGACGGCGGCGTAGAAGGCGTCCTTCAGCTCCTGGGAGTCGAGCTCGTCCTCCTCCAGGTACTTCATCATCAGCTCGTCGTCGGTCTCGACGATGGCCTCCACCAGGCGGTCGCGGTACTCCTCCGCCAGTCCGGCCACGTCCTCTGGGATGGGTATCTCCACCGGGTCGCCCTCGGGCCACTCGTACGCCTTCATGTCGAGCAGGTCGACTATGCCCCGGAACTCCTCCGCCTGGCCGATGGGCAGCTGGATGGCGGCGATGTTGCCTGGCAGCGTGGCCTCGATGTCCGTCATGGTGCGGAAGAAGTCCGCGTTCTCCCTGTCGAGTTTGTTGATGACGAACATGGTGGAGAGCTCGCGCTCGAAGCTCGAAGTCCACACGCGCTCGGTGCCCACGGCCACGCCCGAGACGGCCGAGACCACTATGAGCACGGCGTCCGCCGCGGCCTGCGCGCCGCGGATCTCGCTGACGAAGTCGGCGTAGCCCGGCGTGTCGATGATGTTGAAGCGTTCGCCCTTCCACTCGATCGGGTGCACGGTGGACCAGATGGATATCTTGCGCCGCTTCTCCTCCGGCGTGTGATCGGAGCGCGAGGTGCCTTCTTCGACCTTCCCGAGGGTCGGTACGGCGCCGGCGCGGTAGAGGATCGCGTCGGTCAGCGACGTCTTCCCTGCGCCGCTGTGGGACAGGACGGCCACGTTGCGGATCTGCGACATCTCGGCTCCCTTTCGGTTGACAGCGACGCTGGCGCCGCACTTGCCTCGGTATCAGGGGGCGTTCGGTTGCAGAGAGTTTAGCACCGCGCCTGGCGCGGTTACACTCGGCCATGGCCGTCGAGCGCGAACTCAAGTTCACATCACCGGATGGGCGTGTACCGGCACTGGCCGAGATCCGTTCGGTCCTGGCACAGGTCGGCGCCGACGCCACCGAACTGGAACCCGTGACGCACGTGGACGTCTACTTCGACGACGAGGCGCTTTCGGTGCAGCGCGCCGGCATGGCTCTGCGCGTCCGCACCAGCGGCGGCAGCCGACTGGCCACGCTGAAGAGCCGCGGCTCGGTCATGCACGGCGTCCACGAGCGCGACGAGCTGGAGGTGGCGCTGCCGGCGGGAACGGAAGTGGGCTTAGGGCCGTGGCCACCGGAGTTCCAGCCGCACCTGCCGGGCGTGGACCTGGCCTCCCTCGGGCCGCGCATGATCATCACCACCCTGCGGCACCGCTTCACCGTGCTGGAGGAGGGGGCGCCGATGGCGGAGCTGGCCTTCGACGAGGTCACCGGCCAGCCGGCGGCCGAGGTGGCGCTGCAGTACGCCATCGACGAGGTCGGGTTCCACGAGGTGGAGCTCGAGGCGCTGGCAGCCGGCGGGCGTGCCCCCGTCAGCGCGGAACGGTTGGGACGCTACGGCGACGCGCTTCAGGACCTCATCCCGCTCTTCCCTTCGGACATCTCCAAACTGGAGCGCGCGGCCACGCTGCTGGCCGCTTTCGCCGAGTAACCGCCGAGCAACCGCCGAGTAACCGCCGCACGACACCGACCGGAGCGGCGCAGGGCACGGGGCTATACTCCCAGGCATGAAATCAAGCGCAGAAGGCACCTCCACGCAGGGCGTGGCTAATCAGCATCGCGATCAGGCCATCTTCGACCTGATCGACAAGGAGTTCGAGCGGCAGAAGAACGGCCTCGAGCTCATCGCGTCCGAGAACTTCGTCTCGCAGCAGGTGCTGGAAGCCGTCGGTTCCGTCCTCACCAACAAGTACGCCGAAGGGTACCCGGGCAAGCGCTACTACGGCGGTTGCGAGGTAGTGGACCAGGTCGAGCAGCTCGCCATCGACCGTGCGAAGGAGCTGTTCGGGGCCAACTGGGCCAACGTGCAGCCGCACTCCGGCTCCTCCGCCAACTTCGGCGTGTACTACGCCCTCCTGGAGAACGGCGACCGCGTGCTGGGCATGGACCTCGCGCACGGCGGTCACCTCACGCACGGCTCGCCCGTCAACTTCTCCGGCAAGTCGTACGAGGTGGCGGCCTACCCCGTGGACGAGGAGACGGACCTCATCGACTACGACGTGCTGCGGCAGAAGGCGCTCGAGTTCAAGCCCAAGATGATCATCGCGGGCGCCAGCGCCTACAGCCGCACCATCGACTTCGAACGCTTCCGGGCGGTGGCGGACGAGGTAGGCGCCATCCTCTTCGCCGACATCGCGCACATAGCCGGCCCCATCGCGGCCGGGCTGCACCCGCACCCGCTGCCCCACGCGCACGTGGTGAGCAGCACTACACACAAGACCCTGCGCGGCCCTCGCGGCGGCATCATCTTCGGGTTGGACTCGGAGATCGGCAAGAAGATCGACCGCACCATCTTCCCAGGGATCCAGGGCGGGCCCCTCGAGCATGTCATCGCCGGTAAGGCGGTGGCGTTCCACGAGGCCATGCAGCCGGGGTTCAAGGAGTACACCGCGCAGGTGCTCAAGAACGCCGCTGCGCTGGCGGACGAGATGGCCGCGCTCGGCTACCGCATCGTGTCGGGCGGCACCGACAACCACCTGTTCCTGGTCGACCTGCGCCCGCAGGGCATAACGGGCAACACCGCCAGCAAGCGGCTCGAGCGCGTGGGCATCTCCGTGAGCAAGAGCATGATCCCCTACGACCCGGAGAAGCCGTGGGTCACGTCCGGCATCCGCATCGGCACGCCAGCCATCACCACGCGCGGCTTCACGACGGACGAGATGAAGGCGGTGGCGGACCTCATCCACCGCGGCATGCAGGGCGTGGACGTAGACAACGTCTCGCGCGAGGTGCGCGAGCTTGCCGCCGGCCACCCGATGCCCTGATCTACGGCCCGCGCTCTACTTACGCCGCAGCCGCTCCATGGCCTCACGCAGGCTGACGCGCATGCGCTCCACGGCGCGGGCTATCTGACCCAGCTCGTCGTCGCGCTTCAGTTCGACCTCGCGCTCGAAGTCGCCGTGGCTTATGCGGTCCGTGGCGCGCAGCAGGTAGAGGATGGCGCCGCGCACGCCGCGGCTGAGCGAGAGCGCCGCCAGGGCGCCGAAGAGCACGGGTATGAGCCCCACCAGGAGCGTGGTGAGGAGGGCCCAACCGACGTCGCCGCGCTGCAACCTCCCCTCGGAGCCCGCCAGCACCACGCCGGCATCCGCGCCGGGGCGCCTGACCTCGGCCGTGGCCACCGTGAGGGGGGCGTCGGCGAGGCCCGCCAGCGCCAGCAGGTCGGTGCCGGTGGTGCGTAACGCCTCCGCGATGCCGCTGGCGCCCTCCGCTCCACCGGGGGAAGCCAGACGCTCCTCCAGTGCGGTCACCAGGCCGGCGGGGAGGTTCTCCATGCCCACCTGCCCGCGGTACCAGGCCACCAGCGGCAGCCCTTGGGAGTCGAGCACGAGGAGGAAGTCCACCCCCTCGCCCGGCAGGCGCGCCGCCGTGCGCTCGGCCACCTGCGTGACCTGGGCGCGGAGCAGCGGCGCCGTGAGGGGCAGGCCGCCCGAGAGGCCCTCCAGGGTGGCCGCCACCGCGTTGGCTGTGCTGGCGGCGCGCCGCACCTCGGCGTTGCGGAGGATGGGCATCAGGGTCACGACCAGGGCGATCAGCGTGACGAGGAGCGTCAGGAAGGCCGGCAGGGTGGCGGCCGTGGCTATGCGCCGCCGCAGGCCGCTGCGCTCGAGCCTAGGCGGGTCGCGCTCGAGGGTGGTGCGCATGGGGTCGCGCGGCGGGGTGGTCACCGTCATGCCCGGCACGTAGGTCTTGCGGGGGTCCGGGCCGGGATCTCTTACGGCGTCCCGGCTGGGCGGTGGGGCGTCCCCGGGGTCCCGGCGAGGCCCGGGCACCGGGCTGGCCTCCACCTCCGTACCCGCCAACGTCAACGCCGGGTCGCGCTCGCCGTGAGGCCGGGCGCCGCGGTCGTTCTGCCGGCCGTCACCCTGCTGGCCGTCACCGGCGGCGCCCAGGTCGGGGAGTATCCACTCCATCACCGGGCCGTCCGCGCTGCCCTCGCGCACCACCACCATCAGTCCCGCGCTCCTGAGCACGGCGGCTACGTTGCGTGCGTCGCGCTCCGGCACGGGTCTGGTGAGGGGGCCGGGCGCCCGCGATAACAGGCGCTGGGCCCGCTCGGCGGGGAGGTCGAAATGCTGACTGAGCTTGGTAACCGCCCCGCTCAGGTCTTCGGGTAGCGGCTCTAGGACTAGAACTACGTAACGCAACGTCACCTCACCGCTCTAGCGGCCATCAGGGGCGCGTCCAGCGCGTACATGCCGCGCAGGGCGTAGGCGCGCCGCATGAACTCGTCGCGCAGGCGCCCCGGGAAGCTGCGCTCCAGCTCCTCGAACAGGTCCTCCACGGCGCTGACCGGCAGCGAGTCCGCCACCAGCCCGAGCTCGAGCAGGGCGTCGTCGATGACCACCTCGCCGACCGGCCCCAGCAGGTCCACGGCCTCGCGCTGGAGTTCGTGCACGAAGCGCGGGTCGGCCACCCGGAGCGAGACGTAGGTGGCTAGCTCGTGGTCCAGCAGTTCGTGCGCCGCGGTCACTACCTCCTCCACCGGTCGCCCCACGGCGGCCGCCACCTGGCCCAGGCTGCTGACGCCGTCCAGCTTGCGCCACAGGTGGAGCGCACCGAGCGAGAGGAGGACCTCCTGCCCTGCCTGGGCGTAGAACTGATCGTCAGCCACCCGGTAGACGCCCTCGGCGCTGGCGGCCGCCAGCACGGCGTCCTTGCCGAGTTGCAGGTGCGCCGGCTCGGCGCCCTCGGCCCCTGGAAGGCGGCTGACCTGCAGGAGCAGCAGATCCACCTGCTGGCGCATGGTGCGGCGGGGTGGCGGCACGTGGCGCTTGAAAACGAACCTTCCCTCGTCCCAGGCCAGCAGGGCCGACAGCGCGGCGAGGTCGCGGAACGGCTTGGCCTCTATGCTCACGACCTGTCCTGCTTCGAAGTAGATGTTGCCTTGCTGGGTGCCGCCCTGGGTGAGCGTGAGGCGGCCATCGGCACGGCTCAGCGCCAGGTACTGCATGAGGTTGCCGACGGTGCCGGGCTCGATCTGACCGTGTAAGGCGGTCATACGGCACCAACTCCTTGCTGGCGGTTCTCCACAGGCGGTTCTCCCAGGCGCCGGTCACCGAACGTGCCCGCTCCCTAGCGGGCGCTCCGTGACGGGCGTTCCCTTACGGGCAGGGCGCGGGGCGACAGCGCCCTTCCGGTTCGCGGTATACCCCCATCCTAGCAGTGGGAAGGTCACCACTGCGAGTGAAGAGGAGCGGCTCCCGTGGTAGCTTGGTTCCGCTTCGCTGGAAGGTCCCGCTCGGCCGCGGCTGTCAGCGGCGCCACTTAGACCGACATCGAACGCACCCGTCTAACGTGGAACGGCCCCAGCGCAATTGGAGAACCATATGCCTACCATCTGTCTCATCCCTGGCGACGGTATCGGCCAGGAGGTCATCCCCGCCGCCCGCCGCCTGCTGGAAGCCACGGGCCTGGAGCTCACCTTCACGGAAGCCGACGCCGGCTGGGCCACCTTCGAGCGCGAGGGCACCAGCGTGCCCGATGCCACGCTGGAGGCCGTCAAGTCGGCCGACGCCACCCTGGCGGGCGCCTTCACCAGTCCCTCCCGCAAGGTAGTGGGGCACGCCGGCGCCATCCGCTACATGCGCAAGAAGCTCGACCTTTACGCCAACCTGCGCCCCTCCGTCTCGCACCAGGTGCCGGGCACCGTGGACGGCGTGGACATGCTCATGGTGCGCGAGAACACCGAGGGCCTCTACGTGGAGCAGGAGCGCCGCTACGGCGACACCGCCATCGCGGACGCGGTCATCACCAAGCGCGCCAGCGAGCGCATAGCCCACGTGGCGCTGCAGCAGGCCCGCAAGCGTCGCAAGAAGCTGGCCGTGGTGCACAAGGCCAACGTGCTGCCTCTGACCTCCGGCCTCTTCCTCGAGACGGTCATGGAGGTTTCCAAGGAGTACCCGGACGTGGAGACGTACGACATCATCGTCGACGCCGCCGCCATGAAGCTCGTGCGTGAGCCGCACAGCTTCGACGTGCTGGTCTCCACCAACCTCTTCGGCGACATCCTTTCCGACCTCATGGCGGGCCTCACCGGCGGCCTCGGCATCGCCCCGAGCGCCAACGTGGGCGAGAAGTACGCCATCTTCGAGCCGGTCCACGGCAGCGCGCCGGACATCGCCGGCAAGGGCATCTCCAACCCCACCGCCACGTTCTTCACCGTCGCCATGATGCTCGACCACCTGAACGAGAGCGAACTTGCGCGCAAGGTGGAGAAGGCCGTGAACGACGTGCTGGCCAAGGGGCCCCTCACCGCGGACCTGGGCGGCAACGCCAACACCGAGCAGTTCACCGACGCGGTGATCGCGGCGCTCTGATCACCCGCCGGCCACCCTCGGGTAAGATTTAGCGCGTGACCCTACAAGCGGCTCGCCACCTCGTCCTGAGCCTGCGGGAAGGGCGCGTACGTTGATGTACGCGCTCTCCCAGGCCATGCGCGCCATCCGTAGCAACTGGGTCGCGAGCGTCTCGACGCTCACCACCATGACGCTGTCGCTCACCATCCTGGTGGCGTTCAGCCTGCTGTCCGTGAACCTCAACCAGGCGCTCGCCACGCTGCAGGGCGAGCTGGAGATGGCCGCCTATCTGGCGGACGGCGCCGACGTGGTGCAGCTCACCAACACCATCCGCGCCTGGCCTGAGGTGGCGCGCGTTGAGTTCGTGGGCAAGGACGCGGCGCTGGCGGGCATGGTGACCGACCTGCCCTCGCTGGGGCGGGCCGCCGAGCTGGTGGAGAACCCGCTGCCGGACACCTATCACGTGCAGCTGCACGATCCGGGGCACACCAGCGTGGTGCGCATGCGCCTCGAGCAGCTGCCCGGCGTCACCGAGGTGGACGACTCCAGCGAGGCGGTCGCCACCTTCCTGGCCATCAACGACGTGCTGCGCGTGGGCGGCTCCATACTGGTGGTCATCCTGCTGGGAGCCGCACTCTTCGCCATCGTCAACTCCATCCGGGCCGCCATCGCGGCGCGGCGCGAGGAGATCGAGGTCATGCGCCTCGTGGGCGCCTCGCACGCCTTCATCCGCGCGCCGTTCCTCATCGAGGGCTTCCTCCTGGGGCTCATCAGCGCGGTACTCACGCTGGGCCTCAGCATCCCCGGCTACCAGTTCGCGGTCATGCGCTTAGCCGAGCAGTTCTCGTTCGTGCCCTTCGTGCGCGACAACGTGCTGCTGGCCCAGATCACCGTGCTACTTACGCTTCTTGCGCTCCTGGTGGGCCTTGGCGGCAGCGCCATCGCCGTGGCGCAGCACCTGCGCGAGGAGAACTGACGAACGCGGGCATCCTACTTATCAGGAATCACAGACAGTTCGGCTAAACTGGCGCCGTGTGGCGTGTTCTGATCCTGCTAGCAGTTCTGTTACTACCTGCCACGGCCCAAGCGCAAACGGACCTGGACAGCCCCGAGATGCGGGCGCTGGAACAGGACCTGCAGCGCTACCAGCAGCTGCTGGAGGCGAGGAGCAGCGACCTGAACGCCATAGAGGCGGCGTTGGGCGACACCGCCGCCGCGCTGCAGCGGCGCATCCGCGAGCGCGACGCCGTGAGCGAGGAGCTGGCGCAGAAGCGCCGGGAGCGCGAGCAGATCGTGGGGCAGATAGCCGCACTGGAGGCGGAACGCGCCGAGACGGAGGAGCGCATCGTGCTGCTCGAGGGGCGCATCAGCGAGCTGAAGGTGCGCGTGCAGGAACTGCTGGTGAGCCTCTACAAGCAGCGGGGCGGCCGGTCGGCGGCGGGCCTGGCGGCCACCGAGTCGTTCCACGAGATGCGGGTGCGCAACCACTACCTGGGCCTGCTCTCGCAGCAGGACGCGGACGTGCTACGTGAGCTGGACGGCGTGCTGGTGAGCTTAGGCGAGGAGCGCGAGCGCCTGGCGCAGCAGCTCGCCCAGCTGAGCGCGGCCGAGGCCGAGCTCGCCCGGGCGGAGGCCGAGCTGCAGAACACCCAGGCGCGCCTGGCGCAGGTCATCGACGAGCTGAACGCCACCCAGGCGGGCCAGATGGCCCAGCAGCAGGCCCTCATGGAGGAGCAGTCGCAGATCGAGCGCACCATCGGCAACGTCAGCACCCAGCTGGACCGCGAGATCGCGCGCCTGCGCGAGGAGGAGCGCCGGGCGCGGGAGGCCGCGGCGGAGTTCGCGCAGGAGCGCGAGCGCCAGCTCGAGCTGCAGCGCCAGGCCGACCTGGCCCGGGCGCGGGCGGACGCCCTGTCCACGCCGGTGGCGGCCAACCCGTCCGGCCTCATCCGGCCCTTCGACGAGGCCAGCCTCATCAGCCGCTTCGGCGAGGGCAACAACTCGTACCTGGCCATCAGGGCCCCCATCAGCAACTCGGCGGTCAGGGCCGTGCAGAACGGTCAGGTGGCGGGCGTCACCTACCTGGGCGCCAACCTCGGCTACATGCTCGTGCTGAAGCACGACGACGGCTTGACCACCATCTACGTGAACCTCAGGCAGCCGCTGGTTGAACTCTACGAGCAGGTCTCGCAGGGCACGGTGGTCGGCTACCTGGGAGGCGGCACCCTCACGCGCAACGACACCCTGCACTTCTACGCGCAGCGGGCCGGGTCGGGCTCTCAGGCCTTCATCGACCCGGCGCCGCTGTTGGGATGGTGAGTAGCGTGACCTGCCCATCGTGCGGCTTCGCCAACCCGGACGGCATGCGCTTCTGCGGCATGTGCGGCACCAAGCTCACGCACGAGCCCGCCTCGCGCGAGCGCCGGCGGGTGAGCAGCGTGTTCATCGACATGGCCGGCTTCAGCACCCTCACCCGCGACCTGGACCCGGAGGAGATGCGCGACCTGGCGGACGAGGTGCTGACCATAGTGGCCGGCGTCATCGAGGCCTACGACGGCTACGTGGACTCGCTGCACGGCGACGGGCTCATAGCCCTGTTCGGCGCGCCGCACTCCCACCCCGACGACCCGCAGCGCGCCGTGCTGGCCGCGGCGGCCGCGCTGCACGCCATAGAGGAAGTGGGCGTGGAGCGCGACCTGCCGCTCAAGGGGCGGGCGGGCGTGAACACCGGCGTGGTCATCGCGGGCGCGGTGGGCTCGGGCCGGGTGCGCAGCTACACGGTGATGGGCAGCGCGGTGAACCTGGCCTCCCGCCTGGAGCACGCGGCCGAACCCGGTGAGGTGTGGGTGGGACCGGAGACGTACCAGGCCACGCGCCACCAGCTGCTGTACGAGGTCACGGGCCCCATCCAGCTGCGCGGCTTCCCGAACATCCACCAGGCGCACAAGCTGGTCATGGGTGTGCGGTCGCGCCAGACGGATCCGTACGCCCACCTGGGCTTCGTGGGCCGCGGCCAGGAGCTGACGGCGCTGGAGACCACCCTGGAGGCCGTGATCAAGAACGGTGCGCCACACGAGCTGTGGCTGCACGGCGAGGCGGGCAGCGGCAAGACGCGCCTGCTGCGCGAGTTCGACGGCCGCATCAAGGAGCGCGTGTCCACCTTCTGGCTCAAGGCCAGACCCAACGAGGAGTTCACCTGGCTGCCGTTCGGGCGCCAACTGTTCGGCCTGCGGCTGGGCGACGAGGAGCGCGCCGCGCAGCACCACGTGCAGTCGCTGCTCGACGAGCTCCTGCCCGAACAGGTGCGCTGGCACAGGCTGGTGCTCACGAGCCTGGGCCTGGCGCCGCCCAAGTCGTGGACGCGCCTGGAGCGCCGGACGGTGGACCGCACGGCGCTGGCCTGGTCGGATCTGATAGCGGCCGTGCCGGGCCGCATGAACGGCGCGGAAGCGGTGGTGCTGTTCGTGGAGAACGAGCCGCGCGACCCCGTGTTGCTCGAGTTCCTCACCCTCCTGAAGGCCGGCGGGGCGCCGGTGCTCATCGTGAGGACCACGCGTAACCGCCTGGAAGCGGGTGGCCTGGCGGGCGGCGGGCTGCCGGGTGCAGGGACGGCCGACGCGCTGGACCCCGCTGAGCGCACCCCGGCGCCGCTGGCCGCGCTGGAGCTGCCGCCCCTCACGCCCGGGGAGTGCATGACGCTGCTGTCCGGGCTGATAGAGCCTTCGGACCGCAGCGCGGCGGCCAGCCTGGTGGAGCAGGTGGGCGGCGTGCCGGCGCACGTGCTGGAGCTCGGCCGCGCTCTCTCCATCACCCAGGAGGACACCTTCTCGGGCTCGCTGGCTTCGTTGCTGCAGGCGCGCATCGACCTGCTGGAGCCCGCCCCACGGCGGCTCCTGGCGCACGCGGCGCTGGTGGGCGAGGTCACGTGGGAGGGTCTCCTGCGCGACCTGGGCGGTGCCGGGGTGGTGGAGGACATCCGCTATCTTGTACGCGAGAACCTGCTCCTGGCCCAGAACAGCTCGGCCATCCCCGACGAGGTGGAGTACCGCTTCCAGAGCGACATGCTGCGCCACGCGGCGCTCACCATGATCCCGTTCGCGGAGCGGCCACTGCTGCACCTGCGCATAGCCACCTGGCTGGAGCAGTTCGCGCCCCTGGCGTTCTCCGAGCTCACGGCCACGCAGTTCGAACTGGGCGGCTCGCCCGACGCGGCGTACGCCCATTACCTGGCCGCCGCCGACCTGGCCAGCTCCAGGCAGGACAGCGCGGCCACCCAGCGGCTCTACGAGAAGCTACTAAGCTTGCCCGTCCCGGCGGAGACCCTGGCCGAAGGGGCGCTGGCGTACGCGCAAGCGGCGCTCAGCATGCAGCTGCCCGACGTCATGCGCGGGGCGCTGGAGCAGGCCGAGGAGCTCATCACGCGCACCCCGAACGAGGTGCGGCCCGTGCTGCTGATGGTGCTGGACCAGCTCAGGCAGGACGCCCTGGCGCTTACAAGCTGAGCTGCGGCGTGCCGAACACGGCGAACCACGGCTTGAAGCTCGGCTCAACCGCCACCAGGCTGCGGGCCAGCTCGCCCCGGTCGGCCACCGGCAGGGCGGCGCGCAGCTCCAGCGGGAACGACCAGCCGCGTGCCGGCACCAGCTCCAGCGCCCGCTGGGTGAAGACTCCCTGGTACCAGAGCAGCTTGTTCCAGCCGGCGCGCGAACGGGGATACTCGAAGTCGGCCAGGTCGCCGCGGTAACCAGCGGTGCCGGCCACCTGCAACTCCGTCCACGCCGTCAGCCTCTCCAGCATGTGCGCCTGGCGCGTGGCGTGCAGCGCCGCTACGAACAGGTAGCTGGCAAGCAGCTCGTCGAGCCACCTCACGCGCGTGCGCATGCCGGAGAGGTTGCCCACCGCGTGACCCCACTCGTGACCCACCATCAGATCCAGGAACTCACCGATGTGGGCGGGCGCCCGGTGACCGGCGCGGCCGGCCTCCAGCAGCATCTCGTCGAAGCGTCTCACGAAGCGCGGTTGGTAGTCGGCGGCAGCCATGATGGCGGCGCTGGTGCCGCCCGGACCGTTGCGGGTGAAGGGCAGGCCGTAGGGGTAGCTGCAGAGCTTGCGCCAGTCGCTCTGGCCGGCGACTATCAGCGTCATGGCGCCCTGCGGCTCGAACACGGGGGCGGCCTCCTCCTGCAGGGGGCGCAGGAAGGCCTGCAGCTGCCGGGTGCGGTTACGGGCTCCCGCCGAGTGGCGGGCCGGCACCAGGTCGTCTTCCAGTGGCCTCAGGTAGACACCGGTGAGACCGTGACCCCGTCGCCCGCGTTCGTGAGGCATGGCCCGAGTGTAGAGCAACACCGGTGTGACGGCGAAGCAGGCTACACTCCGGAGCATGACCCTGTGGGCATGGGTGCTGGTGTCGTTCCTGGTCGGCTGCGCGGCCGGCGCGGGCGTGGTCTGGTGGCTGGCGCGCCAGCGGCCCCAGGAGGTGCGAATAAGGCGCCTGCACGGCGTGCTGGACCGGCTGCAGAGCGAGGTGGCGCACCACTTCCAGGAGTCCGGCGAGCTGATCACCCGCCTCCGCTCCGACGTGGAACAGCTCTACGCGCACCTGGAGGAGGGCGCCGCGAACCTCACCGCGGAGGACGCGGTGCAGAAGCGGCTGCGGCAGCTGGAGCAGGACGGGGAAAGTGGTAGGACCACGTAGGCCGTGAAGGCTTCATGAAGGGCCCCAAGGGCCGTCGCAAGCGAATTCTCTCATGCAGTGGTCCAACGTCTCGATGTTAGACTTCGGTCCACGTGAAGCGCCTGGCTCTCTCCCTCCTGCTACTGGTTCTGATCGCCTTCGCGGGTGCGCAGCAGCGCCTCAATTACCTGGCCGTGGACGGTCTCATAGTCGACGCCGCCGGCCCTTACTACTTCACCGCTTACGGCGATAGCTCCAACGCCTACGCCAGGGCCGCCGAGCTGGCGGCCGCCATGGACCTCACGGTCGCTTACCTGGCGGCCGACCGGGTGCTCGTCTTCAGCGACGGCTACCGCACGGCGCGCTTCGCCGCCACCTCGGACGTGGCGGACGGCCTGATCAAACGCGACGGCATGGTCACCCTGAGCCCGCCGGTCGCCGGAGCCAGCACCCTCGCCAGTCCCAAAGCCATCCTGATCGACGGCGTCTCGTACGTGGCCATCGCCCCGCTCGTCACGGCGTTCGAGGGCGAGGCGGGCTGGAACTCGGAGCGGCGCGTGGTGACCGTGGACACCGCCGCGCGCCTCGGCTACGCCCTGCCGCGTCCCCGCACCGGCATCACGGACGGCGTCTCGCGCGTGGCGGTCGACATCCCCGAAGGCGCCGTCTTCGACGTGGCCGCCGACGGCCGCACCCTCCTCTTCACCTTCCCCGGAGCGCGGGCCGAGGAGTCCGTAACGGCCGTGAACGATGGCAACCTGGCCTCGGTCTCGCTGACCAACGGAGCCGGCTACGTGAGCCTCGTGCTGCGCACGGAGTTCGACCTGGCGGCGGACGGGCACGGCTTCCGGCTGGGAGAGGTCGATAAGGGCGACATCCGCACCGTGTACGTGGACCTGGCCCCCAGCATCGTCGGCGCGGCGGTGGCAGCGCTGGCGCAGCCCGCCGAGGCGCCGGTGCAGACCCCCGTGGCGCTGACCGCGGTGCCGGAGGGGCGCCGCATCGTCGTCATAGACGCCGGTCACGGCGGCCACGACCCGGGCGCCAACTCCAGCTACGCGGTGGAGAAGCAAGTGGTGCTCGCCGTGGCGCTGAAGCTGAAGGCGCTGCTCGAGCGCGAGGGCATAGAAGTCATCATGACGCGCGAGGACGACACGTTCCTCAGCCTGCAGCAGCGCTCGCTCTTCTCGAGCTCGGACCGCAACCTGTTCATCTCCATCCACGCCAACGCCGTGGGCAACTCCAAGCCGGCGGGTATCGAGACCTGGGTCTTCGGCGAACCGCTCAACCCCAGCCTCCTCGAGCGCGCCATCCAGGAGAACGGGGGCGGTTCCGAGGGCCAGGCTCTCACCGAGCAGGCGCGTCAGGCGGCCGCCAGCTTGGCGGCGGACATCCTGCGCGAGGCGCAGCTCAACTTCAGCCTCACCCTGGCCGAGACGGTGCAGCGCAACCTCGTGGCCGCCACCGGCGCCACCGACCGGGGCGTCAGGCAGAACCTCTTCTACGTCATCCGCAACGCGCGCATCCCGGCCATCCTGGTGGAGCTCGGCTTCGTGAGCAACCCCGAGGAGGGCCGCAAGCTGGCCACGGACACCTACCAGCAGACCCTCGCTCAGGCTCTGGCCGACGGGGTGCTGGAGTTCCTGCAGGGCGGCGGGCTCTCCGCGCAGCGCTGAGCGGCCACCGGCGGAACTAACCCACACCCCTACATAACGCCTCGGCGCTGCCGCGGCCCCGGCGAGCGCCAGTGGTAGCATTGCGCCACCATGCGACCGGCTGATGATCGCCAGGACGATCCCCAAGACGACCAGCGCGGCGCGCCTTCCGGGGCCTCCGCCCACAGGGACTCGCTCAGCCTGACGGACCCGGGCACCGTGCGGGGCGCCGGCGGCGTCGTGTTCGACGCTTCAGGGAGGGTGCTGGTGCTCCTGCACGCCAACGGCGACCGCGTCTTCCCCAAGGGCCATCTAGAGGGCTCCGAGACGCCGCTTCAGGCCGCCCTGCGCGAGGTGCGCGAGGAGTCGGGCATCAAAGCCCACTGCCCCGAACCGCACCGCTCGTGGACCACCGCCTACCGCAACTCCAGTGGGACCCAACGCCAGATCACCTGGTTCGCCTGCACCACCGACGACCCCACACCCGCTCTCACCGAGGAGCTGTTCCGGGAGGCGTACTTCCTGCCGCCCGCCGAGGCGCTGGAGCAGCTGACGTTCGCCGCCGACCGTCAGCTCCTCGCCCGCATCCTGGAGGACGCAGCACAGGGAACACCGCCCGCGACTTCACCACCGACGGAGAACGGCGCGTCATGAGCCTGAAAGCCACCAGTCAGCAGTCCACCCCGGCGGGGCGCAGTGCGGGTCACGCGCTCCTGGGCGACACGGGCGACCTGAGCGCGGAAGCGTTCCTGGACAGCCTCCGCAACCTGAGGTTCACGGGCACGCTGGCGCTCACGGACGCGTACGGCACCATGCTGCTGCTCCTGGCCAAGGGCCAGGTGGAGGCCAGCTTCAAGCTCGGCGGCTACGACGACCTGGCAGCCACGCGCCAGAGGTTCCACCTCTACCCGCACGAGCCCACCGATCTGCCGCGCCTACCGGCGCGCGACCCGGACAGCGCCTCCCCCCTACTGCGCGCCCTGCCGCGACTGGCGCCGCCCGAGCGGCTGAAGCCGGGGGCCGTGCACCTCAGCCGCCTGCTGGAGCGGCTGGCCGCCTCGGAGTGGAGCGGCGCCATCGCCTACTACGAGGCGGAGGGACCGGCACTCGCCCTCCTCGTGGGGGGCACCATCCGCGCCGCGGTGCACGAAGCCGGCGGCCGGCTCAACAGTCACGCGGAGGCCATGCGCGCGCTGCAGCGCGCCGAGCAGCCCAAGGCCAAGGGGCACATGGAGCTCGAAGCGCTGGACGCCGCCGTGATGATGCCCGTGACCGCGTTCGCCATCGAGCAGTCCGCGCAGGCGAGCCCCAACTTCAGCGGCCTCGAGGTCACGGCCACCGGCTACCGCTACTGGAAGGCCGGCCAGCCGTTCCTGCTGGTGCCGGGCGAGACGCAGGGGCCGCAGCGCCGCTACGCGCTGGCGGAGGAAGCCGTGACCAAGGCACCGGAGATCGCGCTGCCCGACGAGCCGCCCGGCTGGGAGGACCAGCGCTTCAACCTCACGCTCCGCGGGCGCGACGCGCTCGACACCATGATGGAGCTGAGCATGCAGTTCAGGGCCGAGCACGGGGCCGAGGGCCAGCGCATCCTGCAGGTCCTGGGGCGCGGCAACACCCTCGAGCAGGCCGCTCACGAACTAGGGTTGGAGCTCGGCAAGCTCAAGCCGTGGCTCGAGAGGTTCGAGGAGGACGGCATGCTGCGCAGGAGCAACCGTTAGCTCAGCCGCGCCAGCGCCTCGGGGCGTTCGCCCTGGCCGTCCCGTGACCGGGCTGACCCGGGCGGCGGATGACGTATCCTGTTACGCCGTGGAGGAACCCCTTGTACGAACCTCGTGACGAGATCTCGCTGCGCGAGCTGTATCTCATCTT
Organism: uncultured bacterium; assembly: GCA_964590475.1. GTDB lineage: Bacteria > Deinococcota > Deinococci > Deinococcales > Trueperaceae > JAAYYF01. Next base: position 5,475 of record CAZPWN010000022.1, on the reverse strand, counting down.
CCGTTCCGGGCTGGTGGCCATCGTGCTGGTGGCCCTGCTCGCAGGTTCGGCAGCGTTCATCTACCTGAGTTCGCGCCCCGACTCCTACGAGGCCACCGCCACCGTGCAGGTGAACGTGCCGGTGCCGGAGACCACCAACGAGGAGGCCGCCTGGCTCCTGCCACCGGCCGGCATCGGCATGAGCACCTACCGGGCGCTGGCCAACCGGCCCACCATCCTGGCCGACGCGCTGGAGATGCCCATCGAGAGCACGGAAGCGCTGCGCGAGGTCGCGGGGCGCCTGGAGCTCGAAGCCATAGACACGGGCGGGCAGGCGCGCGGACAGCTGACGGTCACGCACACGGCGAGCGCCCCCACCGCGGACGAAGCGGCGGAGGTGGCCAACCGCTGGGCGCAGGCGTCCGCGGCCGCCGCGGTGAACGCCATGGTCCAGTCCGTCGACAGCGGCGCCGCGGCGTCGACCCGCGAGCTGGAGCTGCGCGAGGCGGAGCTGCAGGCCGCCGTCCAGGCGCTGACCGAGTTCGCCCGGCAGGACAACCGGGCGGTGCTCACGTCCATGCTCGCCGTGCAGCAGGAGCTGCAGGGCGAGGCCACGCGCCGCCTGGCCGAACTGGAGAACCTCATGGTCACCACGAGCGCCAGGCGCGACATGCTGCAGGCGGTGCTGGATTCCCGCACCGGCGGCAGCAGTCAGCCACTGGAGGCGCAGCTGAACGCGTTGGTGGCCTCCGGCCACCTGGACGAGGTGATGGCCGCGCAGCTCGAGAGTTCGTTGGCGCAGCTGCCGTCCAGCGCCACCGCGGGCGGCGGCGACCTCATGTTCATCGTCTCGCGTACGCAGCTGGAGACGCTCACCAGCGACCTGGCCGGCTACGCCGCGGAGCAGGAGCTCCTCACCCGCAAGATGAGCGAGGCGAGCGAGCGCATCACGGAGCTCAGGTCCGAGCTGGCCGAGGTGAACCGGACCGCCGACCGCCTGGAGCAGGTCATGTTCCGCGCCCGCGCCGCCTACGACAGCGTGGCGCGCCTGGCGCCGCTCATCCGCCTGCAGCAGGGCGTGATAGGCAACGCTGCCAAGGTCGTGGTGGAGGCGGTGCCTCCCCTGCAACCGACGCCCCGCAACCGGCTCACCATCACCCTGGCGGCGGCGGTAGTCGCTGGCCTGCTGGCCACGCTGGTGGTGTTCCTGCGGGCCGCCATCCGCGAGCCGGAGGCGCCCGCGCGGACCTCGAGCCTGCAGGGCCGCCAGTACGAGATCGATCACACGAGCGGCGGCGTCAAGCGCACGGGCGAGTGGCCCGCCGTGGACCTGGCCACCGGTCCGGGCGAGGGCGGCCCGCCGGGCCCGGCCGAGACCCGCTGACGCATAGCGGTGTGGCGTACGGGGATCGGGCGTGAAGGATGAGGCAAGAGGCATGAGGCTGCACGCATGACGCCCGCCGGGCCCATGCTCCTTACGGGCGGCACCGGGCGGCTGGGCACGGAGCTACGGCGTGAGCTGCCTCGGCTGGGCGCAGCCGACCTGTTGGCCCCCGGCCGCGCCGACCTGGACGTGGCGGATGCCGCCAGCGTGACCACCTACGTGAACAGCAACCAGCCACGGCTGATAGTCCACGCCGCCGCCTACACCGACGTGGCCGGCGCCGAGCGGGAGCGCAAGGCGTGCTGGCGCGTGAACGTGGAGGGCACCCGCAGCCTGGTAGAAGCCGCTCGCGCGGTGGGGGCGCGCCTGGTGCTCATCTCCACCGACTACGTGTTCTACGGCGACCAGCAGCCGCCGGCGCCGGGCGCCGAGGTGACGGGCTACCGGGAGGACGACACGCCGGGCCCGGTGCGCAACTACTACGCGCTCACCAAGCTGGTGGCCGAGGAGGCCGCCCGCGGCCACCCGGACTCGTTGGTGCTGCGCACCAGCTTCCGGCCGCGGGAGTGGCCGTACCCCAAGGCGTTCGACGACCTGTTCACCTCGCAGGATTACGTGGACGTCATAGCCCCGCTCGTGGCCGAGGTGATCATGCGCTTCGGCGGGGGCCACGTGCCCTACCGCACGCTGCACGTGGCCACGGAACGCAAGAGCGTGTACGAACTCGCCAAGCGCCGGGCGCCAGAGGTGGAGCGCGCCTCGCGCGCGTCCGCCGGCGTGGAGCTGCCCGCGGACGTTTCATTGAACACCGCCAGGTGGCAGGAACTGCGGCGCCGCTGGGCCGCTGACGAGGAGGGTTAGCCGACATGGATATCGTTCCCCAACGCATCCCCGACGTGAAGCTGCTCGCGCCCCGGGTGCACCGCGACGCCCGGGGCTTCTTCACCGAGCGCTGGCGCGCGGACCTACCGGAGCTGCCGCAGCGCTGGGTGCAGGACAACCACTCGCGCTCGCAGCGCGGCACCCTGCGCGGGCTGCACTACCAGCTCCCGCCTCACGCCCAGGGCAAGCTGGTGGGCGTCATCCGCGGCAAGATCCTGGACGTGGCGGTGGACCTGCGCACGGGCTCCCCCACCTTCGGGCAGCACGTGAGCGCCGTGCTGGACGACGAGAGCCTGAAGCAGCTGTGGGTGCCGCCCGGCTTCGCGCACGGTTTCCTGGTGCTCTCGGACGTGGCGGACGTGCTGTACAAGGTGGACGCGCCCTACGACAGGGCCGCCGAGCGCGGCGTGCGGTGGGACGACCCAACGCTGGCCATCGACTGGAGCGCGGGCACGGACGGCTCTCCCCTGGCGTCAGCCGGCGCGCAGCCGCTGGTCTCCGCCAAGGACGCCGAGCTGCCCCTCCTGGCGGACGCGGAGCACGACTTCCCCTACCCCTGAGCCCACCCGGGCGGCTGCGCACCTACGGCGCCGACGCAGCTCCTGGGTATTCTCTCCCTGATGCGAGGTTCACACATGACAAGCGTTGAAGCGCACTTAGGACGAACGGATCCCTCAGCAGGCGGCGAGGCGAGGCGCCCGGTGGCATGAGCCGCACGTACGTGGTCACCGGCGGCGCCGGCTTCATCGGCTCGGCACTGGTGCGTATGCTCGTGCACGAGCTGGGAGCGCGGGTGGTGACGGTGGACGCCCTCAGCTACGCGGGCGACATGGCGCGCCTGGAGTCCGTGAGCGCCAGCCCCGCCCACCGCTTCGAGCAGCTGGACGTGAACGATCAGGAGGCGCTGCAGCGCCTCTTCGCCGAGGAGCGCCCGCACGGGGTGTTCCACCTGGCGGCCGAGTCGCACGTGGACCGCTCCATCGACGGCCCCGAGCAGTTCGCCATCAGCAACACGCTGGGCACCCTGCGCTTGCTGGAGGCCACGCGGCGTTACTGGCAGGCGCTGCAAGGGGACGCGAGGGGCGAGTTCCGGCTCGTGAACGTGAGCACGGACGAGGTCTACGGCAGCCTCGGTCCCACCGGCATCTTCACGGAGAGCACCGCGTACGATCCCCGCTCCCCCTACAGCGCCAGCAAGGCGGGCGCGGACCACTTCGCCAGCGCCTACTTCCACACCTACGGCCTGCCCACCATCACCACGCACGCCTCCAACAACTACGGGCCGTACCAGTTCCCAGAGAAGCTGCTGCCGCTGGCGCTCGCGCTCGCGCTGGCCGGCGAGCCCGTGCCGCTCTACGGCGACGGCAGCAACGTCCGCGACTGGCTGCACGTGGACGACCACGCGCGCGGGCTGGTGGCGGTGATGGAGCGCGGCGAGCCCGGGCATACGTACCTCATGGGCGGCGCCAACGAGCTGAGCAACAGGGACGTGCTGAACGCGCTGCTCGGCGTGCTGAACGAGCTGGCGCCGGCGGAGAAGGACTACCGGGAGCTGATAACCTTCGTGCCGGACCGCCCGGGCCACGACCAGCGCTACGCGGTGGACTCCAGCAAAGCCGAGCGCGAGCTGGACTGGCAGCGGCAGGTGCCGTTCGAGGATGGGCTGAGGAGCACGGTGGAGTGGTACCTGGCCAACCAGGAGTGGGTAGAGAGCATCCGCAGCGGCCGCTACGACCTAGGCCGCCTGGGCAGCAGCCCGGCGGACGAGGCCACGGCGTGAGCGCGGACACGGCAGCCCGCGGCGCCGAGGCCACGGTGCGCCGCAAGGGCATCATCCTGGCCGGCGGCATGGGCACGCGGCTGTACCCCGCCACCATGGCCGTCAGCAAGCAGCTCCTGCCCATCTACGACAAACCGATGATCTACTACCCGCTCTCCGTGCTGATGCTGGCCGGCATCCGCGAGGCGCTGATCATCTCCACCCCGCGCGACCTGCCGGCGTTCCGCCAGCTGCTGGGAAGCGGCGAGCGGTGGGGCATGCGCTTCGAGTACGCCGAGCAGCCCGAGCCCGCCGGCATTGCGCAGGCGTTCCTCATAGGCGAGCGGTTCCTGGGGGGCGACGAGGCGGCCCTGGTGCTGGGCGACAACATCTTCTACGGCTACGGGCTGACCGGCCGCCTCCGCTCCGCCATGGAGCGCACGGGCACCGCCACCGTCTTCGGCTTCAGAGTGACGGACCCGGAGCGCTACGGGGTGGTCTCCTTCGACGAGGAGGGACGCGCTACCGACATCCAGGAGAAGCCGGAGCGCCCCAAGAGCAACTACGCCGTCACGGGCCTCTACTTCTACCCGGCCGACGTGAGCGCCAAGGCCGCCGCGCTCGAGCCGTCACCGCGCGGCGAACTCGAGATCACCGACCTCAACCTGCTCTACCTGGCGGAGGGCCGCCTGAACGTGGAGCTGTTCGGGCGCGGCATGGCGTGGCTCGATACCGGCACGCACGAGAGCTACCTGCAGGCTTCCAACTTCGTGGAGACGCTCGAGGCGCGGCAAGGTCTCAAGATCGCGGCCCCGGAGGAGATCGCCTACAACCAGGGCTGGATCGACGACCAGCAGCTGACGGCGCTGGCCGAGCCCATGCGGAACAACGCCTACGGGCAGTACCTGTTGGGGTTGCTGGACCGGTGAGAGCGGCTCATCCGCAGCGTGCACTGCGTCGCTTTCGGCCAGCAGGTCACCAAGGTCGACCTAGCCACCGCCGCTACGTCCCGCGTCCCGACCCGGGCCCACCCAGGCTCCGCGCTCCCTTGACGTGCTTGAGCTGAACGACAGCCATCATGCTCACGATCACCAGCAGCGACCAGGAGGAGAGCTTGCTCAGGCTCACCATGTGCCAGCCCTCCTCCTGGTGCGGATACTGCCATGCACCCAGGAAGGTCGAGACGTTCTCGGCGAACCAGACGAAGACACCGATGAGCAGGAAAGCCAGCACCAGCGGGATGCGCCGCTCCTTCGTCAGCGGGGTGAAAGCGACCCAGGAGCGTCCGAACGTCAGGACGACCGCAGCGATCAGGAGGTAACGGATGTCGGGCAGGTAGTGGTGGCTGAAGAAGTTCAGGTAGATGAGGGCGCCCAGCGGCACCACCAGGTAAGGGTGCGGCCAGCGCAGGAACCGCAGGTGTAGCTGGCGCCAGGCCTGGATCATGAAGCTGGCCACGCTGGCGTACATG
>CAZPWN010000021.1:0-22422 GCA_964590475.1 uncultured bacterium | reverse complement strand
GCTCTACCTGCCCGCGAAGACGGAGTTGCGCGCGCCGAGCTCGAGTTCCAGCCGGTAGGTGGCCGCGCCGCGCTGCACGGTGAGCACCACCACGTCGCCGATGTCCTTGCTCTTCACCTGCCCCAGCAGGTCGTAGAAGGTGGGCGTGGGCACGCCGTCCAACGCCACGATGACGTCGGCTGAAGGCACTATGGTGTGCGTGCCGTCGGGCAGGGTCACGGTCTCCTGGCTGCGGCTCTTGAGCCCCGCCAGGTCGGCTGGGCCGCCCGGCGCGACCATGTTGACCACCGGTCCGGGCCGCGGTCCGAAGTCGTGCGGGCCGACGCCCGGCCGGTAGTCGTTCTGCGCCCAGGAGAAGCCGATCACGGGCCAGTCGCGCGCCTCGCCCGAGACCACGGCGGCCACGGCTTCCGAGTCCGCGGTGAGCGGCACGGCGTAGCTAGCGAACTCGCGGGTGAGGCTAAGGCCCTGCAGGAAGGGTGGGATGAAGCTCTGAGTGCTCATGGCGCCCGGGTTGAAGCTGATGAAGCTGACTACCCCGACCACCTCGGCGCGGTTGTTGACCACCGGGCCTCCGGAATCGCCGGGCGCCAGCGAGTTGGTGAGTTCTATGGTGTCGTCCGCGAAGTCCGCTCGGCTGGCCTGCACCCCGAGCCTGGTGATCCGGCCGGCGCGCGGCGCCAGGAAGTCTTCGCGCGAGTTGCCGATGGCCACGACGGGTGTGCCCGAGCTGGGTGTGTGGTCCGCCAGCGTGAGGTACGGCACCTTGCGGTCGACCTTGGCCCTCAGCGCGGCCAGGTCCAGGTAACGGTCGAAGCCCACGAGTTCCAGGCGGTAAACCCGCTCGTCGGAAGTAACCGCCACGTAGTGGACGGAACGTATGGTGGTGTTGCTGGCGTCCACCACGTGGTAGGCGGTGAGGATCATGCCGTCTTCACTGACGAAGAAGCCGGTGCCGACGCCGATGACCTGACCGTTCCAATGACCGCGGCGCGCCTCGATGCGCACGGTGGCTTCGCGGGCCAGCTCGTAGGCCGAGAGCAGCGCCCCGGTGGGCGCCTCGATGGGTGGGGGCGAATCCGAGACGTGGACGTAGGTTGGGGTACGCCGTACCTGCGAGCCGAGCACGGCGGTGACGGCGAAGAGGAACAGCAGTAGCCAGGTATAGATGCGTAGCCGCCCACGCTTCTTCTGCGGCGCGCTGTAGAGGACCAGCTCCAAAGGGGGACCAGACGCATCCGGCTCTGCCCCACCAGTCGGCGGCGCGGCTTGCGGGCCGGGCTGCGCGTTGAGGTCGGAGGGGCGGGGCGCTCTACCCAGCTCATCGTCCATGAGCTCCATTATGCGGCTAAGAGCGAAGTTGCAAGTATCATAGCCGCCATGTCCAACGCATCGCCCGAACGTTCCTCCCTCTCGTCCGGCAACCGGGGCGACGCTCGCTACCCCCAACTGTTAGCCGAAATGGCGTCCCGCACGCTCTCCTGGGACGGCCCCATCCTCGTAACCGCCCACATAGATCCCGATGGCGACGCCCTAGGCAGTTCGCTCGGCCTCATGCGCGCACTGAGGCAACTCGGCAAGAACGCCCACGTCGTCATGGAACCGCCGCCCTACCTCGCCTTCCTCACCGAAGAAGGCGAGCTCGTCGGAGAACTCTCGGAACTCGAGCCCAACACCCTCGTGTTCGCCCTCGACGCCGGCGAAGCGGACCGCGTGTGGGGCGTGCCGCTCGACCAGGCGGCGGCCATCTTCAACATCGATCACCACGGCACCAACACGCGCTTCGGCGACCTGGCCGTCGTGGAGCCCGGCAAGGCCGCCTGCGCCATGCTCATCAAGGAGCTCATCGACATCCTGGGCGCCGAGTGGGACGCCCGGCTGGCCACGCCCTGCCTGACCGGCATCCTCACCGACACCGGCAACTTCCGGCACTCCAACACCAGCCGCGAGGCGCTGGAGATGGCGGGGGTGCTGATAGACCACGGCGTGGATTACCCGCGCCTCACCGACCGCCTGCAGTGGCGTGACCGGGGATACTTCCCGCTTCTCGGCAGCGTCATGCGCACCGTGCGCTACGACCTGAACGACCTGCTGGTCACCGCCTACCTAACGGAGGAGATGCGCGCGGAGATGGGCGCCAACGAGGACGATTCGGACGACTTCGTGGGCCTCATCCGCTACGCGGAGGGCACCAAGGTGGCGGGTCTGCTCAAGGAGCGCGGCGAGAACGTGAAGGTGAGCGTGCGCACCCGCGACGGCGTCTCCGCCCAGCGCATCTGCGTGGAGCTGGGCGGGGGCGGGCACGTCTCCGCGGCCGGGGCCACCCTGGACGGCCCCATGGAGGAGGCGCGCGCCAACTTCATCGAGGCGGTGCGCCGGGAACTGGAGCGCCACGGCGACCTGTAGGGCAAGGCGAGCCGCCGGAGCGGGTGGCTCGGGCCCGACCTGAGCACCGCCTTCGACCGGATGTTGCATAAGAGCTAGGGGACCTAGGCGTGCGAGGCGGCGCTGGCAAGCCCGCGCGCCTCGGCGGCGAGCTCCGGCAACCGGCTCGCGTCCGCCCCGACCTGGAGCCCCTGCGCCAGCAGGTAGGGCAGCACCTCTTCCGTGGGCAGGTTGCCTACCAGGTCGTCGTCGGCGAAGGGGCAGCCCCCTATGCCACCCAGCGCCCCCTCGAACCACCGCACGCCGTGAGCGAGGGCCGCGTCCAGCTGCGGCGACCAGGCTCCGGGCTGCGAGTGCAGGTGAAGACCCAGCGAGGCTGGATCGTCGACGGCCGACAGCACGGCGTTCACCCGCTGGCGGTCCGCGTTGCCCACGGTGTCCGCCAGCGCCACGCGCTGCACGCCGAGCTGGCGTAGGCGCCCCACCGCCTCCGCCGTATCCTCGGGTGCCCACGGCTCGCCGTACGGGTTGCCGAAGCCCATCGAGAGATAGACCACCATCTCCAGCCCGGCAGCGGCGCCCCGCTCAAGCAGCCTGGCCACTAGCGGCCACGAATCGGCCACGCTCATGCCCACGTTGCGGCGCTGGAACGTGTCGTTGACCGACAGCGGGTAGCCCACGCTGGTCACGCCACCGGCCGCCAGCGCCCTGTCCAGGCCCCGCTCGTTGCCGATGATGCAGAGGAGGTCCGCGCCGGCTGGTGCCCTGAGTTCCTCGAGCACCGCTTCCGTGTCCGCCATCTGCGGCACCGCCCTGGGCGAGACGAACGAGCCCATGTCGAGGTGATCGAAGCCAGCCGCCAGCAGGTTGCTCAGGTGCTCGCGTTTGGCGGCCGTGGGCACCAGGCCCGGCAGGCCCTGCCAGGCGTCGCGCGGGCACTCGACCCAGGTGACGGTGTCGGCCCCTCGCGTCTCCGGCGCTTCGCTCGCGCCTCCGTTCTCTTCGGTAACCATCTAGGCTTGAGCCTACCGCGACGCGTCCGCGGTACGCAGCCGTCCTCGCCCGGTGCGCCTATACTGGGCGCCGTGCTGCTCACGCTGGAACTGCACGACTTCGCCATCGTCGACCACCTCGAGTTGGACCTCTCCCCCGGCCTCAACGTCCTCACGGGCGAAACGGGTGCTGGCAAATCCATCGTGGTCGATGCACTTCAGCTATTGGCCGGAGGCAGGCCGGACGTCGGCATGATCCGGGGCGGCGCGGAGGCTGCGCTGGTCCAGGCCACCTTCGATCACGAGGGCGTGCAGTCCGCGGCCCGTCGGCTGAGCTTGGGTGGGCGCCATACCGCCCGCGTGAACGGCGAACTGGTCACGGTGGCAGAACTCTCGGAGAGGGCAGGCGCACTGGTGGTGGTATTCGGCCAGCACGCCGCCCAGGAGCTGCAGGCGCCCCAGGCGCAGCGGCGTCAGCTCGACCGGCTGCTGCCGCCCGCCGCGCGCTCGTGCCTCGCCAAGTACAGGCAGTCCTTCGACCGGGCGGCGGAGGTGCAGAGCCGGCTGGGCGTCCTGCAGGAGGCGGAGCGCGAGCGCTCGCGTCGGCTCGATACCCTCGAGTTCCAGATAGCGGAGATCGACGCCGTGGCGCCCAACGTGGACGAGCAGGAGGTGCTGCTCTCCGAGCTAACCACGCTGCAGCACGCCGAACGGCTGCTCTCCAGCGGCGCCGCCGCCCACGAGGCGCTGGCGGGCCACGAGCCCAGCGCCGTAACCCTCACGGCGGAGGCCCTGCGCGAGCTCGAGGTCGCCGGCCGCTACTCCGAGCCGCTGGCTCAACTGGCCAAGGAGCTCAAGGAGGCCCTCACCGCCCTCAGCGCGGTCAGCACCGAGGTCGAGGCCTTCCTGGCGGATTTCGAGGCGGATCCGCGGCGGCTCGACGCGGTCCAGTCGCGCTTGGCGGCGCTCGAGGCGCTGGTCCGCAAGTACGGTCCCGACCTGGAGGCGGTGCTCGAGTACCGCCAGCGGGCCGCAACTGAACGGGCCGAGCTGCAGGGAGCGGACACCGAGATCGACCAACTGGTAGCGGAGGCGGCGGCGCTCGAAGAGACCCTGGCTGCACTCAGCACGGAGCTGAGCGCAGCCCGCCAGGCCGCGGCCAGCACGCTGGCTGCCGAGGTGGAGCCTCTCCTCCACCAGCTGGGCATGCCCCAGGCACGTTTCGAGGTGCAGGTCGGCCGCACCCCAAGGCGGCAGCGGCACGGTTCCGACCAGGTCACCTTCCTCTTCTCGGCCAACGCCGGCGAGGCGAGCCAACCGGTCAGCTCCGTGGCTTCGGGCGGCGAACTCTCGCGCATCATGCTGGCACTCAACCTGGTGACGGGCTCGGACGTCCCCACCCTGGCCTTCGACGAGGTAGACGCGGGCGTGGGCGGCGCCACCGCCAACCACGTCGCGCGCCTGCTGGCGCGGCTGGCCGACGAGCACCAGGTCTTGGTCGTCACCCACCTGGCGCAGGTGGCGGCGTACGCGGGGGCGCACTTCGTGGTGGAGAAGCGCCAGTCGGCCGGCCGCACGGTGACCCAGGTGCGCAGGGTGCAGCAGTCGGAGCGCCCCGAGGAGCTGGCCCGCATGCTCTCCGGCACGGTCACCGACGTCTCTTTGCAGCACGCGCGGGAGCTGCTGGAGGCGGCCTCGCGCACGGTGGCCACCTGACGTAGATGTGGGCACGTAGCCGGGCCCGGCTACCCCGGTCAAGGGCATGACAGCGCACACCCAACTCGCATCTTGCCGGTTTATGCTGGGCCCAGCAGACGCCCGTGGCGCCGGTCAGGAGTTAGGTGCTGTGAAGTACGAAATCGATGCCGAAGGCTTCCGTGAAGGCAAGGAGTGCCCCAGCTGTGGCAACACGGACACCGTGACCTTCAGGTACCGCGAAGGCTTCGAGGAGCTGGAATGCCCCGCCTGCGGCTACCGCTCGGACGATGCGGAACTGGACGCGCTTACGCGCTACGCCGCGGATCTGCTGGAAGACGACAACGAACTAGAACTGCCCATACCTCGCAGGAGCATCCAAGCGTGAGGCTCGCGGCCCCGCACGGGTCGACCGGCGCAGCCGGCGTCGGCCCGTGCGGGGCCGCCGTGCGTGACCCACTACGCCTAAGAGCGGGCCTACGGCGGCACCAGCGTTGTGACCGTTCACGGCCCCGGAAGGAGCGGACATGGACGTGAAGGTCGTTCTCACCTCGGAGGAGATCAAGCGCGGACTGAAGCACTACCGCCGCATCGCACGCCAGGACCTGCTGCGCGCCGAAGAAACCGACAACCCGGATGCGTTCAAGCGCCACGCCGAGGCGCGCCGCAGCGTCTACGCGTACCTCACCGAGGTAGCCGAGACCAAAGGCCCGTCGGAGGTCGCCAAGGAGGCGCTCAAGGCCTACGAGGAGCTGCCGTTCGTAACGGGCTCCCAGGACGACGCCCACACGGAGATCAAGGGCCGGGAGAACGCCCTGGAGAACTTCTTCCTGATGATCGGCTTGGAGCCCAAGATCAGGCGCGAAGTCCGCAGCCGCCGCCCCTCGGCAGCGCGCCCGCAAGAAGGCGCCACGGCCTGAGCCGCCGCGCCCACGCGGCGCGTCGGCCCACACGCTCCGTGGTATGACTCTCACCGTGAGCTTGATAGACCTCGAGCGCCGTGCGGCCGACAAGCCGGCGGCGCTCGCTGAACTTTCCGACAACCTGGTGTTCGGCGTCGGCGACCCGGACGCCGATCTGATGTTCGTGGGCGAAGCCCCGGGCGAAGACGAGGACCTGAGCGGCGAGCCGTTCGTGGGCCGCGCGGGACAGCTGCTGGACAAGGTGCTGGCCTCCGTGGGGCTGGAGCGCGACGCTGTCTACATAACCAACATCGTCAAGTTCCGCCCGCCCGGCAACCGGAACCCCAAACCCGACGAGGTGAAGGCCAGCGAGCCGATCTTGCTGGAACAGATCCAGCTGATCAAACCCCAGATAATAGCTCCGCTCGGCAACGTGCCGACGCAGTGGTTCCTGGGCACCAAAGAGGGCATCACCCAGACCCACGGCCGCTGGTACGAGTGGCACGGCATCAAGGTCTTCCCCCTCTTCCATCCCGCCTACCTGCTACGTAACCCCAGCCGGGAACGCGGCGCGCCCAAATGGCTAATGTGGAACGACATGAAGGAACTCAAACGGGCGCTCGACGAACTGCCCCCCAAGGACCCCACCATGCACATAGACACCTCCGAACAGGGCGGGCTCTTCTGATGCCGGACGAGCAGAGCACGGATACCAAGGCGGCGCGCGCCAGCTACGACGCCTCCGTCCGCTTCGTCGGCCTCGTGCACGCTCTGCAGGCCTCGGCCGAGACGGCGCTGGGCGACGACACCAGCCCGCTTCGCAACGCGCGCCGTCAGGGTCTGGAAGGCGTGAAGGCAGCCAGGCGCAGCCTCGGCCTGCTGGAGATGCTGCAGGAGAAGACGCTGGGCAACCTGGACGAGTCCGAGCGAGAGGAACTGTGGCACGCGCTGCGCGGTGTGCGGGCGGCGCTCGAGGAGGGGGAGAAGCGTCTGGCCGAGCTGGACGGCGCGGCCGAGGGCGCCGTGGCCCTACCCTCCGCCGGCTCCACGCTCGGATGAGGGCGCTGGTTCAGCGCGTGAGCCGCGCCGAGGTCCGCGTGGACGGCGAGACCGTCGGGTCGGTCGGCCGCGGCTACGTCGTCCTACTGGGCGTCAAGCCGGACGACACCGAGGAGCTGGCCGACAAGCTGGCCCAGAAGATCGCCAAGCTCCGCGTCTTCGAGGATGCCGCGGGCAAGATGAACCTGGACTTGAAGACGGTGGAAGGCAGCTGCCTGGTGGTTAGCCAGTTCACGCTCTACGGCAGCGTGAGGGACGGCAACCGGCCCGGCTTCAGTTACGCCGCCCGGCCCGAGGTGGCCGAGCCTCTCTACGAGCGCTTCTGCCAGGCACTGACGGACCTGGGCGTGCACGTGGAGACCGGGCGCTTCGGCGCCATGATGGAAGTGGAGCTGGTCAACGACGGGCCCACCACCCTCTGGCTCGACAGCGACGAACTCTACGGCTGACCCCTGAATTGGACGCCGCTGGGCGCCGCCGGTTGCTCGGACGCTCGTGCGGGCGGCCAGTAGCTCACGCTCATGAGCGGCGGGCCCCAGCTCAGACGCTGGTGCGGGCCGCCGGGAGCGCGGTGGCGCCCTCGAAGGCGTTCACCTCTTCGATGAACCGGTCGAACATGTAAGACGAGTCGTGCGGTCCCGGGCTGGCCTCGGGGTGGTACTGCACGCTGAACACGGGGTAGCGCTTGTGGGCCATGCCCTCCAAAGTGCCGTCGTTCAGGTTCACGTGGGTGGCCATGAACTGCCCGCCCGGTATGGAATCCAGGTCCACCACGTAGTTGTGGTTCTGCGCGGTTATCTCCACGCCGCCGGTGACGAGGTTCTTCACCGGGGTGGTGGCGCCGTGGTGCCCGAACGCCAGCTTGTAGGTCCTGCCGCCCACCGCCAGGCCCAGCAGCTGATGCCCCAGGCAGATGCCGAAGGTGGGCAGGAGCCCCAGCATCTGCCACACGGTGTCGTGCGCGTAGCGGGGGCCGGCCGGGTCGCCCGGACCGTTGGACAGCACCAGCCCGTACGGGTTGAGCGCCATGATCTGCGCCGGCGTGGTGCGTGCCGGCACCACGATCACCTCCGCACCCGCCTGCTCGAGCTTGTACATGATCGAGTGCTTGATGCCGAAGTCAACCAGCACCACGCGGGGGTGATCCTGGAACGTCGGCCTGGCGTACGGCAGCGCCGTGCTGACCTCGGGAGTCATGTCGCGCCCATCGATGTCCTCGTGCTCGCGCGCTTGCCGCACCAGCTCCCGCTCGAGTCCGTCGTCCTTGGCGCCCTGGTAGATGACGCCCTTCACGACCCCACCCGTCCGGAGTCTGCGGGTCAGCGCCCGCGTGTCGATGCCCTCGATGCCGACGATTCCGTGCTGCTCCATGAACGCCTGTATGTCCTGGTTGGCGCGGTGGTTGGAGGCCACGCGGCTGAACTCCCGCACGATGAGGCCCCGCGCGTAGGGCTTGTTGGACTCCATGTCGTACACGCTCACGCCGTAGTTGCCGATGTGAGGGTACGTCATCATGACGATCTGCCCGTTGTAGCTGGGGTCGGTGAGGATCTCCTGGTAGCCGGTCATGGACGTGTTGAACACGACCTCGCCGACGTTCTGGCCGCTGGCACCGAAGGCGTAACCGTAGTACACGGTGCCGTCCTCCAGCGCCAGTAGTGCGGGTGGTTTACGTAGCAGCGACATGCGCTGCAGAGTGTATCAACTCCGGCCGGGGGCGGGCCGTCGTCCGGCCCTACCCGCCCAGCCGGCTCAGAGGTGCCACCTGGTCGCCCTCGGCCACGGGCTGGTCCGTGAGGACGCTGTAGGCGCCGATCCGCGCGCGGTCACCGATCGTAGTGGAGCCCCGCAGGCACACGCCCTGCTCGAGCACCACGTCCAGGCCGATCTCGACCGTGTCGTCGATGAAGGTGCTGCCGGGGTCCAGCATCGTCACGCCGCGCATGAGCCAGTGCCGCCTCACGCGCTCCCGCATGACCTGCTCCGCCTGCGCCAGCTGCGTCTTGTCGTTCACGCCCAGAAGCTCGGTCTCGTCTTCCACCAACACGGTGTTCACCGCTTCACCGGCCGCCAGGTAGAGGCGGGGCAGGTCGGTGATGTAGTACTCGCCGGCAGCGTTGTCGTTCGTCAGTTGCTTGGCGCGTTCGAAGACGGTGGCGTCGAAGAGGTACACGCCCGGGTTCACCTCTGTGAGCCCGAGCTGCTCCTCGGTGGCATCCTTCTCCTCCACTATGGCGCTTAGCCGCCCGTTCGCCCCGCGCACTATCCTGCCCAGGCCCGTCGGGTCCGAGAAGTGACTCGTCACCAGCGACATGCCGCTCCGGCCGTCGAGCGAGCCGGCCAGCGCCGCCAGCGTCTCCGTGCGCAGGAGCGGACCGTCGCCGTTGAGCACCATGACGTTGCCCGTGAAGTCGCTGAGGCCCTTGGCTGCCTCCCTCAGGGCGTGGCCCGTGCCGTAGCCCGTGGTGAAGTCCTGCGTCACGAACTCCACGCCGCGCCTCGCGCGGAAGCGCTCCGCCACCTGCTCGCCGTTCACACCGATGAGCACCACCGTGCGTTCGGCGTTCAGCGGCTCGGCGGCGCGCAGCACGTGGTCGAGGATCGGGCGGCCGGCCACCTCGTGGAGCGTCTTGGCCAGGTTGGAGCGCATGCGCTTGCCCTCTCCCGCGGCCAGCACCACCACCGCCAGGGGCGCCTCGCCGGCGCCAGCTACCTTGCTCATCGCCGGCCCTTCCTGGAGCGAGCGCTACCGGTGCGCGCGGCCCCGCCGGCCTTCGCGGCCGCGCCCCTGGGCGGATGGTTGGGGCCGCCCGCGGTCACCGGGACGGGCAGTTCAGGCTGCGCCTTAGAGCGCTGGAGGAAGTAGATGGCGGCCGCCACTATCAGCACGCTGGCCACGTGGGTCACCGTGAAGAGGCCGATACCGGGCTGGTCCAGGCCATCGGCCAGGTAGACGTTGACCATGAGCGGGTTGTCGCGGAACGTCTCCTCGAACACGGCGCGGAGCACCGAGTACCAGAGCACCATCTGCCAGAAGGCGTAGCCGGGCTTGGTGGTGCGGTTGAGGGCCCAGAAGGTTATGAGCAGCACCGCCACGCCGATGAACACCCCGTACAGCTGCGTGAAGTGCACCGGCCCCCTCACGATCTCGCCCGTGCACTGCCAGAGGGGGATGTAGGAGCCGTCCGAGCAGACGCCCGGGAAGGCGCTCCATATATCGGGTCCGAAGATGAAGCGCCCCACCGCGCCGAACGTCTGCGTGCCCGGCTCGGGCCAGGTGAAGCCGATCGGCCAGTTGGTCAGGCGCCCGCCCGTGTCGGTGCCGTTCATTATGTTGCCCAGGCGCCCGCCGATGATGCCGAAGCCGGCCACGGGCGCCATGACGTCCAGGTACGCCCACATGTTGAGCTTGTGCGCTCGGGAGTAGAGCCAGCAGGCCACCATCACCCCGATCACGCCGCCGTGGATGCTCACGCCGCCCTGCCAGATCTTGAACGCGTCGATGGGGTTGCCGCCCGGGCCGAAGAAGGCGGAGGGGCTCGTGAGCACGTACACCAGCCTGGCTCCGACCACGCCGGCCACCACCAGCCAGACCGCCATGTCGAGCAGTTTCTCGGGGTCCAGCCCGCGCCGCTCCGCGTAACGCAGGGCGTAGATGGAGCCGACGAGGACGCCAGCGGCGATGAGCAGCCCGTACCAGCGGATGGCGAGGGGGCCGATTTGCAGGAAGATCGGATCCATTTACGCTCCTACGCGGCCCGGACTTCAGCCGCCGAAGAATATCGGGAACACCACCACGCCGATGACCACCATGATCACCAGCTTGGCCACGGTGCCCCCAAGGGTACCCACGAACGCACCTATGCCGGAGCGTACCGCCTCCTCGAACTTCCTACCGGTCACCATCTCCGCCGCGACCGCGCCCACCAGGGCCCCCAAGAGGAAGCCGAAGGGCGGGAAGAGGAAGAGCCCGAAGAAGGAGCCGATGACGCCGCCCCACGTGCCTGCCCGGCCCGCGCCGTACACCTTGGAGCCCAGGTAGGTGCCCGCCACGTCCACCAGCTGGGACAGCACGGCCAGCACACCCACGTAGACGAGCGGCATCACGCCGAACCGCTCGAATCCCATGATCCAGGCGGCCAGCAGAGCGCCGACAGCGGCTATGGGCACGCCCGGCAGGACCGGCACGATGACGCCGGCCGCCGCGATGAGGAAGAGGATCAGGAAGACTGCGAACGCGAAGATGGTCACTAGGGCCACATCCTAAACGCAGCGCAGCACGCACGCGGCCACTCCGAACGGGTCGCGCGCGTAACGAACGGGCCGCGCCCGGCCGCGGGAACCGGCCGCTTGCTCAGTTGGTGACGTCGGCGGCGACTCCCAGGCTGCGCACGGCGCGTGGCAGGACCCCTACCACCGTCTGTAACGCGATCCGAGCCTGGGCAGGGTCGCCGGGCAGGTTCACGATGAGGGTCGAGCGGCGGATGCCCGCCAGCCCCCGCGTGAGCATGGTCTGCGGGTGTTCGGTCATGAGTGCAGCACGCATGGCCTCCGCCAAGCCGGGAACCGAGCGCTCTATCACTTCGGCGGTGGCCTCCGGCGTGCGCCCCTTAAGGCCCAGGCCGATCCCGCCTGACGTAAGCACCAGGTCGACGTTGCCGGACTCGGCCCAGAGGCGCAGCCGGGCGCGGATCATGGCCTGCTCGTCCGGCACGGTGTGGTAATCCACCTCCACGAACGGACCCGGTACCAACACCTGGCGCACGGCCTGCGCGGCCAGGTCCTCCTGCTTCTCGGCCCCCCGGTTCTCGGCCCCGGTGGCTTCGAGCACCGTCAGTAGCGCGGTTCTCACCATGGCGGCAGCTTAGCGCGGCCGTGCGCTGCGCGGCCGCGAGGTCGGCCACAGGTGAGCGGGCGGGCGGCCGGCGTGTACGGGCCCAGGGTCGCGAGAACGCCCAGTGGCGGCGCCACGCGCGGTACATTGGCAAGGTTGCACGCCAACGTTTCCGGCGTGGGAGGTTCCTGTCTTGAAGATTCACGAGTATCAAGCCAAAGTACTCATGCAGCAACGGGGCATCGCGGTGCCTCTGGGCCGCATGGTCACCAGCGTGGAGGAAGCGGTCGCCGCCGTGCGGCCCCTCATCGAGGAGAGCGGCAACCCGGTAGTGGTGGTCAAGTCGCAGATCCACGCCGGCGGTCGCGGTAAGGGCCGCTTCGTCGAGCACCCCGACGTCGCCGGGGTCAACGTCGTCACCGACGGCATCGAAGGCGGCGTCAAGGCGGCCGAAGCGAAGGTGCGCGAGCTGGCCGGGCAGATGCTGGGCTCCACCCTGGTCACCATCCAGACCGGCGAGGAGGGCAAGCAGGTCAACCGGCTCTACATCGAGCAGGGCATCGACATAGAGCGGGAGCTCTACGTGTCGGTGGTGCTGGACCGCGCCACCTCGCACAACATCGTCATGGCCTCCACCGAGGGCGGCATGGACATCGAAGAGGTAGCGGCCGAGACGCCCGAGAAGGTGCTGAAGGAGACGGTGGGCCGCTCCTTCGGCCTGCAGCCGTTCCAGGCGCGCCGACTGGCCTTCGATCTGGGAATGGAGGGTGACGCGCATAAGAACGGCACGCGCTTCATCAAGGCCATAGCCGACCTGGCCACGGACATGGACACGGACATGGTCGAGATCAACCCGCTGGTGGTCACCAAGAGCGGGCAGGTCATGGCGCTCGACGGCAAGATGAGCTTCGACGGCAACGCGCTCTTCCGCCACAAGGACGTGCAGGAGATGCGCGACCTCAGCGAGGAGGACCCCGCCGAGGTGGAGGCCAGCAAGTACGGTCTCTCGTTCATCAAGCTCGACGGCACCATCGGCTGCCTCGTGAACGGGGCGGGACTGGCCATGGCCACCATGGACACCATCAAGGAGGTCGGCGGTGAGCCGGCCAACTTCCTGGACGTGGGCGGCGGCGCCACCACCGAGAACGTGACGGCCGCGTTCAAGATCATCACGCGCGACCCCAACGTCAGGGGCATCTTCATCAACATCTTCGGCGGCATCATGAAGTGCGACACCATCGCCAACGGCGTGGTCGCGGCCGTTCAGCAGGTCGGGCTCGAGGTGCCGCTGGTCGTGCGCCTCGAAGGCACCAACGTCGAGCTGGGCCGCAAGATCATCGACGAGTCGGGCCTCAACGTCGTCAGCGCCTCCGACATGAAGGACGGCGCCCGCAAGATCGTCGAACTGGCTGGAGGTAACCAGTGAGCGTCCTCGTAGGCAAGAACACCAAGCTCATCGTTCAGGGCCTCGGCGACGCGGGCAAGTTCCACACCGACAAGGCGATCGCGTACGGCACCAACGTCGTCGGCGCGGTGCGCCCGGGCAAGGGCGGGCAGTCCGTCAGGTTCGAGGGCGAGACCGACCACTCCGGCGTGCCCGGCCGCCCCGACGCCTACGCGGTGGACGTGCCCAGCTTCGACACGGTGCGCCAGGCGGTGGAAGCCACCGGCGCCAACGCCAGCGTCATCTTCGTGCCGCCGCCCTTCGCGGCCGACGCCATCATGGAAGCCGCCGAAGCGGGCATACCCCTCATCATCACCATCACCGAGGGCATCCCCATCAACGACATGGTGAAGGTGAAGGAGTACCTGGCGGACCGCGACTCGCGCCTGGTAGGCCCCAACTGCCCCGGCGTCATCACCCCGCACGAGTGCAAGATAGGCATCATGCCCGGCTACATCCACCAGGCCGGCCGCATCGGCGTCGTGAGCCGCTCGGGCACCCTCACCTACGAGGCGGTCAAGCAGCTCACGGACAACGGCCTGGGCCAGACCACCGCGGTGGGCATCGGCGGCGACCCCGTCAACGGCACCAGCTTCGTAGACGCGCTAGAACTCTTCAACGAGGACCCGGCCACGGAGGGCGTCATCATGATCGGCGAGATCGGCGGCACCGCCGAGGAAGAGGCCGCCGAGTGGATCAAGGCCAACATGAAGAAGCCGGTGGCGTCGTTCATCGCCGGCACCACCGCCCCTCCGGGCAAGCGCATGGGCCACGCCGGCGCCATCATCTCGGGCGGTCAGGGCACCGCGGCCGAGAAGATCGCCGCGCTCGAGTCGGCCGGCGTGGTGGTGGCCATCACCCCTTCCGACATGGGCAGCGCCATGATGGAGGCCATGAAGCGGGCCGGCAAGGCGTAATAGAAGGTGGACGGGGCCCACGCTAGCGCGGGCAACGAGTCCAGTGGAAGGGGCGAACGGCCGTACAGGGGCCGCTTCGCCCCTTCCCCATCTGGCTGGCTGCACCTGGGCAACGCCCGCACGGCCCTGCTGGCCTGGCTGCGGGCGAGGGCCCGCGGCGGCGCCTTCATCATGCGCGTGGAGGACCTGGACGGCCCGCGTACCCGGCCGGAGGCCGTTCTCGGGAACTTAGAGGAGCTGCGCTGGCTGGGCCTCGACTGGGACGAGGGGCCGGACGTAGGCGGACCGCACGCGCCCTACCTGCAGAGCCAACGCTCCCAGCTGTACGAGGCGGCACTCGCTAAGTTGGTGGCCGCCGACCTCACCTTCCCCTGCTACCTCTCGCGCAAGGAACTCGCCGAGGTGGGCTCCGCGCCGCACGGACCCAGCGGCTCCGTGTACGGCGAAGCGGAGCGGCGGGCCAGCGAGCGCCTGGCCCCCGGCAAGGTGGCCGAGGGCCGTGCCCCCAGCATCCGCTTCGCCGTTCCCGACCGCGAGGTGCGCTTCGTGGACGCGCTCGCCGGGCCCCAGGTCGTGGACGTACGGCGGGAGGTCGGTCACTTCGTCGTCAGGCGCTCGGACGGGCTCTTCGCTTACCAGCTGGCCGTGGTGGTGGACGACGCGGCCATGGGCATCACCGAGGTGGTGCGCGGCGCCGACCTGCTGCAGAGCACCGGGGCGCAGTTACTGCTGTACGAGGCCCTCGGGCACCAGCCGCCTGACTTCGCGCACGCTCCTCTGATGCTGGACGAGGACGGCAAGCGGCTCGCGAAGCGGCGCGGCTCCCAGACCCTGCAGGAGCTGCGGGCCGCCGGCCTCGCGCCCGAGCGCCTGGTGGGGAGGCTGGCGCACGGCCTGGGCCTGATAGAGGGGCCAACCCCGCTGACGCCCTACGAGCTGCTGGCCCACTACCGCTCCGGCTAACGACCTTGAGCGGACCGCCGCTCGATGGCGTAGACTCGCGACCATGCGACCCAGACCTCGCAGCAGGACCAAGCGCGCCTTCAAGCGGCGCCACCAGCGCTGGTGGCGACTACAGCACGCGCTTCACGAGGCCACCAACACCTAGTCCTGACCTGCCAGATCTGGAGAACACATGCGTTACCCCCTACCCGACGTTCACGGACGTTTCGGCCCCTACGGCGGCCGCTACGTGCCCGAGACGCTGATACCCGCCCTCGACGAACTGGAGAGCGCCTACCGCGCGGCGCGCGCCGACGACGACTTCATGAACGAGTACCGCCGCGTGCTGGCGGAGTACGTGGGCCGGCCCAGCAGGCTCTACCTGGCCAGCAACTTGAGCGAGGAGCTGGGCGGCGCCCGCATCTACCTCAAGCGCGAGGACCTGAACCACACCGGAGCGCACAAGATAACCAACACCGTGGGCCAGGCGCTCCTCGCCCGCCGGATGGGCAAGCGCCGCGTGATCGCGGAGACGGGCGCCGGACAGCACGGGGTGGCCACGGCCACGGCCGCCGCCCTCTTCGGGCTGGACTGCGTGGTCTACATGGGCGAGGAGGACGTGCGGCGCCAGGAGCTCAACGTCTTCCGCATGCAGCTACTAGGTGCCGAGGTCGTGCCGGTGCGGAGCGGCACGCGCACGCTGAAGGACGCCACCAACGAGGCCATCCGCGACTGGGTCACCAACGTGGAGAGCACCTTCTACGTCCTCGGCTCCGTGGTGGGGCCTCACCCCTACCCCATGATGGTGCGCGACCTGCAGAGCATAATCGGCCTCGAGACAATGGAGCAGCTGCAGGCCGCCGAGGGCCGGAGCGTGCCCGACGCCGTGGTGGCCTGCGTGGGTGGCGGCAGCAACGCCATCGGCATCTTCGCCCCGTACGCCTACCTGCCGGCGGAAGGCCGCCCGCGGCTGATCGGGGTGGAAGCGGGCGGCCGCGGCCTGGGAAGCGGCCAGCATGCCGCCAGCATCAGCACGGGCAAGCGCGGCGTGCTGCACGGCTCCCTCATGTACCTCCTGTCCGACGAGGGCGGCCAGATCTCGCCGCCCCACTCCGTGAGCGCGGGGCTGGACTACCCGGGCGTTGGGCCCGAGCACTCCTACTACCGCGACGCGGGCGTGGCGGAGTACGTGGCCGTAACGGACGCCCAGGCGCTCGCCGCCTTCGAGCGCCTGGCCCGGAGCGAGGGAATAATCCCGGCGCTCGAGAGCGCCCACGCCGTGGCCCACGCGCTGGAGCTGGCGCCGACCATGACGCCCGCCCAGGTGCTGGTCGTCAACCTCTCCGGCCGGGGCGACAAGGACGTGGCCGAAGTGCTGCGGCTGAAGGGAGCGGCAGCGTGAGCGGGCGCCTGCAACGCACGTTCGAGCAGGCGGCGCAGGAGGATCGCGCGGCCTTCATCGCCTACCTGACGGCCGGATTCCCCAGCGAGGAGCGGTTCCTGGAGGCCGCGCTCGAGGTCCTGGAACACGCTGACGCCCTGGAGATAGGGGTGCCGTTCTCGGACCCCCTGGGCGACGGTCCCACCATCCAGCGAGCGGGTGAGGCCGCCATCGCCGCGGGCATGACCACGCAGCGCGTACTGGAACTTACGCGGCGCCTGCGCGAGTCCACCGACAAGCCGCTGGTGCTGATGACCTACTACAACCCCATCTTCTGCTTCCCCGGCGGCGATGCCGGGTTCGTGCAGGCGGCCAAGGAGGCGGGCGCCGACGGCGTCATACTGCCCGACCTGCCACCCGACGAGGGACCTACGCTCATCGAGGCCGCCCGGTCACACGACCTGGACACCGTGTTCCTAGTGGCTCCCACCTCGACGCCGGAGCGCCTGGAACTGGTGGGCGCCGCCTGCAGGGGTTTCGTTTACGCCGTCTCAGTTACCGGCGTCACCGGGGCACGCGACTCCGTGCCTAAAGCGGTGGGCCAACTGGTGGAGGCCGCCCGGAAGGCATCCGGCCTGCCGGTGGCGGTTGGGTTCGGCGTGGCCACCGGCGAGAGCGCGGCCCAGGTAGCCTCGATGGCCGACGGCGTGGTGGTGGGCTCGGCGTTGGTGGAGCGGCTGGCGCGTGGCGAGGGTCTCACTCAGCTGGCCGCGGAACTAGCGGCCGGGGTCAGGCGCCGGAACGTGGGCGCGGACGCTAGCAGCTGAGGCTCAAGGGGCCATCTCGGTTCTCGGAACGGGTGGGGCGGCGGTACACACGCTGGTCACCGGGCGGGTTCTCTCGTCAGTTCACGTGCAGGTGCGCCTGCGAGCCGACCGAGGCGTACAGCTCGTAACCGACCAGGATGTCGGCGGGGCTCTCGATGGGCAAGGTCTGCGACACCACGCGCACCACCAGGGGGGCTCCGCCCTCCAGCGGGGTCAGGGCCAGGAGGGTGCCCACGGGATGGAAGCGGGACACCACCTCGAACCCCCTGAGGCCGCCGTCGGCCTCCACCCGCACCACGCCCTCGGGCAGCGTGAGGACCTCGAGGGTCACCTGAGCCACGCCCGAGCCGACCATGCCGATGGCTTCGGCGCCGGCGCGCGAGAGGTCCACGATCCGGCCGGGCTTGAACGGCCCACGGTCGTTGATGCGCACCACGACGCTGCGCATGTTCCGCTGGTTGGTAACGCGCACCAGCGTGTTGAAAGGCAGTTCCTTGTGGGCGGCGGTCAACTGGCTGGGGTCGAAGATCTCGCCGTTGGCCGTGAGCCTGCCGGCGAAGCCGGGCCCGTACCAGGAGGCCATGCCCGTCTGGTGCAGTTGCGACGCCGGGACCACGGCCGCCACCGTGCGCGGAGCGCTGCGGGCGGAGTTGTCGGCCCGCACCGTGCTCGGTGCGCAGCCGGCCATGAGTAAGGTCGCGGCCACCACGATGACGGCGCCTCTACGAACCACCGGCAGCTTAGCGGCGTGCCCCAGGCGCCCCCAGAGCGGCGCGAGACCGCGGCGTGATCCTCCCGAACGTGAGAACATGCCCCGATGTTAGTACGCCGCTCATGTGAAAGTCGTGTGAAGCGCGGGAGGCGCGCGGTCGGTGTGAGAAAAGAGCCAGTTACTTAGGCCCAGGTCCTATGGGCGAGCTCCTTCTGGCAGAGCACGAACTTCTCGTAATCGTCGATCCCCGCCGTTCCGTCGCTTATCGCGGACTCACAACTGGCGATGATCTCGCTTAGCTCCTCGTTGCTGAGGTGGCGGATGTTGTCGCTCATCGGTCGCTCGTGCACCATCTCGTCGTCTCCAGGTGGGGGGCCTAGTACCGGTGGCCTCGAACCGTTGGCGGTTACTTTTCCGCCGCTTACCTGAGGCACAAGCTAGCAGCGGCCTTATTACAGAAGTCTCACATTCTTCTCACGAGTTTCTGACTCGGCCGTCACGACCGGCAGGCGGCATACGGTGCGTCCAGCAGGAGCGTGACGCCCGCGGCCCCACCGCGGCACACAGCGCCCACGCGCGCTGCGGGCTAGGGTTCATGAGTGATAGATAGCCATTGCCACCTGGACCGCTGCGAGGACCCCATCGCAGCAGCCGACCCCGGGCTTCACGCCATGGTCACGGTCGGCACGGACCTGCAGCGCAGCCAGGCCGCGCTCGCCGCGGCGTTGAGGCACCACAACGTCTACGCGGCCGTCGGGGTGCACCCCAACGACGCCTCGCGGGCCAGCGACGAAGCCACGCGCACGGGTGTGGAGGAACTCGCCGCTCACCCGCTGGTGGTCGCCATCGGCGAGACGGGCTTCGACCGCTACTGGGATGACGAGACGCCGGAGGCCCAAGCCGCTGCCTTCGAGTGGCAGGCCGACCTGGCCAGACGCACGGACAAGGCGCTCATACTGCACGTGCGGGACAAGCAGGGTCAGACGGAGGCCCACCGCTCGGCCCGCGACGCCATCCTGTCAGCGGGCCACCGGCGCGGGGTGCTCCACTGCTTCTCCGGCGACGAAGGCCTGCTCGAGGCGGGACTGAGCCTGGGTTGGATGGTGTCGTTCGCGGGCAATCTCACCTACAGGAGCGCGGAGAACCTGCGCGAACTCGCCAAGGTCATCCCCGCCGACAGGCTACTGGTCGAGACGGACGCTCCCTACTTGGCCCCCATGCCCAACCGGGGCAAGCGCAACGTGCCGGCCTGGGTACGCCACACGGCGGAGGTCCTCGCGGACGTACGGGGAGTGCCGCTGGCGGAACTCGAGCCGGTGCTGGACGCGAACGCCGAACGGCTCTTCGGACTAGAGGCCGCGCGCAAGGGGCGCGCCGGGAACGTAGAGTGAACGCATGAGCGAGTGGCTGGACGACACATTCAACGTCTCCCGAACCGACGCCGACCTGTACGTGGAGCGGGCCGGTCCCGAGGACGCCGAGGTGGTCTACTACCTGCACGGGGGACCCGGCTACAACAGCCACTCCTTCCGTGACCTGGCCGGCGACGACCTGGAGCAGTACCAGGTCATCTACGCCGACCAGCGCGGCGGCGGCCGGAGTTACGGCCGAGGTTCATCCGACTTAGGCGTACTGGCTTCCGACGTGGCTGCCGTGCTGGGCGGCCTCGAGGTGCAACGCGCCGCTCTGCTGGCGCACGGCTACGGGGCGCTGGTGGCGGTGCAGGTGGCGCTTGACTTCCCGGAGCTGGTGAGCGGGCTGGTGCTGGTGAACCCCTGGCTCTCCATGCCCCTGTTGGCGCGGGATCTGAACAGGACGGCAGTGAGGCTCTCCAGCGGCGAGGACGGCGCGGCCGAGCCGGACGCTGATGATGGGGACGTCGTGCTGGGCGAGCCCTCGCAGCTAGTAGACGAGGCCTTCGGCCTGGTCAACCCCAAGGTCCTCTTCGACGCCCTGCAGTTCCCCTCCCCCTCCTCCCGGCTGCGCCTGGAGCACTCGGACGCGGCGGCGCTTCTAGGTCCGGCCGAGGAGGACGAACCGGTAGGAGTGTGGGCGCTCGATCAGCTGCCCCGACTCCCGGAACTCGAGCAGCCCGTAGTGGTGCTGGTGGGCCGCCAGGACGGCACGGCCTTCCCCACGCAGGCGGAAGCGGCGCTCGAGCGTCTGCCGGACGCTCTAGTGAGCATCGTGGAGACGGGCCACTACCCGTGGATCGACGATCCCGATGCGTTCACCCCGCTGCTGCTTCAGGCGCTACAGCACGTAACGGGCAACGGCAGCTGATCTCGGTAAGCGAGACAGCCCGTAGCGTGAGAACCGCCGTGAGCTAGTTCACGTTGCGCACGGCAAGAATCAAGTTTCATACCAGGACTTCGTTGGCGCCGTGCTAAACTTCGCGCGTGCTGCACCCTCACATGCGTGTGTCGTCGGTGCACGAGGTCACGCCAGCCCTCCTCAGGGAAGCGGGCATCGATGCCCTACTCGTGGACGTTGACGACACGTTACTATCGGCGCGCGCCACCGACCTGGATCCGGCCATCCTGAGATGGTTCGCCTCACTGAGTGAAGCGGGGGTTCCGGTCGCCATTCTCTCCAACGGTTCACGTAACCGGGTGGCCGAGATAGCAGCGAGCCTGGGGGTACCCGCACTCTCGTTGGCCGGCAAGCCGTTCCCGCTCGCGTTCCGGCGTGGCCTCAGGCTGCTCGGCGGAGCCGACCCCAGCAGGACAGCCATGGTCGGCGATCAGCTCTTCACGGACGTCCTCGGTGCCCGTCAAGCCGGCCTGTTGACCATCCTGGTAGAGCCGCTGTCGCCAGGCAAGCTACCGCATACGCGCCTCGCTCGGCGCTTGGAAAGATTGGTGTTGAAAGAAAGGTGAGCGTGGCAGTTCTCTCTATCGGCGATAAGCGCCTTGGCGCCGTTCTACTCGAGCGGGGGTACGTAACCGACGAGGGCCTCCAGCAGGCCATAGCCAGACACAGCGAGGTGGGGGGCCGCCTCGCCGACATCCTCATCGATCTAGGCATCATCTCCGAGCAGCGCATAGCCCGCGCCATCGAGGAGTCCATCGGCGTGCCGCTAGTGAACCTCCCGCGCGTGGACGTCATGTCGGACGCGCTGGTGAAGCTTCCCGCCGAACTCGCCAACGAGCTGCGCGCCCTGCCCTTCGCTCTCGACGAGGACCGCCTGCGGGTGGCGTTCGTCGATCCGCTCGACGCCCTGGCCATCGAAGAGGTGGAGGACGCCTCGGGCTGCCTGGTCGAGCCGTACCTGGCCCTCAACAAGGAGATGCTGTGGGGCATCGCCACCTACTACCCGGAGCTCGGGCTCGAGCCGCCGCAGGACCTGGAGGTCGATGCCAGCCAGCGTTTGGGCAACCTCGCGGTGGCGTCGGGGCTCATCACCGCCAGCGACCTGGCTGAGGCCATCGAGGAGCACCAGGCCAGCGGCGTCATGCTGGGCCGCATCCTAGTCCAGAGCGGCCGCCTTACCGAAGAGCAGCTCACCCGCCTGCTGGCGGAGCAGTACCAGGTGCCGTTCGTAGCCGACCTCAGCACCGAACCGCCCTCCGAGAAGCTGGGGGCGTACCTGCTTAGGCTCGACGCCGTGCAGTTCTCCGCCGTGCCGTTCCGCGAGGAGAACGGAGCGCTGGTGGTGGCCGTGGCCGACCCAAGGCGCATAGCGGACATCGAGTCCATCGTGCAGAACGACGTGGGCTTCGTGGTGGCGCCGTTAGCCGAGGTGGAGCAGCGCATCGAGGCCATGTACGCCCACGACCAGGGCCGGCTCGGCGAGACGCTGCTGCAGAACAAGCGCCTCAAGCGCGAGCAGCTGCGCCGCGCCCTCGAGGAGCAGGCCAAGCTTGGGCGCATCAAGCCGCTGGGCGAGATCCTCGTTGACCTGGGCTACGTCACGCAGGGCGACGTCGACGAGGCGCTCAACAAGCAGCGCTCCGGCGGCGGCCGCCTGGAGGACACCCTGGTCCAGTCGGGCAAGATCAGCCCGGACATGCTGGCGCGCAGCCTCGCCATGCAGCTGGGCTTCGAGTTCATCGAGGAGAACGTGCGGGTGGACCCGTACGCCGTGAGCCTCGTGCCCGAAGCCACCGCCAGGCGCTATACCGCCATGCCCGTCCGCCTCGAAGAGAACGTACTGGTAGTGGCCATGAAGGACCCGCGCCACGTGTTCGCGCTCGACGACATCCAGCTGATCACCGGCCGCGAGATCCGCCCGGCGGTGGCCACCGAGGAGTCCCTCACGCGGCTCCTCAACCGCTTCTACCGCGAGGGCGCGGACATGGACGAACTGGCCCGCGCCGTGGTGGAGGAGGT